>DATLPF010000198.1:0-6208 GCA_035535875.1 Propionibacteriaceae bacterium
CGTCGCTACCACTTTGTGTAGCAGTATTCGCATTAGCTCCTCGACAATCCACCGCAAGGGCTTGTATGCCCGGATCTCTGCCAATTTTGTGTGGCCTCGCCATGAGGGGTGCGACCGCGTTCGCCGTTGCACCGAACCGGCGCGGATCGATCACTGACGCCGCTTGAGGCCAGTTGATCAAGATCGCGCCGGATATTCATCAGGCTCCCGCAGCTCGACTCGTAGTGTCTCGTGGGGGTGATCTGGCTGCTGGCCAATGTGGTTGTCTTGCTCATGGGTCTCGACTCATTTGCAGTCGGGATCAAGGCCCTGAGCTGGTGCTCCAACACCGCTCGGGGCGCTGACGAATACCTTCTGACTCGCGGCTGAATGCTCTGCAAAGTCGCGCCTGACTAGGCCTTTAGCAAAGCGCTAAGCCCGATCTACCTACGGATCAGAAGGTTGGGGGTTCGAATCCCTCCGGGTGCGCTATAGGCCTCTGACTAGCGGAAACGCCGGTTGGGCGCTTTTCGCTTGCCCATTTGAACGCTTGCACAGCGCAACACCTGGGGAGGGACGACCGCCCGGCACGGCGGTCGATCTTGCCATCCGGTGGGTGGCTACTTGACTCCCAACTGACCGAGGATGTCGGCCTCGGGCAGCGGGGCCGGGGTCACCGCGGACTCGGCCGTGCCGGCCATGGCGCTCTGGACGAGCTTGCGCCGCGAATCGGTGAAGTCGGCATCGATCTGCTGCTCGCCGGCTTCGAGCGCCTTGAGGTTGCGGGCCCGCAGTTCGCGTCCCCACTTGTCGGCGGCGACCAGGCCCTCGCACTGCCGCTTGATCGAGTCGATCACCGCGAAGACGGTCTCCTCGGCGATGACCGGCGCCTGCGCGGACTTGGCTACCTGTTCGACCGCGTCGGCGGTCTTCTCGAACGCGCCCTTGATCAGTTCGTTCGTGCCGCGCTGCATGGCGTCACTCATCTCGGCACCCTCGCGGGCGAGCGCGGCCTGCTGCCACATCGCCAGCGACGAGCGTGCCGACGGCAGGCCCATCGTGCGGAACACCTGGCAGCGGCGCTGCATCGTCGCCGACACGAGGATGAGGTTGCGAACGGACGGCGCCTGCGCGTAGCCGAGGAAGAACTGTTGGCGCCAGTCGAACCAGGTCTTCTCGAGCTCGGAGACCCCGGCGGCGAGGTTGGCGTGAATCTCGCGAAGCTCGTTCACGCTGACCGTGCGGCCGCCGTAGGCCAGCGAGACCAGCCCGTCCGCAGGGCCCTTGGCGTCGGCCCCCTTGAGCGCCGCGTCCGCCTCGGCGAACTGCTGCTTGGCGACGTCGATGATCTGCTCGAGCGCGGCCAGGACTGCCACGACGCCCTCCAGCGTGGAGGTGGTGTTCTTGTGCAGCTGCTGCCCACGCGTGACGTTGTCGGCGAGCTTGAGCTCCATCTCCTTGAGCTTGATCTCGGCGAGGTCGATCTTCTCGGCGATCGGCTTCGCCTCGCGCGCCAGCGCCTTGAGCGAGTACGCCGTGCGGCGGATCCACTTGGTGATCTTGTGGACGGTGTCCTCGAGCTTCTGGTTGCGCCACTTCTTGTTGAAGCCGTCGATCTCGCGGAGCAGGTCGTTGACGATCGCCTCGGCCGCGGGGATCTTGATGTCCTTCTGCGCCTCGAGCAATTGGGTGCTCATCGCGCTGAGCTTCTCCAGCACCGGTGCGCCGAAGTTGATGATCGCGTTGTGGTCGTTGATCATCTGTTCCGCGACGGCCGGGGCCGAGCGTTCCAGGTCGGCCCGCTGCTGCTCGGTCAGCAGGTCACGGAAGGAGAAGTGTGCGTCCTGCGCCGTGCTCGCCGCAGCGTCCTCGGGCGTGACGGCCGCGAGCGACTTCTCCAGTGCCGTAGCCGGCTCGGGGTTGGTCGAGGGGTCGCCCAGCAGGGCGTTGAAATCGATGCCCGGGACGGCGCCGCCGTTCTGCTCGTTCACGACTCGATCTCTCCTTCTGGCTTGGTGGTGTAGATGCTCTCGACGGACGGCGTATTCATCGACCCGACAAGGGATTCCAGCGCGACCTGGAACTCCAGGTCCTGGCTGGCGTTGACCTGCCGGATGTTCTTGATCAGCTGCTGCTGGGTGGCGCCGACGGCATCGCGGACCTCCTTGAGCCGGCGGTCGGAGTCCTCCCACAGCGCCGGCTTGGCCAGGATGTCCAGGTAGTAGTCGATGCCGAGCGCCCGGTTCAGCTTGGCGAGGGTGTCGGTGTACTCGACGGCTGCGACGCGGGCCTGCTGTTGGGTGCCCTTCCTCTCCAGCCGTTCGAACAGTTCGGTGCTGTTCTCGAGGATCTGTCCGAGCTGGTAGCCCAGGCCGCCGCTGGGCAATGCCTCGTGCCTGGCCGTCAGTTCCTTGAGCGCCACCACCTGCTGGTGCAGTTCGGCCGGCAGTCGCTCGAACACCTTGTCCGCGGGGGAGCGGCCGGCGAACTTGCGGAACAGGAACACCACCGCGGCGCCGAGCACCGCCAGTCCGAGGACGCCGCTGCCGATCACGACGAGATTTGTCCCGCTGTCTTCGCCGCCGGAGCCACGCGGCACCGGATGCTCGATCGAGGCGATCGTGTTGGACGCCGCCATGATCGCCTCGCCCCCATCGGGGTTGTTGGCGCCGTAAAGGGCCGAGGTGATCGCTGATGCGTCGTGAGAGGAAGCGACACCGTAAGTGTCTTGACCGGAGTCGATCACGACGATGACCGTGTCGTACTTGCCCGCAGTGCCGGTCTTGATCTGGTCCGCGAGCTGGCTGGCACTGAGCGTGCTGTTGGCGCCGTCCGGCAGCACGGCAACGGCGATGTGGTCGTCTCGGAACGCAGACTCGATCTGGGACTGATGCGACAGGGTCGCTTCACCATCGACGAAGACGTCGCTGGACGTGAGGGCCTTGACGGCGGCACTGACGTCGTAGTCGGACACGCTTGCTGCCTTGGGTATCAGAAGTTGTTGATCACGGATGCGAAGACGGCGTCGATCCTCGTCGGATCGGTGGCGTCGAACAACTGCCCGCCGGAGGCCTTCGAGATCCGCCCCAGTGACCCGGTGTCCGCGCTCTTGCCGTACGCGATGGTGAAGATGCGCACCGGCGAGGCCGCGGTGCCCTCCTTCGCCGACGAGCCGATCTTGATGAGCAGAGAGTCCAGCGACAGGTCCGAGTCGGTGTCCTGGCCGTCGGACAGCACGACGATCGCGTTGATCCGGCCGGTCTCGGCGTGCTTGACCATATCGTCGTAGGCGGTCGCGACCGCGTCGTACAGCGGCGTGCCGCCGTGGCCGGTGTGCCGCAGGTCCGCGACGGAGGACTTCATCGTCTCCCGGTCACCGCCCAGCGGCGCGAACTCGCGCACCGGCACCACGTTCGCGCCGTGGTCGCTCTTGATGCCGGTCGTGAAGGCCCACAGCCCGACCTCGTCGCTGCGGCGGAAGTTGCCCAGCGTCGACTGGGCGCCGTCGATGGCGCCGTCCAGCTTGGACCGGCCGTCACCGGCGGCCTCGTCCATCGACCCGGAGATGTCGATCAGTTCCAGGATCGCCGACGGCTTGCGGATGTGCGCCCACTGGTCGATTGCCGCCGAGACCACGTCGGCCGACGGCTCGGGCAGCGCGATCGTCGGCTTGGCCGGGTCGATGCCGACCTCGGCGTTGAGGTACTGGCTGACGTCGACCGACGTGTCCAGCGGCCGGAACCCGTACTTGGGCAGCAGTTCCTGCGCGGAACGGGTCTTCAGGAACTTCAGGAACGCCTGGCCCGCGGCCTGCTTCGCCGGAGTCACCCACGGCGCGCCGAGGACGACCGCCGGGTTGTCCGACCACATCGACCCGCCGGACGGGTAGACCGCGACCAGCTTCTCCTTCGGCGGCGTCAGCTTCTCGCCCGGCTGCACCGTGTGGCTGTCCGGGTTGCCCACGTTGTAGTTGAACAGCGAGGCCTCCTCGACGGCCACGGCCGAGACGTAGCCCGAGCCCTTGGCGCCGTTCTGGGTCGCGTTGTACAGCGTCTGCAGGACCTTGCCGGTCGTGTCGCCGTAGTGGATCGCGCCGCTCTCGAAGACCCGCGAGAAGGCGGCGGACTTCTGCACGTCCGCGACGGTGAGGTCCTTGGCCTTCTTGCTGGCCGCGTAGGACTGCATGAGGATCACCGACAGGCCGGTGGTGGACGTGTTGGGGTTCGTCTTGGCGATCTTGAAGCTGCCCCACAACGGCTTGCCGACGCTGCCCCACCCCTCGGGGTCCGAGATCAGCTTCTCGATCTCCGGCAGGCCGATCGGCTTGGCCGGGTAACCCAGTGCGGTCGCCATCGTCTGAGGCACGGCGAACACGACCGGGGTGCGCGCCAACGACTCGGCGCCGGCGACGAGGTGCTCACCACCGGCGGCGACCACGCGGTCCGTCCAGACGGTGGACGCGGGGGACCAGATCGTCGGCCAGTAGTTCTGATCCTTCAGCGGCCACGACGTGGGATCGGCCGCGAGGATCTGTGCGCCCGCCCCTGACGAGACGTTGATCGGCACGACCGACGCGCAGGTGGCCAGCGCCTTGTGTTCGGGCGATTGCTTGAAGGCCCGGCCCAGGTCCTCCATGAGGTTGACCTTCTCGGACGAGGTCGCCACCACGACGGCCGTGCAACCGTCATCCGGGACCTTGCTCAGATTCGAGGTCTGGCCACCGCTGGACGTGCACGCTGCCAGCACCAAGGCCGCGGCGACCGCGCCAGCCCCCTCCCCGAGCTTCATGCGCACATCCTCGCAACTCTTCGCAGACGCCGTGCCCGGTTCGACAAAGCCTGACCGAATTTGAGTACCCGCCACTCAAGCGGCGACGACGGCGCCTCCTCTACGTTGCGGCCGAGCACTTTGCCTTGGGGGAACATGCTGCGTGCGCCGCGGGTGCGTCGGTGTACTGGTGGTGGCCGCGCTGGCCGTCGGACTCGCGGTCGCCGACGTCAACGAGATCACCGTCGCCCGCTTCGACGACCCGGTGGGCACTGGGACTTTGGTGTTAAGGCTTGAATGCCCTGATTTCTGCCAGCTTTGTGATGGCCGTAGTCATGAGGCGTGCGACCGCATTCGCAGTTGCACTGAACCGTCTCGGATCGACTACTGACGGCGCCTGAGGCCAGACGATCAAGATCGTCGCCGGAAACTCGTCAGGCTCCTGCAGTTCGACTCGCAGTGCGCCGGTGGGGGTGATCTGGCCGTTGGCCAATATGGTGTCTTGCTCATGGGTCTCGTCTCCTCAGCAGTCGGGATCAAGGCCCTGAGCTGGTGCTACCAACACGGCTCGGGGCTGCTGGCGAATACCTTCTGACTCGGTGGCAAATGCTCGACAAAGGTGCGCCTGACTAGGCCTTTAGCACAGCGCTAAGCCAGATCTACCTACGGATCTGTGAGTGTCGTTGCGGTGCTCCTGGGTGGAGGACCAGCAGGCTCGGTGTCGGTGACCCGATGTGACTCTCTACGGATCCGGCCGCTTCGGCGTGCCCTTCATCTGACCTGTCCGTCGTGGTTGCCGACACCGGCCTGGCCCACCAGTTGGCCTGATCAGAAGCCTGTCCGCTCGAGGGCGTGACCCATCACAGATGTGCCACTCGGTGACCTCTACCCAAGCCGGTGCCGACGGTTGACCCACTCCCTACAGGAAGGACTAGGCCGGTGCCCATGCTGGCAGAACTCATCGACGCCGTCGTCGGTGTCGACACCCACCGCGACACCCACGAAGTGGAGCTCGCGCTCCCAACCGGCACTGCGATCGGGACACGAAAGATCAGCAATGACAACTCAGGCTTTGCCGAGTTGCTGGCCTGGATCGTCGACCATGCGCCGGGGCCGCGGGTGGTCGTGTCGATCGAGGGCACGCGCAGCTTCGGTGTCGGGCTGGCCCGCGCAGTCGCTGCCGCCGGCCTGACCGTCATCGAGTGCGAGCAGCCCAACCGCAAGGCCCGCCGCGGAAAGGGCAAGTCCGACCCGATCGACGCCCATCTCGCGGTGCTCGCCGCGCTGCGCCTCGATGCCGACCGGCTACCGGTACCTCGAGCCGACGGCGACCGCGAGGCGCTGCGGATCCTGCTCGGCACCCGCCACGAACTCACCGTGGTCACCACCGCCCAAACCAACCGGCTCCGCGCGCTGCTGCTGGGCGGCGGGGACAACGAGCGTGATCTGGCTCGTGCCACGC
>DATLPF010000199.1:0-2787 GCA_035535875.1 Propionibacteriaceae bacterium
CGCGCGATCCATCTGGGAATACTGCTTGGCCGCTCCGATCAGGGCCGAGATCCGGCCTGTGGAGTCCTCGATCTCCACCATCAGCTGCTCGGTCTCCAACGCGTAAGTCACCCAGTGCAGCCCATCGGCGAGGAGGGTCCCGGGCATGGTCGTGGTGATCTCATCGAGCCAGTCGGTATGGACCCCTGCGGCGACAAGGGTGGGAGCCAGGTCCCATCCATCGTCGATCCCATGATCATCAAGCCAGTCGGTGATCACGTCTTCAGCCTCGCCGACCTGCATCGGCGTGAGTTTTTCGGCCTTCGCCATCTTCTCTACCGCCGCCTCTTGCAGATCGGTGAGCGCCACCAGAGCCTTCGGGTCGACGTCGGCAGTCGCCAGATGGGCGAGCTTGCGTCGCATCCTGCTCACCAATTCCCGCAGCGAGGCTGTGGCGCGTACGGCGGCAGATGCCGGATTGTTCAGCTCGTGGGTAAGCCCGGCCGACAAACGGCCGAGCGACAGCAGCCGCTCCCGCTGGCCGATAATGGCCTGGCTTGATCGGAAGCCTGTGGTGAGGCCCTCGAGCAGGTGCATGGCCATCGGGAACCACTCGCGGAACTTCTCCCCGAACTCCGCCGAACCGATGACCCAGAAATCACAGTCCGTGACGGCACGTGCGGAGCCCCAGTACGGCAGGTCAGCCATGCCTTTGACAAAGGACTGGGTCGCGCCGGAGTAAACGCCTCGTTGGTTGGTGCGCCCGGTTTCCACCTCGGTGTTCTCCACCCGGCGGTGCATGGACATCGTTCCGGACAGCAGGACGAATAAACAGGTCGCTGGATCCCCCTCGTTATAGACCGACTGGCCGCCTGACCAGGCCTGGCAGTACCCGGTCCCACTCAGCCAGGCCAGCTGATCATCATCGAGTTTCTCGAACAGGAACAGGGTGCGCAGCTCTGAAGGGCTTAGTCGCACCGGCTCAACGGTCTGTTCGCTCATGATCAACTCCTTACTGCTCCGCCAGGTAGCGATGGACCAAGGTGACCGCGAGGGCCCCTTCGCCCACCGCGGAGGCGACCCGCTTGACGGACTGGGCGCGTACGTCGCCCGCCACGAAGACTCCAGGGATGCTGGATTCCAGCAGGTACGGGTCACGCGCCAGGTCCCAGGATGCCGGCCGCTTGCCACCCGCTGTCAACCCGGAGCCGGTGACCACAAAGCCGCTCGCATCTCGCACAAACGATGGCGGCAGCCAGTCGGTTAACGGCGCGGCGCCGATGAAGACGAAGAGATGCCCGGCATCAACCACTTCCTGGCCTCCATCATGATCGACAAAGGTGACGCACTGGAGTCGATCATCTCCTGAACAGCTTTGCACGGAGGTGTTGAGCCGAACCTCGATATTGGCGATCTTGCCGATCTGTTCGATCAAGTATGACGACATCGACTTCTCCAAGGAGTCACCGCGCACCGCCATTGTCACCCTCGTTGCATACCGGGAGAAGAAGACGGCTGCTTGGCCTGCTGAGTTCGCCCCACCGACGATGATCACGTGATCACCCGAGCAGGATTCGGCCTGGGTCGCTGAGGAGCCGTAATAAACGCCGCGCCCGACAAGCTCGTCGGCGCCGGCTGCCGTCAGCTGGCGATAGCTCACTCCGGTCGCCAGCACGACCGCATGCGCTAGCACCGAGGATCCGTCGTCAAACAGCACCTGTCGTGCGGGACCTCTGACCTCGAGGCCGACCACCGTACGCGCTGTCAGGAGCTCGGCACCGAAGCGCTGCGCTTGTCGCCTGGCTCGGTCGGTGAGCTGGTCGCCAGAGACACCGTCGGGAAAGCCAAGGTAGTTCTCTATCCGGGAGCTCTGGCCTGCCTGACCGCCAGCCGCCGCTCTCTCCACAACGACGGTCCTGAGGCCCTCCGAGGCCGCATAGACGGCGGCACCCAGGCCGGCCGGGCCACCGCCGATGATCACCACGTCGTAGAACTCGCCCTGCGGATTGGTGCTCAAGCCCACCGCATTGGCCAGCTCGACCAGACTCGGCTGCACCAGCGGCTGGCCGTCACTCGTGATCACCACCGGGGCTTGACTCAGGTCGGCGCCCGCAGCCGCGAGGAGCCGAGCACCGTCGGGGTCACTGACGTTGTACCAGCGGTAGGGCACCATGTTGCGGGCCAGGAAGTCGCGTACGTCATACGATGCCGTCGACCAGGGATGGCCCAAGATCTTGATCTTGTGTTCGGGTTCCCTGCCCTCCCGCTGCCACGCCTCCAGCAGCTGGTCGACGATCGGGTAGAACTTCTCCTCCGGCGGTTCCCAGGGCTTCAGCAGATAGTGGTCAACATCGACCACGTTGATCGCCTGGATTGCCGCGTTGGTATCGGCGTACGCGGTCAGCAGGGCCCGGCGCGCCTGCGGAACCAGATCCATGGCCTGCTCGAGAAAGTCGACCCCATTCATCCGTGGCATCCGATAGTCAGCCAGGATCGCCGCCACCTGCTCGCCGCGTAACACCACATCCTTGATGGCCTGCAACGCTTCCTCACCTGAGTCGGAGCGCATGATGCGATATTCGGCGCCGTAGCGGCGGCGCAGATCACGAGCGACAGCACGGGACACGCTCGGGTCGTCGTCGACGGTGAGAAGCACGGGCCGCGTGACCCGCTCAGTCCGCCCCTCGGCAACCGGCGCTGTCATACGCCGACCTCGTCGACATAGCACCAGCGCCACTGCTCACCGGGCTCAGCCGACGTCACGACTGGGTGACCGACAGCTCGAGCATGGGCACTCGCGTGCCGTGC
>DATLPF010000200.1:0-3551 GCA_035535875.1 Propionibacteriaceae bacterium
CGGCGGGAGCGGAAGTGGATGCGTTCGCTGGTCAGCACGAGCAGGCCCATCACCCTGGCGTGCCGCCCGTCCATCATCCGCAGCACGGTCTCTGAATCAGTGAGAGCGGCCTCCAGCCGGACTACGAAGATATCGGAGCGCTGGTCAGAGGCCATGGCAGCCGCCGCGTCCAGCACGTCTGGGCGCAGGTGGTATGAGGCTAGGCGCTCGCGGACGCGGGGTGGTCGCAACCACGGGGGAATCAGTGACATCGTGCGCACTCATCGTCGATGATCATCGATGATGGCACTCGAGCTTCTTGACACCAAGTCGGCAGGGGTAATTCAGCCCGACCCGGCTCGCCCAAGCCGACGTCTCGTGCCCGGAGAATGGCTCCTGACCGGTCGGAGACGTGCAGCTTGCTGATGATGTTGGATGCGTGGTTATGCACCGTCTTGGGGCTAACCCGCAAGCGCCTCGCGACCCCAGCGTTGTCGCGGCCCCGCGGCCAACAACCCCAGGACCTCGGTCTCACCTTCGGTGAGCTCGGGAAAGGGCGATGAAGTCGCTGCGCGGCCGAAGTGCTGAAGCATGCGCGCCGCGATCCCGGCACCGAAGAGTGCCTCTCCACGAGCGGATACCGTACGGCGGCGACGATCTCGTTCGGTCCGGCTCCTTGAGTGTGTAGCCGTACGCCCTGCACGGAGCGCGGCCAGCACGGTTACGTCGTCGTACATCGTGAGAACCAGGGCGCGCGTAGCGAGTCCCGCAGCGCGCAGGTGACCGCAGACCCACAGACCGTCGGCCAGAAGCCAAGCCGCGCTAGCCATCCTTACGCAGCCTGCACCTACCGCAATCGCCAACACCGCTGCGGTTTCCGCATAGCGCTGCTCATTACCGGACGTGAGAGTGGCGACGGCAGCTGCGGTCATCAGCGCGGTGCTGGACTCGGTCCAACTGAATAGCTGGCGGGAGGATCCGAGGACCGCGTCGAGCACCAGCGGGGCGACCGCTGCCCTAGAGTCGTGTGATCGCCGGCAGCCCCGCTACCTCCGCATACGCCATCACCTGAGGAACCAGATATGCCGCGACCGTCACTCCAGCGAGAAGCTCTCCACGCAACCAGCTCCGTTAATGTTTGCGAAGCACCCACAATCCCGGCAGGTAGCGCTGAGGGAACGGCGCACGGTTTGTGCGGCGGCATGCTCCGACACGAGATGACCGTATCTGGGTGATCGGTGATGATGCAGGACTTAGCGCCCTAGTCGAGCAATGCATGACCAAGCTTCACTGACATGGGAGGTAATCACCATGCGAGGAACGCACACATATCTCGGGCTCGGTACGGTCCTGGCCTTACTCACATTGTCAGCGTGTGCCGCAGGGCCGAACGCGATGGTAGATACCGGCCCGGACCCGGCCGGCTTCTGGCTGGGCTTGTGGCAAGGGCTGATCAGCCCCATCACCTTCCTAATCTCCCTGTTCACCTCGGAAGTCAATATCTACGAGGTTCAGAACAACGGCAACTGGTACGACTTCGGCTTCATGCTGGGCGTGGCGATGGCGTTCGGCGGCGGCGCAGGTGGAGGTAGCGCCACAGCTGGACGCGCTCGCCGGCGGTCGCGCGGATCCGGCTAGGCCGCGATCATGGGCGTCGTCAAGACCACCGGTAGGGGAGCCGCTCGACCGACGAGCCAACCGTGACCAAGCGGGCGCCGGCCGTCGACGCCACGGGAGGAGAGCTGAGTTGAGCACCGCAAATCGAGAACTGCGCGCTACGGTGCCGTCAGGGGTTCCGCTTGCGAGACGCGTTCACTCTCCTAGCCTGCAACTTGTAGGAACACACCGAAGATCAGGAGGACCACGATGTTTGCCATAGTGCGACTCAACTCGTTCGACCAGATCAAGGTGGCCGCTTCCCCCGCGCTGGAACAGTTTGACCAGATCCACCGGACTCAGCCCGGCTACGTCGGCACCGTCGTTGTCGACTTGCAAGCAGGTCGCCGCCTGGTGCTCAATCTTTGGCAGAGCGAGGAGTACAGTGCGGCAGCGTTGTCGGTCCTCGGGCCCGAGGTCGGCCGGCTCCTGGAACCGCTCATGTCCCACCCGTCTGAACTTGTTGGCGCGGGAACCGTAATCTCCACAGATCTAGTCCCAAGCCCCTGAAATCTGTAGCACCTGGTGGCCTGCTAGCAGTCCCGATGGCCATGGTGGTACGTCGTTTTGATGGTCTTCGCCGCGCTCGGCTTCGCGGTCGCTGGCACTCGGGCGCGAGCCGCACTGACTGTCGGACTGGTCACATCAGCCCTCGCCATGCTGGTCGCCCTGTTGAGCCTCGGCGCACTGCTGGCACCGACTGTCGTCGTGGCCGGACGTCGCGGCCTTGATCGAAGCCACCGGAGCGCCCGCCGCCCTCTACACAAGCTCCTCAGGCGCCGGAATCGCGCTCGCCGCGGTGACCGCGGGGCTCGACGTGTCAGCGCTTGCTCTATACGAGCCGCCCTACTTCGCCGGATCCGACGGCACCGAGCACATCACCACGCTCGAGCGAATGCTCGATGCCGGCCAGCTCGACGAAGCGACCCGCTACAACATGACAGCAATTATCGGGCTGCCCGCTGAGGCAGTCGACGAGATGGCGCAGGCGCCGTGGTGGCCTGGCCTCGTCGCGGTTGCGCCCACCCTCATCTACGACCACAAGGCCTCCCACGATATCGAGACCGATCCCGACTGGCGCAGCCGCTGGCCCCCTGTTGCGGTTTCCACCGACGTTTTCTCCGGCGACCAGACCTTCCCCGGACTTCCCGAGGCCGCCGACGCCGTCGCAGCCGCACTGCCCAACGCCCAGCGACACGTGCTCTCCGGCCAAGACCACGGGCCCGCGCCCGAGGCCATCGTGCCTGAGCTGGTTAGATTCTTACGGTCGATCACCTGGGGGCCGTCAAGGTGAGTGCAGTGCCTCGCATAACAGTCCCCGGGTTCTTGCGTCCGCTAGTGCAGCAGACCCGTGTACCGGCCAGTCGTCGACTGATCCGTCGCCTATGGCGGATCGGTCGCCTGGAATAGCAGCCATTGCGCCGATGAAGATCACCTCTGCCGAGCTGAGGACGGCTGGCGTTGGCGAGCTCAGGCAGCGAATGGCGAGATCGTCAGTGAGTCAGTTGAGGCATAGGAGAGCAAGTCTTAGCCCTTGCAGGCAGCGAGGCGGTTCGGACCTGCGGATGTTGAGATGGACGTCGAGGAATAATCCTTTGGTGGAGTCAGAGCGTGGCTGGCTTCGCTCGAAGCGCAACCACGAACGCCGCCTCTTGCCTCCCTGCAGCCGATGAGAATCTCGCAGTCCGGGTAGCCGCTGCCAACGTGGTGGCAGTTTGGGTTTGCCGTGTCTGAGCCCATACATGGCGGGGTACGGTGCCGCCGTGCCCAGTAGCCGCGCGAAGCCACTTGGGATGGTTAATCAGCCGCCGTCGAAGGTGTCCGGTCTGCTGTACGGCCTGGGTCTTGGGGGCTTCATTGACGGCATTGTGCTTCACCAAATCCTTCAGTGGCACCACATGGTCAGCGACGTAAGC
>DATLPF010000201.1:0-6456 GCA_035535875.1 Propionibacteriaceae bacterium
GACTTAATCTTCTACGACGACCACTTCGCCGTGGTGCCTGGGAGCACTCGGGTGCAGACCTCGGACTCCAGCGACCATCGGTCGGTGTTCACAAAGCTGACCTTGCTCCCAAAGCACCGGTGCTGACCAATGCTCATCGCACACAACGTCGGCTCAGATCGTGGCCGAGCTACTGTCGTCGAACTCCACGCGAGCGCCGACCTACCCAGGTCGCGGTGGACTGATTACGAAGACGACGAAGGGCCGTCGGCGTCAAACAGTCCCGATCGTCGAGCCGCTTCAGCCTACCCTCGACCGAGTCACTGTAGGCCGCGACCAGGATGAGCGACTCATCGCCGGCCCCTGTGGTGGCGTCACGACTGCGACCCGGGCTGCTCCCGCGGATCTTGGATCGACATTCCAGAAACGATGATCAACATCTCAGGAAGGCAGGCCAGGCGCTCTGCCGCCAGCAGCATTCGTGCCAGACCCTCCGGACGCCACAGTCAGGCAGCGGCAGCGGCACACCGCCCTGACCTGGATGGCCGACGCTGGCGTCGATGTGCACATTGTGCAGCGGGCCGCCGGACATCAGGATCCGGCGGTCAGGGCTTGCTACCTGCATCCTGACGTGCAGGCCATGCTGAACGCCGGGACAGCCTTTTCGGCCTGGTGCTCCGTAGCTAGTCCAAGCGTCGTCGCTCGGCGTTATCAAGGGTGGCAAGAATGTCGGTTAAATGCAGGTCCGACTAAGTCGGAAGGGTCGACGGGTTTGGTCGGGCTGGCGAGATTTGAACTCCCGACCCCTTGACCCCCAGATCGGGCCTCCACGGTTGTCGAGCCTGAACCACTTATCGCTGGTGTCCATCGTTGACCATTGAGGTGCGCCGAGTTCGGTCGTCGTGGTCCGTAGTTGGTCCGTAGTTCGCCCCACTCGTGACGGTCCAGCGTCGTCCAGCCAGTCGAGATCGAACGCTCCCCGAGTGCCCGCCGCTCGCCGTTAGTGAGAGCCCCTGTGAGAGGAGAGGGCCGGGCTTCGCCCGGCCTGGCGCCGCGTGTCCTCGCTCGCGGCGGGCCGCGCAGCGCGCTGGAGCATGCCTGACTCTGATCCACTGAGAAGGGCGTCTCGATAGCCTGGTCCGACCAGAGTGCGCGCCGCGGACCGATGGTGGGCTTACTGCTGCTCGTCGAACAGTGCGTCCGTGATGTCCTTCGCTGTAAGGATCGGCCTGGCCCAGCGCGCCCTGTCGCTGTACTCGGCCAGCGACGCCGAGCGGGTGTGGGCAGCGGTCATGACAGCGCTCACGGCCACCGCGGCAGCCACCGACCCAGAGCGGCAGCACCGTCTGGCGACCGTGGTGGTCGGCGGCGGCGGCGCCACCGGGGTCGAACTGGCCGGCGAGCTGGCCGAAATGCTGCCCGCAGAAGCCAGCCGGCACGGCCTGGCGCCTGACCGGCCCGCCGTGTGGCTCGTCGAGGCGAGCCCCACCATCCTGGCCGGCTCCTCACCCCAGCTGATCAACAAGGCCAGCAGAATCCTTTCTGACCTTGGGGTCCAGGTTCGCACCAACGCGGCGATCGCCACCGCAACCGAGGAAGGCTTCCGGCTCAAGGACGGCCAGCTGGTGGAGGGTGGTGTGTTCGTCTGGGCTGGTGGGGTGAAAGCACCCGAGCTTGTAGCCGATTCGGGGTTGCCGACCGGCCACAATGGTCGCGTGAAGGTCGACCGGTACCTCCGCGTGCTGGACCACCCGGATATCTACGTCGCCGGCGACCTTGCCTCGGTGGTGGATCCGCGCAGCGGGCACGTGCTGCCCCCGCTGGCGCAGGTGGCACTGGAGGAGGGCGAGACGGCGGCCCGCAACCTCGACGCGGAGCTAGATGGCCGGCCGCTGGAGGCGTTCACCTTCCACGACAAAGGTTTCGTCGTCTCGGTCGGGACCCGCGGCGGGGTCGCCGACATCGCCGGCATCACCAGCGGCGGGCAGCTGGCCCACCTGCTCAAGGACGCCATCGAGTGGGAGTACCGCCAGTCCGTCAAGTACCTGCGCGGCTGGGACCCAGTAGCCATGTGACCGCTGCCCATCTTGCTGCTGATCGGCTAAACGCGGTCGAGGAAGTCGAGGACCCGGCGGGTGAGAAGGCAGAGCCGAATAACGGCTGGCAAACGGCAACGGCACGCCGCCTAAATTTGCCGTTCGTCAGCCGTTAGTTGGGCGTGGCAGAGCCGGATCGGATAAATGGTCGGCGTCGGTTCGCGCGTCTCCGTCTTCATTGCCTATCTCTTAACGATTTGACCGCCTCGAGCCCACTGCACGATCGCCACTGCGAGCTGGACGACGGCGCATGCCTCTTCCCTTGTAGCCGGCGGTTCCGACGTGGTGGTGTCAAGACGGTTCGGATCTGGCCAAACGAGTTCAAGCATTTCGATGAGCGGATCGATGGCGTAGTTGCGGGCTGGTCCTCGCACCTCGAGCTTCCATCGCCCAATCTTGAGCTCACTAATGATGTGAGCGAGCGTCGCCATCGGGTTGTTCGGGTATACGACCGTCCGGAGGCTCGCTTCGACTGCCTTGATGGAGTGATGCCAGGCGGACGCAGGATGGGAGTTCCGACCGTACGCCCCAGTCCAGGCCCGGGCGAGGTGATCACTCGCGTTATCTGGGACTGCAATGACAGTGTCAAAGGCTTCCATTGCTGTTGCATGAACTCTTCGCTGAAGTCCCTTGCCGGTTGCCGCCCACATGGAACCGCCGTACGCGAGCAAAATCTCCAGCTCATCCCACCTCTTAGTCATGCGTGTGGGGATTTGGAGGCTGAAGTGGATGACATCCAACAAACGTTCACCGTCGTCGTCAATCCAAGCGACGATGCCACTGAGCATCCCGTAGCCGTCGGTGCCACGAAGGTCGATGCGCAGAAGGGTGGCCAGGCGCTCGAGGCCAGCTTCGTCCATGTCCGGCGCCAATATGTCTGACCTGACGGTGTACAACTTCTCAAGCCATCGGATGAGCGGACCGCGAAGATGATCTGGGACTCCCTGGGACGCTCCATTCTGGAGATCCGGGCGTCCTTCTCGAGCCGCAACTTGGGTAGTCACCTATGGCCCCCCTCGGCTCCGTAGTGACAGCGACGGTGACTAAGGTACGCGTCAACTCCCACGCCCGTGGGCGATTCAGTCGAGCTCGCAATCGCTCGGTCGCCCGTCGCGGGAAACCATCACCGACCCACCCGACCACCTCTACCCAACAGAGCGACGTCCCCAGGCCGACCGTCTTCCGGGTGGGACGTGATCAGCCAGCGGAGACAGCGGTTCACAACTGATCGGCGTGACCCGCGCTCACGACTTCCTGCCGGACGGCCGACGAGTTCTGAGCACTCACCGCTGCCTGTGCAGCGATCGCCCAGCCCCACATCAGCGGGAGCAGCGCACTTCCGAGTGAGGTGACCTCGGTGATCGCGAACAGGAAAGGAATGAAGATCATCAGCAGGACAGGCGTGGTCCGCGGTCGGAACCCGTTGCGCAGCATGAGGATCCCGAGTGGGATGCCACCGAAGCCGATGACCAGCATGGCGACCACGCCGAGGATGAACATCCGATCCATCCACCACGGCGTGAGGTAGTCGCCACACACCGACACGAACATCGCGATGTATCCGACGAGGGCCAGTTGCCACAGGCGTCGCTCGGCTCCGGTGGGTTGCCGCCGAACGTAGAGGAGCCACGCTGCGGCCGTGAACGCCGCACACACCGGGACCCAGATCTTGCCGTAGGTGACGTAGACGGTCCACGGATCGCTCCAGTCGAGGAGCGGCCGCAGCACCCGGATGGCCGGTTCGCCCCAGGCCCGGGCCAGCGGGGCCTCCACGAAGTCGTCTGGATGGGCCTGCGCGCGAGCCAGCGCGTGGATCTGGCCGACCAGGGTGCCGATTGCGGCCATCGCCCAGGCGACGATACTGATGACGCGAGCGATCGGTGCGGTGATCTTCATGGATTCTCCTTGCCCAGCTGTCGAACGGTGGGTCGTGGGTGACGTTGTGTGATCGACGGTAGGGACAGGACGCCCGCGAGTCGTCGTGAGCCAGCAGGACATGGGGTGGACGTGCGGAGGACTGCCGGGTCCTCCGCAAGGAGGACGAGCAGAGCTCAGGTAAGCAGTATCTTCAGGGCGTGACCCGCAGGAACTGGGCGTTCGACATCGCGCTGGCGGTGGCGGTCGGGGCACTCGGGCAGCTCGAGGCGTGGTGGGGTGTGGGCTCAACCCACCGTCAAGGGCCCCTGTGGATCCAGTCGGTGTTGTACGCGATTACCGCTGTGCTGCTCGTGTTCCGGCGCGTCCGCCCGCTGGCCTGCTTGGTTGCGATAGTCGGGGTCAGCCTGATCGAGTTCGCTACGGTAGGTTCGCCGGAGGGGTTCTCGGTGGCGCTCGCACCACTGATCGCCACGTACACGGTGGGCAGCCTGCTGGCGTGGCGGCGGGCATTCATCGCGCTCGCGCTCTCGGTGCTGGTCTGGGTGTCCTGGGCGTTCCTCGACCCGATGAACGCCGGGCCTGCGGACTTCTTCGGGGCGCTGGTCTGGCTCGCTCCGGGCATCATCGCGTGGCTGATCGGCTCGCTCGTCCGGGCTACCCGGTTGAACGCGGAGCAGCGTCGATTGAACCGAGAGCAGCGGGCGGCACAGGCGGTGGCCGAGGAGCGGAACCGCATCGCCCGCGAGCTTCACGACGTCATCGGGCACAGCGTCAGCGTCATGACGGTGCAGGCGTCGGCGGTACGTCGGCGACTCGCAGCGGAGCAGGTGGTGGAGCGACGAGCGCTGGAGACCGTCGAGGCGACCGGTCGCGAGGCGCTCGCTGAGATGCGCCGGATGGTCGGCGTCCTGCGCCAGCCGGGTGCTGATCCTGAGCTCATGCCCGCGCTCGGGCTCGACCAGGTCGGCCGCTTGGCCGCGAACTTCCGTTCGGCCGGCCTGCCCGTCTCGGTGTCGGTGTCCGGGACAGTGCGTGAGTTGGCACCCGGGCTTGACCTAACCGCCTACCGTCTGGTTCAGGAGGGGCTGACCAACGCCTTGCGGCACGCCCGGAACCCGCGCCGTGCTGAGGTGATTATCGACTACAGCGAGGACCGGCTCGTGTTGGCCGTGCGCGACGACGGGACGCCGATCCCTGACGCCGCATCATCGGGTGATGCCGGGGCAGGGCTCCTGGGGATGCGGGAACGCGTGGCGGTCTATAACGGCTCGTTGATCGCGCGTGCCCGGCCGGGCGGCGGTTTCGAGCTGCAGGCCACACTGCCCCTGGAGCCGGCGTGAGCGCCTCCGCCGATTCCTCGTCGGGGCCGGCGGCTGGCTCGATCGGCGTGTTGATCGCCGACGACCAGACGCTGGTGCGGACCGGTTTCCGGATGATCTTGGAGATCGAGCCTGATCTGCGCGTCGTGGGTGAGGCGACCGGCGGTGACCAGGCCGTGGCGATGACCCTTGCCCTGCGACCCGATGTCGTCTTGATGGACGTGCGCATGCCCGGCGTTGACGGCATCACCGCCGCACGGCGGCTGACTGAGGAGCCGTCCTGCGCGTCGCGGGTGGTCATGCTGACCACGTTCGATCTGGACGAGTACATCTACGGCGCGTTGCGGGCCGGCGCGAGCGGGTTCATGCTCAAGGACGTCCAACCAGAGCTCCTGGTAGCCGGGATCCGGGCCGTGCACGCTGGGGAGTCGTTGCTGGCGCCGGCGGTGACCCGACGGCTGATCGAGGCATTCCTGGAGCGGCCGCGGACGATGGATGCGGATGACCGGCGCCGGTTCGCGAGGCTGACCGCGCGGGAGCAGGAGGTCCTTCGCCTGTTGGCGCGGGGATTGACAAATGCAGAGATCTCGACCGAGCTGTACGTCTCGGAGACGACCGTGAAGACGCACGTCGGCCGGGTCTTGATGAAGCTAGGGCTGCGTGACCGCGTTCAGGGTGTCATCTATGCCTATCGGACTGGGCTGGTCAACCGGGGCTGAGACCAACAACGGTCTCCGACGCCGGTCACCGGCTCCAGCCAAACAGGTCCTCACCACCGGATCGCTGGACCCCACGGTCGTCAGTCGTGAGGCATTTCGCCGTCGAATTCGGCAATGAGGTTCGTGCATGTTTCCAGTGCCTGGGCGGCGCATCGCTCGGTGAATTGCGTGAGGAGTTTGCGGCCTTGCGCATCACCTGCCTGGATGAATTTGGCCGCCTCACCTTGGATGTCGGGGAGTTCTTCGGCCCAGCGTCGCTGTAGCGGGTCGAACGCTTGGCGCACCTGGGGCTGCCGGTCGTTGAACATCCAGGCTCGCTCGTCTCCTTTGACGTGGTCGAGGAGTTTCTGGAATTGCCACCAATAGGACTGCGCGTCGTAGGTAGCCGTTGCTACGTCTTCGGGCCGCTCGGCTACGACCGTTGCTGCGGGAAGAGCCAGGGCATTCGGCACGCTGGCGGCTGCG
>DATLPF010000202.1:0-2629 GCA_035535875.1 Propionibacteriaceae bacterium
GGAGATGGAGCCGTGCCGGGGGCGCACGGGGATTAATCCGGAGGCACCGAATCATCGATAAATATCTATGAATGAGGATTTGTCGACAGAAGGTGTCCTCCGACGACCGGGTCATCCAGATACGACTCTGAGCACCGGCTCGAGAGATGTTGGCACATGCCGGCGTATCCCACACGACGGTCGTCATACGAGCACAGCTGCCGTTTGAGATGAAGTCTCACCGGCGTGGTCGGTGGAGCGCGCTGAGACGGGAATTGATTTCGGCGACTACGGCGCGAGTTCGCCGAACCGGTAGGCGGCGGTGACGCCGCCGTCCATGAGGAAGTCGCTGCCGGTGATCAACGCGCCGTCGGGTCCCATCAGGAGCGCCCCGACGGTTCCGACCTCGTCCGGAGTTCCCGCACGGCCGGCCGGGCACAGCTCGATCATGCGCCGGTAACCCTCGCCGCGGGGCCCGGTCAGTTCGTCCTTCGCCAGCGGGGTGACGATGATGCCGGGACTGATCGTGTTGACTCGCGCACCACGCTTTCCTCACCGCACGGCTTCGGCCATCACCCGCAGCGCGTTCCCGCGCTTGGACAGTTGGTACGCGTGCAGCGAGTCCTTCACCTGGTCTGGCTGAGGCATCGGATGGGCGAGCAACTCATCGGCGGGCGTCATCGCGAGAGCCGCGTCCGCTTCGGCCGTCAGCGCGCCCAGCCGGTGCCCGGACTACGAGGCGATCACGACGCCGGCACCGCCTGGGGCGATGACATTGCCGAACTCCTCAAGCACCAGCGCGGTGCCGTACAGATCGACAGGCAGGATTGTTCCCGGCGCTGCCTGGCTGGGGGAGACGCCGGCGGCGTGGATGACGCCGGCGACGTCATCGAGCGCCGCAGCGGTTTGACGAGCGTGTGCACCGACTCGCGCGACGACACGTCGACGGTCGCGGTGCTCACCTCGAACCCTGCATTGCCCAGTATCTCGGCGGCTGCGTCGGCGTTCTCCGGGCGCAGGTCAGCCAACACGACATGCTTGCCCGCACTCACCCGCCGCGCGATCGCTTGGCCAATAGACCCCTGTCAAATGACGACAACGTCGTCACTCATAACGATGCCCTTTGCATCATCTGCTTGACTTCCAAGCCCACGACTGGACTCCTGCAACGAACCAGGCCCTACCAGGGCTCCCCGGCGCGACAGCACCGTCCGACGGGCAACCTCAGCAGCCGGTCCTCTGCCGCCCCTTGCTCGACCCGATACCCGTATACCGGTCGGCTTGCGGACAAGGTTCATATCCACGGCCGGAACCGGTCGAGGGGGCCAGGGCTCGGTCTGGCACAACTGGGAGCATGCCGAAACCGAGATCCGCGATGCCTTCGACTCGGATTGGGCCGCCGTCTGGGGATTCTTCAACGGATCGTTACCGCCGGCTCTACACCTACTGCTGGCCGCCCGACACCAGCGAAGACCCGGCATGAACGTTGTGGATCGCCAGGCCCGGCGGTCTGGTACTCGTCGCTGCCGAGGATGGTGCAGTCGTGAGAACTGCTACGCCTACCGCCGAGCATGCCTGGGATCGGACGTCGATCTGGTCGTGCTCACCGATCAACCCGAGCGCTATGGCCCGTGGGTGGCGGCCGACAGGCCGATCGCTCCAGGCAAGTTCATCGCTGCCGGCAGTGGGTCCCATCTTGAGACGTCGAGTCATCGTTCAGAACGGTGTCCTGAACCAGGACACCCTAAGCTCCATTCACTAATGCCCCTGGTCAGGGCTGAATCGCACCGGTGACATTTTCGCCTCTGTGAACCTCTCTACTCCGACGGCCATCGCGACCGGGTAAGGGAGCAGGCATGGGACTAGGCAGGTGAGGTCCAAAGCCCTGCCGACAGAAGAGCTGGCACCGTCCTGGTCGGGATCGCTCACTTCAGGTCGCACGGCTGCGCTCGCTGTCGAGCATAGCCATCTGGCGCTCGTCGTAGCGTCCGCCTGCCGCTGCGCCTGGCGGCACTGCGCGCTCGATCGCAGCGAGGTCATCCTCGCTGAGTTCCAGCTCGAGAGCGCCGACCGCTTCCGCTAGCCGATCGCGTCTTGTGGTACCCACCAGGGGGACGATGTTCTCGCCGCGGGCAAGCACCCAGGCGATTGCGATTTGGGCGACGGTCACGCCCTTCGTCTTGGCGATGGTGCGCAGAGCGTCGACGAGGGCGAGGTTGCGTTCAAGGTTCTCCCCGCGGAAGCGAGGCATGTGGGCGCGCATATCGCCGGCTGAGGCGGGTCGCCCGCTCGACCAAGCGCCTCCCAGCAGCCCGCGCGACAGCACGCCGTACGCGGTCACGCCAACGCCCAGCAGCCGGCAGGTGGGAAGGATCTCCGCCTCGATTCCGCGAGAGAGCAGCGAGTACTCAATCTGCAGGTCGGCGACAGGATGGATGGCGTGGGCGCGGCGCACAGTCTCGGCTCCCGCCTCCGACAGACCGACGTGCCGCACATAGCCCGCACTGATCATCTCCGCGATGGCTCCGACGGTCTCCTCGATCGGCACCTGTGGGTCTACTCGACCGAGGCGGTAGACGTCGATGTAATCGGTGCCGAGGCGCCGCAGGGAATAGGCCAGAAAGTTGCGGACCGCCACCGGCCGGCCGTC
>DATLPF010000203.1:0-4741 GCA_035535875.1 Propionibacteriaceae bacterium
ACATGTCCGAGGGGTTTGATTTTCTCGGCTTCCGCATCCAGTGGAAACGTAAACGAGGAACAAACACCTGGCACGTCTACACCTTCATCGCGGACCGGCCGATCCGGTCGTTGAAAGCGAAGGTACGTGCCCTGACGAACAGGACGTCACAGCAGCACCCTGGATCCGTGCTGATCCGGCTCGCCCAGATCATGCGCGGATGGTCCACCTACTTCCGTCACGCCGTCAGCAAACACACCTTCTCGGCCCTTGCCCACTTCGTGTGGCATCGGGTGGCCCGGTGGCTGATGAAGCGGCATCACTGGAACTGGACAGACCTCCGACGACGATTCACCGGCCCCGGTGGCCGGTGGCAACCCTTGTCGGCCGACGGGAAAGCGTTGTTCAACCTCGAAGCGGTCCCGGTCACCCGATACCGCTACCGAGGGAACATCCCGACCCCGTGGGCGCTGTCCCCCACATAACGGCAGTTCCCGTGGAGAGCCCGTTGCGTCGAGAGGCGCACGGCGGGTTCGGCGAGCGGTCTGGGGAAACGGACCCTGAGCAATCAGACCAACGCGCCCCAGACCGACTCAACTCTTCCGTGGTGTGGGGCTGCTTCCGTCCCCACCGTCTCACCTCTGGAGCCTTCGACCCCGAAGGTGGAACGGTCGCCATTCACAGCATGTGTCACATACCGTTCCGCTTGCGACACCGCTTGGTGTCGCGGTTGCCCTTAGCTGGTGGAGTGTCGCGGTAGCGTAAGTGCGCCGCTTGGCGAGAAGGCGGTACCTGACGAAGAGGCCCCGACTCAGTGTCGGGGCCTCTTGCTCGGATCGCATGCGGCGGCTGCGTCGGCGGTTGGTCGCATCGATTGGCCGGCTGAGACTTCAGCTGCCGGTTGCGGTGTTGGTGACCGCTGGCATGGCCATCTGGGGCGAGTGGCCTCTCGGGGTCGACGGGTTTGGGTCGCATCCTGTCGATGGTGCGGTAGATGGTGGATCGTCCGACGCCGAACAGTTCGGCGAGCTCAGCCTTGGTGTAATTCCCTGAGTTGTGCAGTTCGAGCAGGTGCTTGGCCTGGTTCGGTTTCAACTTTGGTTGCCTGCCACGTAACCGACCCTTCGCCTTCGCTACCGTCATCCCTTCTCGAGTGCCTAGTCGGATCAGGTCGGATTCGAACTCCGCGACCACGGCGAGAACGTTGAACAGCAGCCGTCCGACGGGGTCGGGTCGGATCATGGATAGAGCCGCCGAGACTGAGCTTGACGTTGCACTTCGTGAGCTCGTCCAAGATGTCACGGGCGTCGGGCAAGGAACGGGCGAGCCGGTCCAGCTTGGTCGCCACAAATGTGTTGGCGGCCCGGCAGGCGGCCAGCGCCAGCGAAGACCCGACCGGTCCCGATTTGTGCCGGTCAGGCCGTGGTCGAAACGTAGGTGCGATCGTCGCCGAAGCCGAGCGCGTGCAGGGCCGTCGCGCTGAACGGTGGGATCTTGCTGCTCTGTTGAGACGCGGGCGTATCCCACGTTCATCCTCCTGCCGTGCCCGAACCAGCGGCGACGGCCGAGGCCCTCCGCGTGATGCGCAAAAGGGTCGCCCTGCGGGATGCTCAACCACTTGTGTGACCCCGGGCGGCGCTTGGCGCTGTGCTTTGGGTCATCTCGCTCTTCGTACTGAGGGTGCGGGCAACCCGGCCGGCCCGAGCGGTCGCGAGGAATCGCCGAGTTCTACACGGTCAACCGCACCGGGATTTTTGATCGTGGCGACGCTGCATATGTTCGGTGGGTTCTTCTTCCCTGGTTCCTGGCCGCGCTGCGCCCGGTACTCCATGCCAGCCGCGCGCCGTCGTAGTTGACCACCGCAGGGCAGCGCGTCATAGATACAGGTTGGGCGGAAGCATGATCACGGTGAACCTGGCGGCGCGTCCGATCGTTCCCGCGATGACGAAGTCCGCGAGACGCAGCCGCGCCACCCCCCACGCCACCGTCACAACATAAAACGGGGGCAGTCCTGCGGCCGCGCTAAGAAACACTGTGAGCAGTTGCCGTCGGCGCGTGCCCGAGAGGCGCGCCATCGCCTTGTCGACCGCGACGCGCCGGTCGGGGCGGAGTGCGTCGGCGGCGCGACAACTGCCCGCGTACAGCACCCATTTTGACGCCATCTGTCCCACGGTCGCGACCACGATCACGACAATGAGCAGCGACGGCCGCGTCACGGCAGCGATGCCGATCAGCATCGGCTCGATGGGGGTGAACGGCAGCAGACCGCCGGCAGCCGAGACGACGAGCGCCACAGCGCACAGCAGAGCCGGCGATAGGTCGGTCAACGCCCGTCGCTCCGCTTCCGGCGGGCGGCCCAGAGCACGGCGGCCCGATCGCGCTCGAACCAGGGCGCGTCGGCCCACGGCAGCGAGCGCAGGAAAGACCTCACCGGATGTGCCAGATGCTGCGCGATCGGCGTCTCGTGTACAAACAGTCCACCCGGGCGGAGCACCCGGCCGATCTCGCGTAGTGCCGCGACCGCGCCCTCCTCGCCGCCGGTCACGTGGTAGCAGGTGCCGAAGTCCACGACGAGGTCGAAGCTCTCCGCCGGCAGCGGGAGCGCTCGCACGTCGCCATGAATCACACGCGCGGCGATGCCGACGCGGCGCACGCGCTCCTCCGCCAGCGCGACGAGCATCGGATCGACGTCGACGCCGACCAGCGCGCGTGGCGTGAGACGCTCGGCGAACACGCGAAACGCGATGCCGCGCCCGCACCCCACCTCGAGAATGCGCCCGCCTTTCTCCAGGCCGAGGGCGCGCAACATCAGCGGGATCTCGATGCGCTCCTGCAGGCCGTTGCGCGCCTCCACGTTCGGAAAGGCCTCGTACTCTCTGCCGGTCGCCGGCGACAGTGCATGCGCCGTGGACATCGGTCGCTCCAATGATCCGTAACGCGCGCTTCGCGCGTGAATGGGCTCAGTTTGGGCTCTTTTGCCCGGACCCATTTTCAGCCCAGTTCGTCGCTCCTTAGGCGGCCCGAAAGGCTGTACAGGATTGACAAGAGAGCGGTGCGGGGCGGATGGCCCAGACGTGGCTGGCGGTGTAGTCACGGTGGCTCCCATTCATTTTGAGCCGCTTTCCCCGAGAAATGGACCGCTGGCCCGAGACCAAATCTAATCATGCCGATATGCAGAATGAGTGGACTATCCCAAACCTGCGCACGCGCCAGAGCGCGTTCGCCCTGGCAACCGGCACGTCCCAACTTGCCGTTGAAGGGGACGATTCTGGACAATGCGGTCGAGCGGACTTAGCCCGTCAGCTGCTTGAGCTGGGTCTACCCTGTTGAGTTCAACACCGCACCGCCACGCACCCCAAAACGAGTGAAGATGACCTTTGGAGTTAGTCCACTGCCACATCGGTTCCATCGATATCTCAGGCCGGCGAGCGCTTGGCTTAGGTAGTTGGCCGGTGCTCCGCGAGAGCGTGTGGGACACACATCCACCTGCGGAAACGCGTTCCGGTAGACGGTCGGCTTATGGCGCACCTTCTACGCCGTCTTGGGCATGGTGCTGTCTCGTTCAGCTGTCCTTGCCGGCTGGCAGTGCCGTCAGGGCGTCGAGCTGGGCCTGGTCCAAAGTGACGTCGGCCGCGGTGGCGTTGGCGGTAACCTCCACTTCAGTTTCGGCGCCGACGATCGCCGAGGCGACCGCCGGGCGGGATAGCAGCCAGGCCAGCCACACCTGGTACGGCTCCAAGCCCCAATCCTGGCTCAGCCGCTCGACAGCACGGCCGATCTCCAGCTCGGTGTCAGTGAACCCGGACCCACCAATCTCCTGTCACCGGAGAATCTCCTGTCACCGGAGAACTCCCGTTCCTCGACCTGCATGCCGGCCAGCAGCCCGCCATCCAGCGGGCCAAACGGCACGATGGACAGTCCGAACTGCTGAGAGGCTGGGGCGAGCTCGTCTTCGCCGGCGCGGTCGATGAGGTTGTACTTAACCTGGGCGCAGACCGGCGCGGCGGCCAGGTGGCGGTCATCGGCGATCCACAGCGCCTGGGTAACCTGCCAGGCCGGGTGGTTGGACAGGGCCACGTAGCGCAGCTTTCCTTGCCCGCACCAGATCGTCGTAAACCATGAGGGTCTGCTCCAGCGGGGTGTCGGGTCCGGGAAGTGCGCGTAGTAGACGTCGATGTAGTCGGTGCCGAGACGGCGCAAGCTGTGTTCGACCTGATGAATGATGTACCGGCGCGAGAGCCCAGCTGCCGGGTCGAACCGACGTTCACCGGACTTGGTCGCGATCACCACGTCGTCGCGTCGGCCGACGAGGGCGCGGCCGAGGAGCTGCTCGGCGGGTTCGCGTTCAGTGGCTGGTGCTGCTCCGGACAGAGACGAGGCAGAGAGGAGATTCCGTTTGGCTCAGTGGACCGGAACGGCCACCTCGTCGACCGCCTCGGCGTCCGGCACCACCATCGGCTTCGGCCGCAGGTAGGCGCCACCGATCACGGCGGCCGCGGCCGCGAAGACTGCGCCGACCGCGAACGCGACCTGGAAGCCGCCGTGCAGCGACTCGAGCGAGGTCGGGTCGGGCTGCCCTCCGGTCCACCAGGACGAGACTGCGACCAGGATCGCCAGGCCGAGGGCGCCGCCCATCATGAAGCTGGTGTTGACCACACCAGAGGCGAGACCGGCTTCGTGCGGCTCGACGTCGCCCATCGCGGCCAGCAGGACCGGGTTGAACGCGATCCCCGCGCCCAGGCCGAGCAGGACCATCGCCGGG
>DATLPF010000204.1:0-10163 GCA_035535875.1 Propionibacteriaceae bacterium
TCCGACACCGGAGCGGCTGTCCCGGAAGCGGCCGGCTCTCCCACGCCCTCGTCCCCGCGCTGCGTCATTTCACCTCCGGCGACTGCACCTCAGCATGGGCAATATCGCACAACAGCAAACGGCGGATGGCGCGGGTACGCCTTGGGGACTCGCTGACCGCCATTTTCACCTCCGGGGGGTGAGGACTCGCGGGCCCGGAGCAGACAGGATGGCGTCGTCGGGACCGTGCGTCGCTTGTCCGCGTCCACTCCGGTGGGGTCGTGAGCACTGGCGGCTGGAGGCTTGGAAAGGTGGCAGGCAATGCCTGACGGAGGGCTAAGCTCGGCAGCTGAGGAAGGGACGCCTGCGGGATCGTTGACTGATCTCATGGACGACCATCGGCGGATCCGCGGTGAGTTAGAACGCGGTGTCCTGCCGCTGGCCACTTCGGTGGATGGGCGTCAGTTCATGTTTCAAGCCTCCTTGCACGGATTGCAGCTGCAGACGGGCGGCTACGTCGTCTTGGAGGGCGAGGGCGGAAAGCGGCTTGGCCAGATCCTGACGATGCGCCCCGACTCCGCATCGGCGCCAGACGTGGGGTTGGAGGCCATGGGGTCTGGCATGCTGATCCGCTTGGCGCGTGGTGAAGGTGTGATCTTGGATGGGGATTTACGGCCGTTCCATGACGCTCTTGCTCGACCGGCGGAACCTAGCGAAGTCGATTCATGGTTGGCACACGTACGTCCGAACCGCTCTGCGTTGACTATCGGAGAACTGCTGCTTGCGCCGGGGGTGGCGGCAACTCTTGATTCCGGGGGGTTCAACCGGCACACCTTCATGTGCGGTCAATCGGGATCCGGTAAGACCTACTCGCTCGGGCTGGTTCTTGAGCAGCTGCTGGTTGGCACGAGTCTGCGGATGGTGATTCTCGATCCCAACTCCGACTACGTCCGCTTGTCGGAGGTCCGAGATGGTGTCGACCCTGCGGTCGCTGCGGAGTACGCCGCCGCCGCCAGTGGGGTCTCGGTTTGGGGGAACGATCCTGGAGCGGCGCATCCGCTGCAGCTGCAGTTCCTCGATGTCGATCCAGCTGCCCAGGCTGCGGTGTTCGGCCTGGATCCGATCCGGGACCGCGAGGAGTATGCCGCGCTGGCAGGGGTCCTTGCTGCTGGCGAGAAGGGCCGTGCTGTGATCAGCGGACCTGATGCTTTGTTGTCATCGGAGAATCCCGACATTCGTCGGCTCGGCTTGCGCGCGGCCAATCTTGGTGTTCTCAATTGGTCCGTCTGGAGTGGCGGCCGTGGCAGGTCTTTGGTCGACGAGCTGGAGGAGCCGACTTCCCGCTGCGTGGTCGTTGACTTGGGTTCACTCGACACCATTAACGAGCAGCGACTCATTTCCGAGACTGTGCTGTCGACGTTGTGGCGTAACCGGGCGCGCCGGCGGCCCTGCCTGATCGTTATCGACGAGGCTCATAATGTCTGCCCCCGCCAGCCGGCAGATGCGGTGACGGCACTCGCTACGAACTATGCATCGCTGATCGCGGCCGAAGGCCGGAAGTTCGGGCTTTACTTGCTGACCTCGACGCAGCGGCCCCAGAAGGTGCATGACGAAGTGTTGTCCCAATGCGACAACCTGCTGCTGATGCGGATGAACTCTGAGGCCGACTTGGGCCACCTCAGAGATGTTTTCTCGTTCGTCCCAGACGGCCTGATCCAACGGGCCACGACTTTCCGCCAAGGGGAGAGCTTGGCGGGCGGCAAGTTCGTCCCGTACCCCACATACGTGCGGTTTGGTCAGCGACTCTCCCAGGAGGGCGGCGCCGACATACCAACCTCATGGGCTGCCGCGCGGTGACCCGGCTCAAGGGTCCAGGAATGTGACCCCAAGCCGATTGGCAAGATCGTCCCGTGCGATCCCGTATGTCTCGCGCGCCACGACGCCATGATCAGTTAGCACGAAGACTCCGTAATCGGTGTAGACACGGCTCACGCACGCCACGCCCGTCAGCGGATACGTGCACTTCGGGATCAGCTTGGGCGAACCGTCCTTGCTGAAAAGCGTCATCAGTACGAAGACATGCTTCGCGCCCATGGCGAGGTCCATCGCGCCGCCCACCGCGGGGATCGCGTCAGGGGCGCCGGTGTGCCAGTTAGCCAGGTCGCCGTCAAACGACACCTGGAAAGCGCCGAGCACGCAGACATCGAGGTGCCCGCTGCGCATCATGGCGAAGGAATCGGCGGCGTGGAAGTAGGCCGCGCCGGGAGTCTCGGTGACGGGGATCTTGCCGGCGTTGATCAAGTCGGGATCGATGTCGTCGCCGTACGCTCGTGGCCCCATTCCGAGCATCCCGTTCTCGGTGTGCAAGATCACCCCGCTGTCCGGGTCGAGGAAGTCTGCGACCCGGATCGGTTGTCCGATGCCGACGTTCACATATGAGTTAGGCGCGATGTCCGCGGCGACCAGGCGAGCAAGATCATCTCGGCCGAGCGGGCGGGTGTTGTCACATGAGGGCTGTGTGCTCATCCGGCTGCGCCTGCCTCGGCCACGGGGCTCACGCCGGCGATCTTGACGATGCGGTCAACGAAGATTCCGGGAGTGATCACGACCTCCGGGTCGATACCGCCCGGCTGGACAATCTCGCTGACCTGGACGATCGTAATCGACGCGGCCGTGGCCATGACCGGGCCGAAGTTGCGTGCTGTCTTGCGGTAGACAAGATTGCCGACGGTGTCCGCGCGGAACGCCTTGATCAACGCAACATCACCCTTGATCGGATACTCCAAGACGTAGTCCCGGCCGTCGATCGTGCGCCGCTCCTTGCCCTCGGTAAGAGATGTCCCGACAGCAGTAGGGCAGAAGAACGCCCCGATCCCTGCGCCGGCGGCCCGCATCCGCTCGGCCAGGTTGCCCTGCGGCACCAGCTCAAGCTCCACTTTGCCCGCTCGATAGAGCTCATCGAAGACATAAGAATCGGCTTGCCGGGGAAAGGAGCAGATGATCTTGCTGACCTGGCCGTTCGCAAGCAGGGCGGCGAGCCCGATCCGGCCATTGCCAGCATTGTTGTTCACTACCGTCAGATCCTTGACGCCGCTGCGGATCAGCGCATCGATCAACTCGACTGGTTGCCCGGCCGTTCCGAAGCCGCCGATCAGCACCGTCGACCCGTCCGGGATCCCGGCGACCGCCTCGTCGGCGTCGGGCACGACGGTAGCCATCTAGGCCGCCTTACGGGCTGTGTTCAGGTTCTCGAGCACGACCGCGAGGCCTTGCCCGACGCCGATGCAGATGGCGGCAACTCCCCAGTGGCGACCGTCCTCCTGCAAGACCTTCGCGAGCGTGCCGAGGATCCGCCCTCCAGATGCGCCTAACGGGTGCCCAATGGCGATTGCGCCACCACGGCTGTTCACGATGTCGGGATCGACACCCCATGCGTCGATGCACGCCAGTGACTGCACCGCGAACGCCTCGTTGAGCTCAATCGCGCTGACGTCACGCCACGGGATTCGGGCGCGTCGAAGCGCGATCTCGGCGGCCTCCACCGGCGCGTAGCCGAACATCTGCGGTTCCAACGCCGCAGCGCCGCGGCCGGCAATCCGCGCAACCGGATCGCCGCCGATCATGTCGGCTGCCTTCTCCGAACCCAGCAGCAGCGCCGATGCTCCGTCGTTGAGTGGAGAAGCGTTGCCGGCGGTGATTGTTCCGTCGGGCCGAAATGACGGCTTGAGCTTGGCGAGCTTCGCCGGCGTGGTGTCGGCGCGGATGCATTCGTCGCGGGCCAGCTCAATGTCGGGAACGGCCGAGACCAGGTCGTCGTAGAAGCCGTCCTCCCAGGCCAGCACGGCGAGTCGGTGCGAGCGGTAGGCGAACGCGTCCTGCCGCTCCCGAGAGATGTCGAACTTCTCCCGGAGCTGCTCGCTTGCCTCACCGAGTGACACTGTCCACTCGGGCGGCATCCGCTTGTTGACCAGCCGCCACCCGAGGGCGGTCGACACCGCGGTGATGTCTCCGGTGGGGAACGGCTGGTCCGGCTTCATCAGGACCCAAGGCGCTCGGGTCATCGATTCCGCGCCGCCGGCTATGACGATCTCCGCGTCGCCGGTCTCAATACTCCGTGAGGCGATCATGGCCGCGTCCAGACTCGATCCGCAGAGCCGGTTGACGGTGGTCGCCGGCACGGTGACCGGCAAACCGGCCAGCAGACTCGCCATCCGGCCAAGATTCCGGTTGTCCTCGCCGGCGCCGTTCGCGTTGCCCAAGATCACCTCGTCAACTGCGGCGCCGTCCAGCTGGGGGTTGCGTTCGAGCAGGGCAGTGATCACGTACGACGCCAGATCGTCCGGCCGGACTCCTGAGAGAGCGCCGTTGAACCGGCCGAACGGTGTCCGCACGGCGTCGTACAGGTAGGCGGTTGTCATGATCACTTTCTATCGAAAAGATCGTGCGCGTTTGACCCCCTGTCTGCCGCGTGCAAACGCGCACGATCTTGCTGCGGCGCCCAATACGAGACGTTCGTACTGGGTCATTCCCTCGCCAACGTGGGTCCAGTGTCGTGTGTCCTAAGTCTCTTTACGGTTCGCGCCGCCCAGGCACGCACCTCGCGGCGTTCTCCTCGGTCGGCATACGACCCGGTATGCCTCCCTCGTCGGCCTTGCGATCCACGCACCTGAACGACGCCAACCGCAAAGGAACCTAGGACGCACGACACTAGATGCGGAAGAACATGCCGAGGAAGCGGTCAGCCAAGTCCTTGTCGCCACGGACCGTGCCGCCGTTGAAGCGCCCGAACGCGGTGAGGACGAAGCTGCCAGGATCGAACTCGACGACGGCTGGCAGGTCGCTGGCGTCGCCCTGCTCATATGTCATGCCGTCTTGCGACACGGCGATGCGGTTGTCACCAGAATTGGGTCCGGTTGTGATGCGAACGCCGATAGTGAACGGCTCAGTGTCTTGTGTGGCGCGTATCGTCCCTGCCCAAATCCCGAACATGAACGGCACGAGCAGGTCCGCCACATCGCTGTGCAGGCCGTGTTCACGTCCAATGCCTTCGCGAATGTCCCAGGAGTGAATCCCGTAATCCATTAACTGGAACGCCGGGTAGAAGAACGCCGGCACCGGGCCCATATAGAAGTGCGGCACCATCAGCCCCGTCCAGTCGTCCGGCGTAAGGGACTCGAAAATGCCCGTCATCTTGTCGAAATCGGTGCGCAGTCGGTCGACCATCTCTTTTTGGGGTAGCTCCCGGAACGACTTGCCCTGTTCCTCGGCGCGTTTTGCCATACCGACCAAGCCATAAGCAGGATCGACCTCTGCGTGACTACGGGCTGCAGCGAACCCCTCGAAGTAGGTCTCCGTGGTGTCGACGATGTGCCCAACGATGTCACGCACCTCCCACTGCGGGCAGGCCGTCCCAGCTGTCCAGGTCTCCGGCACCTCCGCCAATGTGAAGAAGCCATCGGCCTGGTCTCGCACAACTCGAAGAACTGTGTCTTTGCCCTCGTACGTCATCGCGTTCCAATTCATTGCTTACCGTCCTCCCATGTGACTGTGGCTGTGGCCGTCCTCGCTCGTCGGGCCCTCCGAGCATGTTCGTATAGCGAACAGTTGTGCGCATACCATTCAAAGCGTCTCGCCGCAGCAGAACGCTGTCAATGACGTCTCGGCGGATGCCTGTCGTAGTGTTCGGCATGCGAACGTAGGTAAGGAGGCTTCATATCTCATGGCTGAGTCCATCGAGCGGCCAGTGGGCTATGTCCAGTCCCTCGACCGCGGTCTTGCCGTGATCCGCAGTTTCTCGGCCGAGCGACCACGACTCACCTTGTCGGAGGTGGCACGTCAGACTGGGCTGTCCCGGGCCGCCGCGCGACGTTCACTGATCACGCTCCAAACGCTGGGCTACGTCGGCAGCGATGATCGGCACTTCTACCTGACTCCGCGCGTCTTGACCCTGGGCTACGCGTACCTTTCGTCGCTGTCCTTCGCCGATGTGGCACAAAGCCATCTCACCGACCTCGCCAACGATGTGCATGAGTCGTGCTCGGCGTCGGTGCTGGACGGCTTCGACATCGTGTACGTGGCGCGTGCGGCCACCAAGCGCATCATGACCATTTCCTTGTCGGTGGGCACGCGGCTGCCTGCCTACGCGACGTCCATGGGTCGGGTGCTGCTTGCCGCTCTTCCTGGCGACCGACTGGAGTCCTACCTCGACACCGCAACGCTTGCGCCGCTGACCGAGCGCACGATTGTCGATCGGGCCCGGCTGCGTGCGGAAGTGGAAAGGACCCGCGCTCGCGGATGGTGTCTGGTCGACCAGGAACTCGAACACGGCGTCCGCTCCATCGCGGTCCCCGTACGTGATGCAGCCGGCCGAGTGGTGGCTGCCGTGAACACCAGTGCCCACGCGACCAGGGTGCCGCTCGCGACGCTACAAAGGACCTTCCTCCCCAAGCTCCGAGACTGCGCTGCCGCGATTGACGCCGAGCTCCGGACGGTCCGCTGACGGATCCGCCGGGGTGTTATGCGGTCTGAGATAGGTGGGCTTTGGCATCCTCGTACGTGCCCACGGGAGCTGATTCGGCCGGAGTGTAGATGAGGTACAAACGCCGGTCGTGAAGGTCTGGGAGGGACCAGCCGTAGCGGGAACGGAGATTCGCCCTCGTCGAACAGGCGCATGCCCTTGCGTACGGCGATTGGGTGGACGAGCAGGTGTAGCTCGTCGAGCAGACCGGCGGCGAGCAGTTGACGAACGACGGAGACGGATCCGCTCATGGCGATGTCTGTCACGCCCGGCTCGTTCTTCAGCGTAGTGACGGCCTCAACGAGGTCGCCCTTCAGCTGCTCGGAGTTGCGCCAGCTGAACTGGAGATTCCGATTCGAGACGACGATCTTGCGTGCATCGCCCAGCGCCTTGCCCATGGCAGCGTCTTCCTCGCCGGCGGCCGCGCGGTCGGGCCAGGCACCGGCGAAGCTGTCGTAGGTCTTGCGGCCAAGCAAGAGCGTGTCGGCGGTGGCCAGCTGGCTGTCGACGGCCGCGCCCATCTCGTCGTTGAAGTACGGGAAGTGCCAATTCTGCGGATCCTCGACGACGCCGTCGAGTGAGATGAACAGACCGGCGGTGATCTTCCGCATGGAAGCTCCTCCTTGATCATCTTGATGAGGTGTGTCATCTGATCCGACCATGGTCGGCGCGGCAACTCGTCGCGAGGGGCAGGAATTGTTTCGAGACGCGCACTGATGGACCCGACCCGACCACGCTCTGGGCGCAGATCCGGGCAAAATTCTGAATGGCTACAGCAAGCAGGTCGACAAGGTGCGAGGTCCGGCCCCTGCGGCGACAAGCAACTCGCCCGGCGACGTCGTGGCACGTCTGCGACGGCATCGATGGTTGTGGGCATCACTGGAGCGCTCGGCCGCGCCGATTCACATCGTGGTCGCGGCGCGCTTGATCGCCTTGCGGATCCGGCAATACGTACCGCACCGGCACACGTTCATGATCTGGTCGATGTCGGCGTCGGAGGGGCTCGGCTTGGACTTGAGGAGCGCGGCAGCCTGCATGATCTGCCCGGGCTGGCAGAAGCCGCACTGCGCCACGTCCTCCTCCACCCACGCCTGCTGTACCGGGTGGAGGCCACCTTCTCCAGCCATGCCTTCGATCGTGGTGACCTTCTTTCCTACGACGTCGGCCGCAGTGAGCATGCACACCTGAACCGCACTTCCGTTCACATGACAGGTGCACGCTCGACACACTCCAACGCCGCATCCGTACTTCGGCCCGGTCACGCCGAGCAGGTCGCGCAGGACCCAAAGAAGAGGCATGTCGGCCGGCGCGTCGACCGTGACGTTCTTGCCATTGAGCTTGAATGCATAGCTGGGCACCGGGGTACTCCTCAGAAGTTGATCGGGAAGCTACGGGGCTTGCTGCCGGTCGCGCGGGCGTAGGCGTTCGCCACCGCGCCGGCTGCAGCGGGAACGGACAGCTCGCCGACTCCACCGGGCGACCCGGTTCCGCCGATAAGGTACACGTCGCACTGCAGTGGCGCGTCCGCCTGGCGGGCGTACTTGAAGTCGCTGTAGCTGCCCTCCCGGAACGCCCCGTCATCCAGATGATTACCGGCCAGCAGCACGGTGCTGATCCCGTCCATGAGGCTGCCCATGGCCTGGGCCCGCAGACCGCTCGGATTCACCTGGCGCCCAACGTCCAAGGCCATGACGGCTTTGGTGACCCGCGGCTTGGCGCCGTTGCAGTTGATCTCGACCAGGCATGCCGCGATCGATCGGTACTCGGCGTGCAGCGCCACGCCCTGCGCGGTCCCGGACGACATAGCTCTGCCCCAGTTCCCTTCGGTGGCGACCTTGTCGAGGACGGCGCGGGCATCGGCGGTTTTGAGGAACTTCCGGCGCATGGCGACGGGGTCGGTTCCCAGCGCCTTCGCAATGTCATCGACGAGGATCTCCTCGGCCGTACGAGCCTGGGCGGAGTAGACCGAGCGCCATGCAGCGGTCGGCATGTCGTAGGAGACCTCGGCGAGGGTTTCGCTGACAACTCCAAAGTTGTACGGGCAGGCCTCGCTGATGTGGAAGAACGCGGAACCGATGGTCGGGCTGACGTAGCCGGCGTCGACGAGTGCCTGCCCGGTGCCGCTTCCCAGGTCCAGCTCTACGCACGACATGCGGTGCTCGTAAGAGAGGACTTCGCCTTTCGCGTGCACGGCACGCAACTGGTGGTGGCTACGCGGCCGTACCCGGCCATGGCGCATGTCATCGTTGCGAGTCCACATGAGCTTCACGGGCTTCCCGATTGCCTTCGACACGCGCGCTGCCTCGACTGCCGGCTCGTGGTAGATCCGCCGCCCAAAAGAGCCGCCGCCCCGGATCACGTGCAGGGTCACGTCATCGGCGTCGAGTCCGACGGCGTCGGCGACCGCAGACTGAGCGCCGCTCGGCGACTTGCTCGCCACCCAGATCTCTGCTGACCCAGATTGGACATCCGCCACCGCGCTGCCGACCTCCATCGGGGCGTGGTTGACGAATGCGAACGAGAAAGTCGCGTCAACCCGTTCGGTCAGCGGAGGCGCTGGCGTCATCGACGGGATCGCTGCCGCGAGCCGGGCCTTGATGTCCGCATCGGAGACCCCGTCGACAGTGCCGGACCCCCAGGTCACCTTTACTGCCGACCGCGCCTTCAGGGCCTGGTCGAACGTCTTCGCGCTCACCGCCACCCCGCTGGGCAGCTCGGTCACGGCGACGACCCCCGGCATCTTGAGAGCCGCTGATGCGTCGTAGGCCTTGACCTTGCCCTTGAGAGTGGGCGGTCTCATCACGACTGTCGGCAGTGCGCCCGGAACATCGACATCAAGCGCGTACTTCGCCGCCCCGGTCACGATGCTTCGTGCGTCGATCCTGGGCGTCGCCGTGCCGATGAGACGGTACTCCGACGAGGGCTTGGGGTCGGTGGATACCGCTGGCACGGTTACCTTGGCAGCCGCCTCGGTGAGCGACCCGTACGTGGCGGAGCGCCCGTCAGCAGCCCAAACCTTGGTGTCCCGCGTGGTCAGGGAACGTGCCGGCAGGTTCCACCGCTCCGCTGCCGCGGTGACGAGCCGGGCGCGCGCCTCCGCCGCAACCGAGCGCACCGGGCCCCACAGTGAGCGGACACTGGACGACCCGCCGGTGGACTGCGCAGTTCCGAGATCTTGGCGAGCGTCCTCCAGCGGAGCGTCGACGTCAACGAGGCGCGCGTCAATCTCATCGGCAACCACCATCGCGAGTGCCGTCGTGATGCCCTGCCCGACTTCCGCGCGAGGCACCCGGAAGACGATCTTGTTCTCCGGCGTCACTTCGAGTACGAGAAGGTGCTGAGCTGCCCTCGTTGCCGCCACCATAACCTCGCCCAAGTCGGCGATGTTCTCCGGCTGCGGCGGGCTCGGCACGACGGCGTACGCCTTGTCGGGCGTTATGAGGGCGCCAGCACTGCTGGCGGCGACGGTGAGCACCGGGGCTGCGACGACGTAGGTGAGGAACCAGCGTCGAGTCAGCGGCCCACCACTGGCCGTACCCTCCGACATCACGGCGTCTTGCGAGGCGTCTGCTGGCATGGAAGATCCTTCTCAGCGGGTTGGTGTCCGGGCTGCGTCAGGTCCATGTGCGACTTGTGCGTCGGCCCACGCGGCAGCGTAGCTTGCCAG
>DATLPF010000205.1:0-6605 GCA_035535875.1 Propionibacteriaceae bacterium
CTGGCAGCCAGACCAACTACCCCGGTCACCACGGCGCGCAAGACGTGAGCCTACGCATCGCACTCCTCCTCTTCAGACATTCCCAAACGAGACACAGTGAGTTGTCAGGAGTTCGGCGACGAGGCGCTCCGCGTGTTGCCATTTCCACAAAGGAACCGGCGCTTTCTGATCCTAGGAGCCGACGTCCTCCCGACGGCAGTTCACCCGGCCTCTCCCTAACCTGTACCGATCGGCCTGCGCCCGATACCTCCTACCAGGTCGTCTACCGGCCGGACGTCCCAGTCGGCTTTCGTGTTCTGACTCAATCCAGGGCCCGCAGGCGGGTCGGCTATTTGGACAGTCCGACGGACCTGGGCGTGATTGCTACCCGGTCCGGCCGGGCTCGTGGCCCGCGGCTGGCGGGCCGAGCACCTCTCGGGCGACACGCTGCGGCACGACCATCCGCCATGCGTCTAGCACCAACTCGCGCATCTCGTCAGCGTCGAGCGCATCGAGCCAGGCTTCAACCCAGTGGAAACGCAGCTCCGACTCGCGTGGAAGAAAGAACACCTCGGGCCGCGCCGCCACCAGCGCGGCGCGTTCCTCCTTCGGGAAGGCGAAGCCGATCTCGGTCTCGTCCTGGCTGAACGCGACGTACACGATCTGACCGACACGGAACTTCACACGATCGCGCACCAGCACCTCGCTGCTGCGCGGCAACCCCGCGAGCACCCCTCGGACGTCGTCGACCGTGACCACGCATCCATATTGACCTCTGGCCGCGGCCGTGCCGTACCAGCCCCCAACGGCGAACCGCGGGACCTGTTCGCACTGTCCCGATGAGCGGTCCCCGGGTTCTCGCAGTGATCGCAACATCTCTAGTTGGAGGTGTTGTGTGCGGTTCTCTTATCGGATGGTTCCTGAGGTCTATCGCGCTCGATCGCCGCTCGTATCCGGTTCTTGATCAACCAGGCCGCTGAGCTGGATGTCGAGCTGCTGGTCCTCATCCCGCAGCACCCAGCCGGGCCCGCGTTGCTAGCCGAACCCGGTGTCGGACCTGTCGTGGCCGCCCAGCTCCTGGTCAGCTGGTCCCATCGCGGACGCGTTCGCAACGAAGCAGCGCGAACACGGCGGACGCGCTCGCGGGGTGGCGGCTTGACAAACATAGGAGCGTCCAACGGCCTGCTGCGCCAATACTTTCCAAAGAGCAGTGATCTCTCCGCCCACAGCGCCGAACTCAACGACCGACCACGCAAACGCCTAGGGTTCAAGAAACCGAGATCGGACCACTGCTGGTGCGTTGACCGCGAGAATCCGCCGGTCGTCAATCGGTCAGCTGAGTCGCCTCGTAGATCGACATCGCGATCTTCGCGGCCGTCATGTCGCCGGAGTCAAATGTGAGGTCAACAGGGATCCCAGACATAAGTGCGCGGTAACGAGCGTGCGCCGCTTCGTGGATGTCGCGCTCACAAGAGGGCGCCACGCAGATGGTTGGCTTGGGTTCGCACCCAAGTGACGGACAGCGGCGCGTCGATCAACACCCGCAGGACGTTCCGAAGCAGGACCGCAGCGCGGAGTTCGTCAAGCAGATCCAACGCCTGCACGGCAGTCCGCCCCGGTCCTGGGCCAACCCGGGACTCAGCGCCGGCCGCGCTCCAGCCGCTCGCTCGTCTTGGCCAGCCATTGCCGCGCGAAGTCAGACGCCTTGTCGTCAGTCGAGGCTGCTGCCGCTCGGGAAGCCGACGCCGCCGCCGCATCCGGGGAGGCAGGCTTCTCGCCAGTGAACAACCACACGTCGAAGAACTCGTCGAGCTGCTGGCCTGAGATCCGCTCGGCCAACGCGATGAACTCAGAGGTCGTGCCGTGGCCGTCGCGCTGCGCCGCCCACCGACGGACGATCCGCCAAAAGTCGTCGTCGCCAACCTTCTCGCGCAGCGCCTGCAGGGTCATAGCGCCCCTGACGTAGACCGGATCGTCGAAAAGATGCTCGACTGTCGGGTCGCCGATCACGACGTCCCAGAACGCGTCGTCGGCAGGAATGGCATCGTAGGTGGCTTGGAAGATCTCCTGCGGCGTCGCCTGTCCCTCGTGCTCGGCCCACAGCCACTCGGCGTAGGTCGCGAAGCCCTCGTTGAGCCAGATGTCCTGCCAGCGCGCGAGTGCGACCTTGTCGCCGAACCACTGGTGGGCGAGCTCATGAACGACGACCGAGTCCCCGTTGACCGGGTTTCCCTGGGCGTCTTGCCAGAAGAGCTTCGAGTACACCGGCCGCGTCTGGGTCTCGAGGGCAAAGAACAAGTCGTCCTGGCCCTCGACGATGGCGCCGACCGTCGAGAACGGGTACGGCCCGAACGCCCCGCCCAGCACGTCGAGGACCTCACCTTGCCGGGCCAAGGACGAACCGATGGCAGCCCGCACCCCGCCGGTGATTGCGGAGTCGACCGCGTCATAGACGGGAAGCTTGGTCTCGGTGCGCCACTTGTGGACGTCCCAGTGACCGATGTCGATTGTGGCGAGGTAGGACGCCATGGGTTCGCGCGGGTCCCATTCGTAGGTGGTCCAGCCGCGCTTGGTTTCGCGCCCGGTGAGGAACCCGTTTGCGACGACCTCGTATCCCTTCGGCACCGTGACGTCGAAGGAGTATCGGGCCTTGTCCAACGGGTGGTCGTTGACCGGGAACCAACCAGCTGCTACCTCCGGCTGGCCGGCGACCGTCGCACCATCCGGCGTGGTCATGAAGCCGGCTCGCGCCCCGAAGCCGGGGATCTCGAACTCGTGCGGCACGCCGTCGTACTTGACCTTCACCTGGAACCGGTCGCCGCGTCGGATCGGGTGTTTGGGGATGACCGTTAGCTCGTGCTCGGTGCGGCTCCAGCGCGCCCGAGCGCCGTTGACCTTGATCGAGCGAACCGTCATCCCGACCAGGTCGAGGTTGAAGCGGCACAACGACTTGGTCGCGCTAGCTTTGATCCCGGCGACACCGTCGAGTACGTCCGTCGCAGGATCGTAGGTGACGTCCAGGTTGTATTTGCGAACCTGATAGCCGCCGTTGCCGTAGTTGGGGTAGTACGGGTCGCCGATGCCGGGCGCGCCTGATATGCATCGCGCCGTCGACCCAGCCGCTTGGGCGGTCGCCGGCAGGCCGAGTGCGGTCGTGAGGCAGACGATTGCCAACACTGAGGCTGTTCGCCGGTTCCGGGACTTCGACATCGTCATTGCCATCTCCGCTCGCTCCGCTGCCCGTTTCGCTCAGCAACCTATAGAAGATTCAGTCGCTGCAAGCCAACGACGCGCAGAAAGGCCCGAATGTGCAGCGATGGAGCAGTCAAGTCCTGGCTACGCTCGGCACTTGTCCCGGCCGGGATTGGCTCTGGTTGTCTTGTCGAAGATTGAGTAGCGGTTCGACGCGGTCCGGGCGGTGTTGGCCGGCGCGGACGTCACCGGGGTCGCGACCTAGTGCGGGTCCGTCAGACGTTTCCTTAGTGAGCAGTCTCGATGGCCCGCCGTCGGGAGCTGCCTGCACGTGCGTCGAGGAGCGTAGATTTCGGGCATGACTGCGAGCCGACGGCGGCCGTGCCTGTTCCTGCTTGTGGTCGTGATGGCGCTGATGTTCGCAGCCTGCTCGGCGTCACCCGCGGAGCAACACGAGTCGAGTCCGACGACGCAGGCTTCAGCCGCTCCGGTGAACTATCGCCAGCTGGGCGAGTCGATCGAGGAGGCGATCGCATCGGGATCGGTCGCCTTGGACACCATCGGAGCGGTGTTGATCAACGCCGACGGTCAGACCGTGCTCACGCACTATCGCCACGGCCGGAAACCGGACAAGACGATGCACGTGTACTCGGTGACCAAGAGCGTCTTGTCGGCGTTGATCGGGATCGCCCTCGACGAGAAGCTCATCAAGGACCTCGAGTCACCCCTCGGCGAGCTCCTGCCGCGTCATCGAGCCCAGATGGCCGGCGACATGGCTCGGGTGACGCTGCGGCAGCTGCTGACAATGTCGGCCGGCTTCGAGAACGACGACGCCACTCCCTCCCCGTTTGCCGACGCGATCCGGCAGGATGATGGCGCTGTGGCCTTCATCCTGAAACGTGGGCTGGTGAGCCCTCCGGGTGAGACCTTCGCCTACTCCAACAGCTCCGCCCACCTGGTGAGCGCCGTCCTCACGCAGGCTCTCAGGCAAGCGGACGGGTCGAACCCGCGGACTGTGCTCGACTACGCGACAGAGAAGCTCTTCAAGCCACTCGGCATCGACACACGCAACGCCTACACGGCCCGATTCCGGCCCGACGATCCGACACCGTTTGAGAAGGCCGGCTTCGGATGGGCCACCGACGCCCAAGGGATCAACATCGGCGGCGGCGGGCTGCGGCTCCGACCTGCCGACATCCTCAAGTTCGGCCAGCTCTACCTTGACCACGGCAAGTGGCGGGGCCAACAGCTGGTTCCCGAGAAATGGGTTGCAGCCTCGGTCGCTCCAAGCCCCGCCAGCAGCCAGTACGGGTTGATGTGGTGGTTGGAAACGACCCCCAGCGGCGGTTCGGCGTACTCGGCGGAGGGATTCGGCGGGCAGCTGATCGTTGTCGTTCCGGAGCGCCGGCTCGTCGTCGTGGTCGCCTCCCAACCCACCAAGGACTACGCCACTGACAGCGAGGATGTGTTCGCTCTCGTCTCCGACGTCATCTTGACGAAGTTCCACTGATGAAACAGCAGGATCTCCGATCACCAACTTCAAAGAGTTGACCAGCTGAGGTCGGTGGACTGACAGTTAACAGCGTCCGACTACTCGCTGCGCCGTCCCGCAGCTCGGTCCGCTTTTGGCGCCTCGCCATACCGCAGAGTGGTCCCCGATTGGGCGACTGCTACTTAGCGACACGGCCGAATCGGCGGCCCGGTTTTCAGCCTGGCATCGATGTCGATGGAGTCGGCGATCAAGACATGAAATGAGCGTTAACCGCCCTGCACGTTTGGACCGGCCTTTCTCGAGGTTCAGTCGAAATGCAATGTGTCCTTGCGTTCTCGCTTGAGCTCAAAGAAGTAGGGGTAGCCGGCCAGCGTGACGCTTTCATCCCAGATCCGACCGGCGTCTTCGCCTCGTGGAATCCGGGTGAGGACTGGTCCGAAGAACGCGGTGCCGTTGACGTGAATTGTTGGGGTTCCCACGTCCTTGCCTACCTTCTCTATTCCCGCGTGGTGGCTTTCGCGGAGCGTTGTCATACTCGGTCGACTCGGCGGCCTCGGCCAGCTCCGGCGGCAGGCCCAATTCATCAAGCGCTTCCGCAATCACTGTGGAAATGTCGTGATTGCCCTGGTTGTGAATGCGGCTGCCCATGGCGGTATAGAGAGGTGAAAGGATCTGTTCTTTCTTGAACTCTGAGGCCGCGACCGCAACCCGTACCGGACCCCAAGAGGACCGCAACTTTTCCCGATAGTCATCGGAGACCTCGGTGGTCTCGTTCAGCACGGCCATGCTCATGACATGGAAGTGGGCGTCGATATTGCGCACTTTCTCGGTCTCCACGATCCACCGCGAGGTAATCCAGCAGAAGGGACACGCCGGATCGAACCAGAAGTCGACTCGCTCCCGGCCAGAGCCTGTCTGGGCAGTTTCATCGCCGGTGGTCGTCATAGTGGAGGTCACGAAATCTCCTGTGCTTTGCATGCTCGAACGGCTGTCGAAATAGCCAGTTGCATAGATTGGCTATACAGATACAGCGAAGCGCCCGTTGAGATATTCCTGGCATCGGTTGGAGACGCTGAGATCGCGTCATGGAATCACCTCGTGCCTGACCGAGGTTTGTAACCGCGCGGCGACAAGGCCGTCACCCTGCGGGCGCTATTTCGGCGTCCGCAGGCGGGTCGATGCTTACGGGACGGAATGAACTGACCGCACTGACCTGTCAACTCTCCGCCAGCAGGGTGAAGTCGTCTGGTTGACCATGATGCATACCGTGGCTTTGCTCGCGCACTCAAAGACGGGCGAATGCGTCGAGAGCCCGGATCAGTTCCTCCGCCATCGCATCGTTGCCCTTATGGCCCGACCCGCCGAAGATCCTCAGGCGGGCATCCGGCCAGACCCGGCTGAGTTCCCAGGCGTTGATTGCCGGACCGCTGGAAGGTCGACAACAGGTTTCGGCCGGCGCGGGACCTGAGGCTTGGGAGGCTGAGGCGCTCGGCCAGGGCACGATCCAACGCCTCGTCCGGGATGCCCTGCTGCCCGAGCCGCTGACGACGTTCTGGAACGGGAAGCAGAGTAGCGGGGTGCGGGTCGCTGAGCTCCTCGACGGCCTCCACGAGTGAGCTACGTTACGAATATGGGCGAGACTCGTAACCCGGAGAACCCCGAGCCGATGACTGCCGCGGAACGGATGCGGGGGCACCGAGCCCGGCAGCTTGGCGACGACGTGCCCAGAGTGAAGCCGGGGCCGAAGCCAGACAAACCACAGACGCTGAGCGGAGCGTCGCTGGAGGAACTTATCGATGAGGTGAGCGACCGTCTCACCGGCCGGATGGCTGACGACCCCGAAATACGCGAGCTTGCATTCCGTGGGGTCGTCCACAGCTACCAGACCTCCGGCGACCGGCTGAGCTTCGTGTCCATCGAACCCCTTGCCGAGGAGTGACGA
>DATLPF010000206.1:0-4539 GCA_035535875.1 Propionibacteriaceae bacterium
GCGTCGCCGGCGCCGTCGTCGGCGCCGGCGTGGCGAGGAGGCCAGCTCGGCCCCCGACGACCCGACGGACACCGTTCTTCGGGTGCGTGAGCCACGCGCAGCCAATACCGAGGTCGTCGGCATCGACGGGTCGACGCGAATGGAGGCCAAGCGACAGCGGCGACGCGAAGGTCGGGAAGCAGGCCGGCGGCGTACGCCGGTGCTCAGCGAGGCAGAATTCCTGGCTCGGCGTGAATCCGTGGTGCGCAAGATGATCATCAGGCAGCGGGAGAATCTTGCCCAGATCGCGGTACTGGAGGACGGCATCCTGGTCGAGCACTACGTCGACCGCGACTCCACCGCTTCCTTGATCGGCAACGTCTACCTCGGTCGAGTGCAGAACGTGCTGCCATCCATGGAGGCGGCCTTCGTGGACATCGGTAGGGGTCGCAATGGCGTGATCTACGCGGGCGAGATCGACTGGGACTACTTCGGAGCGGAAGGCCAGAATCGTAAGGTCGAGAAGGTCCTGAAGTCGGGCCAGACGATCTTGGTGCAGGTGACCAAGGACCCAGTGGGCGCCAAGGGTGCCCGCCTCACCAACCACGTCTCCATCCCGGGCCGCTACATCGTCTATGCGCCGGGCGGCCACCTCTCCGGCATCTCCCGGAAGCTGCCCGAGAGTGAACGCAAGCGGCTCAAGGACATCCTCTCCGATCTGGTGGGGGATTCCGCCAGCGTGATCGTCCGGACGGCCGCCGAAGGTGCCAGCGAAGAGGAGCTGGTCCGCGATGTCAACCGGCTGAAGGCGCAATGGGAGGACATCGAGCGGAAAGTCGCTGCCGGCAATGCGCCGCAGCAGCTCTACGCCGAACCCGATCTCACCGTACGCATCGTCCGGGATCTCTTCACCGAAGACTTCTCAGAATTGATCATCTCCGGTAACGGTGGAATGACCGACGCGTACGACTCGGTCGAGGCATACGTCTCCCATGTCGCGCCACACCTGAAGGATCGGCTGCGGCGCTGGGAGGGTGATCATGATCTTTTTGACGACTATCGGTTGGACGAGCAGATTGCGAAAGCCCTTGAACGCAAGGTGTTTCTGCCATCCGGCGGGTCGTTGATCATCGACCGCACCGAAGCCATGACGGTGATCGATGTGAACACCGGAAAGTTCACCGGTACCGGCGGCAACCTGGAGTCCACGGTCACCCGAAATAACCTGGAGGCGGCCGAGGAGATCGTGCGGCAACTGCGGCTCCGCGACATCGGCGGCATCATCGTGATCGACTTCATCGACATGGTGCTACCGAGCAACCGTGAGCTGCTGTTACGTCGTCTGGTCGAGTGTCTGGGACGGGACAGGACGCGGCACCAAGTCGCCGAGATCACCAGCCTGGGGCTGGTCCAGATGACCCGGAAGCGGATCGGCACTGGACTGCTTGAGGCGTTCACCACCGAGTGCCCGCAGTGCCACGGTCGCGGCTATGAGCTGCATGACGTGCCCGTCGAGTCACAAAGGCATGCCGACGGGGGAGCGCGCGAATCGCGTCCTCGTGACCGTCGCTCCAACGCCCAAGTCGGCTCGGACAAGGCAACCGATAACGAGACAGCGACCGACACGACGGCCGCGATCGCCCTCGAGGTTGCATCTGAGGAACGCCCCGCGGCCCGCACGCGGCGAGGCGGCCGCAGCCGTCGGGACACCGCAAGTAAGGAGACCGCAAGTAAGGACACCGCAAGTCGGGACAGCGCACGCAAGGACACCGCGCGCAAGGACACCGCAAGTAAGGACAGCGCAGGCAAGGAACAGAATGCGGCCAAGCCGCAGGACGAGCCAGCGGGGGTCAGCTGATCACCCCCGCTTCCACGTCCCAGCCTGAACCGCTTGTCGTCGCCATCATCGGGGCCGGGCCGTCTGGCATTTACGCCGCTGAGGCCCTGAGCCAACAGACCGACGTCGCCGTGGAGATAGCGGTCATCGACCGGCTCCCGGTGCCATTCGGACTGGTGCGGTACGGCGTGGCGCCGGATCATCACTCCATTCGGTCGATCCGCAACACTCTGGAGCGCACGCTGGAGAAGTCGTGTGTCCGCTTCTACGGTGACGTGACCATCGGTGCCGACATCAGCATTGAGGAGCTGCGCGAGTCCGTCGATGCCGTGATTTACGCGTACGGGGCTGGCACCGACAAGCGGCTGGGGATTCCCGGTGAGCAGCTGAAGGGAAGTATCGCGGCGGCGGACTTGGTGGCGTGGTATTGCGGCAATCCCGACATCCACCCCGATGTCTACCCCGACATCGATCAGACCGCCAATGATCATCTTCTGGCGGCCGACATCGAGAAATTGATCACTAGTTCCCGGCATGCCGTCGTCGTCGGTGTCGGCAACGTCGCCCTCGACGTGGCGCGGATCTTGATCAAGTCGGTTGATCAGCTGGCCGATACGGACATGGCGGACGAGGTGCTGGAATGCTTTTCTCGCACCAGCGTCACAGACGTTCACGTGCTGGGTCGCCGCGGGCCCGCGTACACCGCATTCACGACCAAGGAGCTTCGTGAGCTTGGGCAGATCGCCGACGTGGACGTGATCGTCGACCCAGCAGACCTCGAACTGGATCCCTCCAGCCAGGCGGTTGTGGACCGGAACAAGATTGCCGCCCGCAACCTGGTCGTGCTGCAGGAATGGTCTGCCCGTCAGCTCAGCGGTGCGCCAAAGCGAATCACGTTTCACTTCTGGAGCCGGCCGACCTCAATCATCGGCAATGACCGAGTGACCGCTGTGGAGATCGAGCGGACCATGATCGATTCCAGCGGCTTCGTGGCCGGCCGTGGCGACGGTGCGACGTTGCCGGCCGATCTTGTGGTGCGCTCGGTCGGATATCGCGGGCTGCCGCTGAGCGGCATCCCTTTCGACGAAAGCACTGGCCGAGTGCCACACGCAGAAGGGCGTGTGATCCGCGACGGCGAATTCTCACCGGACGAGTACGTCACGGGCTGGATCAAGCGTGGCCCGACCGGTGTCATCGGCACGAACAAGTCCGACGCGGTGGAAACGGTGACGTCATTGCTAGCCGATGTCCGCGATGGTGCGGTGAAGGCCAATGGCCGATCCGGAGATTTGGATCGGTTACTCGCGCAACGCGGAATTCGTCCACTGGGCATGCCGGCCTGGCACCGGATAGATGCGGCAGAGATGAAGCTGGGAGCCAGTCATGGACGGCTCCGCACCACACTTGCACACCGCCGCGAGCTGCTCGCGGCGGCAGAGAACGACGCCTGAGCAGGCTGTTACGTGGGCGCGCCTAACCGCAAGAATGAGCGGGTGACGGGAGACGAGCTGAACCCCACTGGATTCGGTGGGCCGAGCAGCGGTGTGTGGTGTGACGACGCAAGCCCAGGGATGGTGGCGCGACTGGCGCGCCTCGGCTTTGACTGGGTATGCCTGGACGCTCAACATGGCGGGTATTCGCGGAGCGAGATCATCGAGGTGGCCCGCAGTTTTCCATTGGGGGATACCGAGCTGGTGGTGCGGGTCTCCTCCTGCGACTTTGCAGCCATCGGTGCCGCGCTCGACGCGGGCGCCAGTGCCGTGATCATCCCCCAAATAGATTCCGTGGCTGAGGCACGACGAGCCGTTGCGGCGACCTTCTACCCGCCGGTCGGTGGGCGGAGTTGGGGCCAGCTCGGCCGCATCTGGGGTGGTGCGACGGTTACGGCCGAAGAGGCCAACAGCAGCACAACCTGCGCCGTGATGATCGAGTCGGCAGCCGCCCTGCAATCGGTGGAGGAGATCGCCGCAGTCGACGGTGTTGATCAGCTGTTCGTCGGGCCGTACGATCTCGCGCTCACCTTGGGTACGACGGTGGCCGCGCTGCTGGATGACGACTCGGAGTCCAGCCCGCTGACCCGAATCGTGCAGGCCGCGACGACGTACGGACGAACCGTCGGTGGCTTCGCCGGAACCCCTGAACTTGCCGAGCGCTTCCGGGAACGGGGCATCTCATGCGTCGCGGTGGCAAGTGACCTCTGGATCACTGCCGAAGGCGCCCGCGCAGCCCTCCGCCGCGCGACGGCGGTTTGACCCGGTTGGGAGCGGCCGCGTACCCTGGACCCTCGGTGTGCACGCTTGGGCGTGCGCTGATGTGTGCCCTCAAACCTTTTGTGTTGCACACCCAATCAGACAGCTAGAGAGAGCAGGTCAGGCGTGTACGCGATCGTGCGGAGTGGCGGCCGCCAGCACAAGGTCGCCGTCGGCGATGTGCTCGAGGTTGACCGCCTTGAGGATGCGGTCGGTTCCACAGTCAGCCTGACGCCGCTGCTGGTGGTCGACGGCGAGGCTGTCACCTCGGATGCCTCGGCGCTCGACTCGGCATCGGTGACCGCTGAGGTGCTTGCTGAGATCAAGGGTCCCAAGATCCGCATCCTGAAGTTCAAGAACAAGACCGGCTACCGCAAACGCCAGGGTCACCGGCAGCGGTACACCAAGATCAAAGTCACAGACATCAAGAGCTGAGGCGACGATATGGCACACAAGAAGGGCGCATCCTCGACG
>DATLPF010000207.1:0-3269 GCA_035535875.1 Propionibacteriaceae bacterium
CTGACACTCCTGCAGTTCTTTTTGCCGCCGGTCACGGCAGTCGCCCTGGGTATCGTCGTCGTTGTGGTTCTTGGAGCTGGCGGGCTGATGGCCAGAGGAGTTGGAGAACTGCGCGATAGTCCCCACTGGAAGGCGTCGGGATGCTTCCTGTGCGCCACCGCCTACTTAGGCACGGCGACGGTTGCGCTGGTCAACGGACTTCCACTGATCTTTCAGTAGTAGTGATACCGGAACGCCATCCACGATGAGAGGGGCTTCGACGGAGTACGCCCGCCGATGTCTATGGAGCCCGTAGTCCCCGGCTCAGCCCTTTTCGGTGCTTGCCAGGTAGGTCGCCAGATGGTTGGTCCGCCACGCCGAGAGCCGACGCGCCACCCAGAGACCGATCGCGGCAGCCACGACGGCTGTTGCGCAGACGACAGCGGCCGAGATGCCGAACTGGGCCGGCGTGAGCCGCTGTCCCGGCAGCTTCATGGAGCGAGCGAGCTCCACACCTGGAGTCAGGATGGCGATGCCGACCAACGGCACGTAGAACAAGGGCGCGAAGACGAGCACCGCCCACCGCAGGTTCGTCCGCCAGGCTCGGCGGTGCTGCCAGCGCCAACGCAGCGAGCGCGGGTGGAAGGGAAACACAATGCCGAGCCAGGCGGCAACCGGAAGAACACCAACCGGCAGCAGGGCGACGAGCGCGCAGGCCCACACGATATCGCTCCAGGGGTACTTGCCCAGGCCGACATACATCACGCCGGCGGCGCATGCCACCCCGATCAGGGAGCCGATCACGATGCACCGAGCGGCCAACCATCGCCAGTACGCGGCCTGGTCCTGCAGTACCGACAGTCCCACAGCTGAGTTTGAACCCATGACGTTGGTCGCCGGGGTATCGGCCAGCATCCAGGACGCCAGAATGACCGGGAACGCGAGCGGTCCGTTGAGGTTGAACATGAATGCGTGCGCGCGCGGGGGCAGCAGGAACCACGCAGCGGCCATGAGTGCGCCGTTCGTCACGAGGACGGTCGGTATCTCCCACGGCGGCCGAATCAGGCGGCGATATTCGTTGGCTACGGCGCGGCGCAGCCCCGGCACGGCATCCATGAGCACATCATGGCCGAACCGACACGGATATATGGAACCGAGTGACTTGTCGCTTGAAGTGTTCGAGGTTGGGGGTTTTTCGACCGGTGCTGTGGTGCCAACGCGTTGCTCCGGTGGCTGGCGGGGACGGTCGTCCGTCGTGACTATACGGACCCGACCCAGTTGAACGCCCTGATGACTCGCGGCGAGCCGTCAGGCAGCGCCGCTGATCAAGCGCTCTGGCGATCTGCGTATGCGCGTGCCAAGGTGAGATCACAAGGACGTGAGGAGTATCACCATGAGCGTGGACACCGCACGCGAGGTAGGCGCTCCGCCCGCTCCCGCCGGTGGCAAGGTTGCGCATCTGACTCCGGATGAGCGCATGGCGAGGGGCAAGGCGGCCCGCAACGAGGTTTCCCGGTCGAGCCATGGGCGGTGGGTGCCCGCCGAGAATCGCCCGGATCCGGTGGCGTTGTTGGAGCAGCAGGGCGTGAGCCGAGTGCCTGAGCTGGTGCCGATCCGTTACGGCCGGATGTTGGTGTCGCCGTTCACGTTCTATCGGGGTGCTGCGTTGATTATGGCCGCAGATCTGGCGCCCACGGCCCGGTCCGGACTGAATGTCCAGGTGTGCGGTGACGCTCACCTGTCGAATTTCGGTGTCTTCGCGTCGCCGGAGCGGCAGTTGATGTTCGACATCAACGATTTCGACGAAACCCTTCCGGGGCCGTGGGAATGGGACGTCAAGCGGCTGGGCGCAAGCTTTGAGATCGCCGGCCGTGATCGCGGGTTAAGGGCCGAACAGCGACGCGAGATTGTACTCGCCGGGGTCGAGGAGTACCGGAGTCGGCTGATGCAGGCTGCCGGGATGCGGAACCTGGATGTCTGGTACGCCCACATCGAGGTTGATCGGCTGTTCGAGCTGCTGAAATCCGAGGTCAGCAGCAAGCAGTTGGCGAGGGCCAAGGCGAACGTGGCGAAGGCCAGGACCCGCGACAGCATGCAAGCGTTTTCCAAGCTCACCCGTGAGCTGGACGGCGAGCGTCGGATCATCTCAGATCCCCCGTTGATCGTCCCGCTCGAGGATCTGGTGCCTGCGGGCAGGGAGCGCGAGGAGGTTGAGGCGGAGCTGCGCGGTCTGCTCAGGTCCTACCGGCGGACCCTGGAGACGGACCGGCGGCAACTGCTGGAGGACTTCAAATTCGTCCATATGGCTCGGAAGGTGGTCGGTGTCGGCAGTGTGGGGACGCGCGCCTGGATCCTGCTGCTGCTCGGGCGGGACGGCCAGGATCCGCTCTTCTTGCAGGCGAAGGAAGCTGAGGAGTCCGTGCTGGAACGTTTCCTCGGAAAGAGCCAATACCAAAACCATGGGCAGCGTGTCGTCGCAGGTCAGCGCCTCATGCAGGCCGCCAGCGACATCTTCCTCGGCTGGCAGCGCGTGACTGGCTTCGACGGACAGCCCCGTGACTTTTACCTTCGCCAGCTACGGGACTGGAAAGGCTCGGCAGACGTCGACACCATGAACACCTCGGCCATGACGGCGTACTCCCGGATGTGCGGAGCTACCCTCGCCCGCGCCCACGCCCGCTCAGGCGACCGAATCGCAATCGCCGCCTACTTGGGCAACAGCGACGCATTCGGCCGGGCCATCGGCGAGTTCTCCGCCGCGTACGCCGACCAGAACGAGCGCGACTACCAAGCCCTCGTCGACGCGGTCAATTCCGGCCGGATCGTCGCCCAAACCGGTTTGTGAACTCCGGGAGCGCATCCGTCGTGGCGCCACAAGTTCATCCAGCGCACAGCCTGAATGGGCCCATGATCATAGTCGACTTCCTTCAAGAGGAGTCTGATTCAGTTGTTGGCTGATGACTATCGGCCGCCGCATCTGCGATGTACGCGCTTGGCGGGCGGCGTAGCTCGGTGTACCGCCGGGTAACCGCAATGTCGTATTCGCCCAGGCCTAGACGCGTGAGTTCGGCGAAGGCGGCGCGGACGGCCGGCAGCAGCGCGGGGTGGGTGTCGGTGGCCTCGATGGCTGCGGTTGCGAAGTCGAGATCCTTGACCATGTAGCGTGCGATTCCAGAGGGTGAGTAATCCTCGGTCACCAGACGTACGCGGCGAGTGTCGAGAAGCCGGCTACCCGCGTAGCCGCCGGCCAATAGCGTGAACAGTTGATCAAGGTCGAGCCCGCTGCGGTG
>DATLPF010000208.1:0-9153 GCA_035535875.1 Propionibacteriaceae bacterium
GCGTACGCGGTCATCGCAGCCACACCCGGCCTGATGCTGGGCAATCGGGTACCAGTAACCCTGGCTGTCATCATCACCATCGCTGCAGCCCTGGCCTTCCAGCCCCTCCGTCGTCGACTCGAATCCGCGGTCAGCAGAAGGCTGTTCGGCGATCGCGTACAGCAGTACCGGCTGCTCAAGAACCTCGGCACGACCATGGAGCAGACGGCCGGACTCGACGAGCTGCTGCCGCGACTCGCAAACGCCATCCGCGACGGAATCGGCGCGAGCTGGGTGCAAGTCCGACTGCGCGACGCGGATGGTAGCTGGCTCGACGAGCCGGTCGGCGTCACCGGCGAGGTGAATGGCAATAGCGCTGCCGGCGTGGATCTGGTACGCGCGGGCGAGCTGCTCGGACGAGTCGATCTTGGCCCCAAGCCGGGTGGTTATGCCGACTCTGATCTCGAGCTCCTGGCCACCGTGGCCACGCAGGCCACGACAGCAGTCGCAAACGTTCGGCTCGCGAGTCAGCTCAAGGAGGGACTTGAGGAGCTGTCCACCTCTCGCGTCCGCCTCATTGCGGCGCAGGAAACGGAGCGTCGTCGGATCGAGCGCGATCTGCATGACGGGATCCAGCAGGAGGTCGTGGCGCTGATCGCGGGGCTTCGGCTCGCTCGCAACCGGCTCAGCCGTGATCAGCTCACCGCCAGCGAGCTCACCGATCTGCAAGATCAGGCGCGCGAGATGCTTCGAGACCTCAGGGAGCTCGCCCACGGCATCCACCCGCCTGTGCTCAGCGACAACGGGCTGGTCGCGGCGCTGGAGTCCCGGGTCACGAGGTTCCCCATCTCGGTGCAAATCCTTGCCGACGATGAGCTACGCGCCGAGCGGTTCTCCGAGGATGTGGAGGGCACGGCCTACTTCGTGGCCTGCGAATCCCTCACCAACGTCGCCAAGCACGCTGGCACTGACGCCGCCCGCGTCCGGCTATCGCATTCGGGCAGCCGGCTCTCCATGATCGTCGAGGACGACGGCCGGGGGTTCGAGTCGAACGGCGCGCGTTCCGGAGGGTTGGCCAACATTCGCGACCGCGTCGAGGCGCTGCACGGCAAGCTCACGATCGAGAGCCAGCTGGGTGCCGGAACCAGCGTCAGCGCTGAACTCCCACTGGTAACGAGCGGGTCAGGATGACCAACACGCTCAGGGTAGTCATCGCGGAGGACAACTATCTCGTACGCGAAGGTGTACGTCGTCTGCTGGAAGACTCCGGGCAGATCGAGGTCGTCGCTTGCGTCGGTGATGCGCGCGAGCTGCTCGACGCGGTCCGGCGACTCGCGCCGAACGCGGTTCTTACGGATATCCGCATGCCGCCCAGCCACCATATGGAAGGCATCGAGGCCGCCCGCGCGATCCGAGCTGAGCACCCTGAGATCGGCGTTGTCGTGCTGTCGCAACACACCGACGAGAGCTACGCCCGGGCCCTTTTCAATGACGGCTCGGCAGGCTTGGCGTACCTGCTCAAGGATCGAGTCGGTGATCTTGAGGACCTAGTCCGGGCGCTCCAGGAGGTGGCATCCGGGGGATCGGTGGTCGATCCGCTGATCATCGACACCCTGGTCGCCCGGCAGCAGACGCGCGCCTCCAGCCCGCTGAGCTCCTTGACTCCGCGTGAGCTGGACGTCCTCCGGGAAATGGCCCAGGGCAAGACCAATGCAGGCATCGAGAAGGCCCTGTTCCTTTCCGAGTCCACCGTGGAAAAACACGTCAACGCGATCTTCACCAAGCTGGGTATCTCAGCTGCGCCCGTCCACCGCCGCGTGGTCGCCGTACTGGCCTTCCTCGAGAACGCTCCGGCACTCCCTTAAGCCGACTTGTCAGAAACTCAAAAGGCTATAGCGCGCTGAGATTCTGACAACTCCTTCACAGGGAGATACTGACGGTCAGAATACCGATAGTATTTAAATACTCTCAGTATGTGGATGTGATGGTATGCCAGTGCGGCTCTCCCGGATAGAGCGACGTAAGCAGACCCGCCAGGAGCTTCTAAACGCGGCGGAGACATGCTTCGTCACCCGCGGTTTCCATGCCACGTCGGTGGACGAGGTCGCCGAGCGGGCGGGCTACACGAAGGGCGCGGTCTACTCCAACTTCGCCTCCAAGGAGGACCTATTTTTCGGGGTCTACCAGCGGCGAGTTGATCACGTGATCACCGAGGTGGTACCAGGCCTACGCCAAGCCGGGCCAGGACGCGGGTTCGACTGGTTGGCCACGGCGACGATCCAGCGGCGCGACAGTGACGACGGCTGGCTGGCTGTCTTCTTCGAGTTTTGGGCGCACGTGCTGCGACATCCCGAGCTTCGGAGCCGCTTTGCCGAAAGCCACACCCGCTTCCTGGAACCGCTGACCGACGGGGTGCGGCAGCTCGCAGCAGACCGCGGGCGCACCCTACCCAGCGACTTGACCGCCTTTCAGGTGGTCCTGGCCTGGAACGCGATGGAGGTTGGGCTGGGCTTGGAGCGGCTGACCCAGCCCGAGGACGTGGACGTGGAACTCGCTCGCCGGATGGGCTCACTGCTACTGGACGCGGTCCTGGGAGCCGCGCCGGCGGCTGCCAGCAGCGCCGGTGCACTATGACGGGCGGCCCGCTTCGCCGGCTCCAGGAGCTCGCGGCTGGACCGCGTGGGAGATCACGCTCGTGTTCGCGAGCGACGAAGGAGGCGAATCTGGCGCGCTGCCTGTCAGAGTGCAATGGACACGGCAAAGAGCAGGATCGGACTACCCGATGAACACCACCCAGGTTCGCTACCAGCGGCGCCGCGTCGCCGATCTGGCAGCAGCCCTTCGGCTGGCACGCGCTCAGATCAGGCGCGACCGCGGGCCGCGCGCGGAACTCGTACGCCACCAGCAGCAGCGTCTTGAGGTCGTCGTACGCCACGCCGCCACCCACTCGCCGTTCTACCGTCGACAGTTCGCGGAGACCGGCGTGTTCGCTGAGGGCCCAATACAACTGACGCGCCTGCCCGTACTCGACAAGTCTCTGGTGATGGAGCACTTCGACGAGCTGGTCTGCGACCCTCGCCTGCGTCGCGATGAGCTGCTGGACTGGGTAGGGCGGACTACCCGCGACCAGCTCTACCTGGACCGCTACCGGGTGATGCTGACCAGCGGGTCCTCCGGCCGGCCGGGACTGTTCGTCTACGACGCCGCCGGCTGGCGGTCAATCGGATCCGGACTCATACAGAGCGCCACCTGGAAGGGTCTGCGGCCCACCCTGCCGCGCCAGCGCATGGCCTTCGTCGGCGCCGCCGGCCCCGCCCACATAAGCCGCCAGGCAGCCCTCCTGGCGACCGGCCTGCACCGCGTCCTGGTTCTACCCATCACGCTGCCGCTCCCTCGGCTGGTGGAGGCGCTCAACAAGTTCCAGCCCACCTATCTCCAGGCCTACCCATCCGCGGCCATGTGGCTGGCCGATGAGCAGCACGCCGGCCGGCTGCGAGTATCACCACGGATCCTGGTCACTGTCGCGGAGTTGCGCACCCCCGAGATGACCCAGCGGCTCCAGGAAGCATTTGGGATCAACCCCTTCGACTTGTACGGCTCCAGCGAAGGGCTGTTCGGGTCTGAGTGCGAACACCACCAGGGCATCCACCTGTTGGAGGACACCACCCTGGTTGAGAACGTCGACGCCGACGGGCAGCCGGTGCCGCCCGGTCAGCCCGGCGCCCGCCTGCTGGTCACCAACTTGTACAACCTGGTCCAGCCTCTGCTCCGGCTGGAGGTGACCGATGTCGTCACCATCGACCCCAACCCCTGCCCCTGCGGACGCATTCTCGCCCGAATGAAGACCATCTACGGCCGCAGCGACGACGTCCTCTCCCTCTCGGCCCGCGACGGCGGTCAGGTCGCCATCCACCCCCTACACTTCGCGCTGTTGACCCGCGACCCCCAGGTCGGCGAATTCCAGGTCATCCAAGACGGCCCGCTGTTGCGCGTACTCATCGTTCCTCGCCATCCATCCACCCCATCTCGGGTAGGCAACGACGACGGACTCGAGACGGGTCTTGAACGTGCCATCGCCCAGCAACTCCGCGATCTCGGCGTCCAAGACCCGCAGGTCACGGTCGAGCGCCGTAGCGAGCTGGCCCGTACGTCCAGCGGGAAGCTCAAGCTCGTGATCGCCGACCCCACTTACCCCGACTTGTCAGCGTGGGTGGTCGCCAGGGCAACCACTCACGCTGACAAGTCGGGGTAAGAAATTGAACGCATTCGCCCGTCAAGGATGAGTCGCGAACAGCGCATTTCCCCTACCCTCATCACATGAGCTCGCAGATCGACGTCAGCTACCGTCCGGTGTTCCCCCGCGGGCTGATCATCCTCCTCGGAACCGCCGCCGCGCTCGTCGTGGCCCTCGGTATGAGGCAGTTCGCCAACATCCTCGGCCCGGTGTTTATGGCGCTGGTGCTCTCAATCGCCGTCCACCCGATACACCGCCTGGCCGCCCGTTACCACTTACCGGCCTGGCTGGGCATGATCCTCAGCCTTATCGCGGTCTACCTGATCGTTTTCGGTCTCTTTGCGATTCTGGTCATCGCCGGCATCCAGTTCGCGTCCCTGCTGCAGAGCTATGGCCCACAATTCCAGGCCTTCTTGCAGGACGCCAGTCAAGCCCTCCAGTCAGTCGGTATCAGCCAGGAGAAGCTCCAAGACTTTGTGAACGAGCTCAGCCCAAGCAGACTGGTTGGGGTTGCGAGCAGCCTGCTCGGTGGGCTCGCAGGCGTATTGAGCGATATCTTCTTTCTCATCGTGCTGCTGTTCTTCACAGTTGTCGACGCGGGAGACTTCGCCTCCAAGCTGAAACGCGTCCCAGTGCACGGTCAGCGGCTCGCCGAGGTATTTGACCGGTTCGCTGTTGGCTCCCGCCAATATCTCGCGGTAGCAACGGTCTTCGGCGCGATTGTCGCATTCTGCGACTTAATAGCACTCTGGATTCTCGACATCCGTTATGCCTGGCTCTGGGCACTGTTGGCATTTATTACCAACTATATCCCCAACATCGGTTTCGTCATCGGGTTGGTGCCACCCACAATAATCGCCCTGCTCGATAAGGACGTCCTGACCGCGATTATCGTGGTCGCGGTCTACTGCGTATTGAACTTTGTCATCCAAACCATCATTCAACCTCGGGTGGTCGGCGTAACAGTTGGACTCTCGGCCACCCTCAGCTTCTTGTCCTTGATCGTCTGGGCCACGATTCTCGGCGCTCCAGGGGCATTTCTTGCCATTCCGCTGAGCCTGTTGGTTAAGGCCTTGCTTGTCGATGTCGATCCTGAACAGACATGGGTGTCACCCCTCTTGTCCAGCGAAAAACCTGGCAAGGAATCAGACGGTGCTCAAAGCAAGGAATCTGACGCCGTCGAGCCGACATTGGAACGCGACGCTAAAGCTCCAGGCGCCTAAAGAATTCCGAGCCGTTCCGCCTGGAGAACGGCCTCGCGACGTGTCTGCACGCCAAGCTTGCGATACGTCGAGCGCAGGTGGGTCTTTAGCGTGTTCCTAGAGATGAACAGAGCGGAGCAGAGCTCGCGCTGGTCCAGCGGAGTCGGCAAATACTGCAGGATCTCCAGTTCCCGTTCCGAGAGCGGATCAGTTAACCGAACTCCAGAAATCGGCTGTCGCCGGAGGTAGGCCAGTAGCTCGACTACCTGCTCTCCGTACGCGGTCATCCGACGCCGCTCGGCCTCCAGCACTGGCATGATCGCCGCAGCAATCTCACCGTACGGGCGCCGCCAGCCGTGGATTTCGGTGCTGTGCAAAGCGAACCGAAGATAGTGCGAGGCCCGATCGGGCATCTTCGCACGCAGAGCCAGGCTCGCCGCGCCTAATAGCACTCGGACGCGCAGCGCCTCGGATCGGCGCTGAAGCAATGCCGATTCAACTGGCAGATTGCTCAGCAATCGATCCAAATCTGAGTTGAGCCGACCCGTTCCAGAATCCAAGGCTGCACGTTCCAGGACCCATGTTCGCAAATACGACTGATTGTGGGTTCCGTCGTCGAAGTCGTTGGCCGGCGACAAATTCAGAGTCAGATCGAGCGCCTTTGAGAATTCGCCTGCCGCAAGGTAAGCGTCGATCCGGGCAATTGCCCACAGGCATCCGGTTGTCCACCATTTCTGAGCATGCGGATTTGTCACGAGCAGCTCATCCAGCATCAAGGCACAGCCCAATGCGTCGTTATTTCGGATCAGGCGCATTCGCGCATCCGTAATGGTTTCCAGCGCTTGGCTGATCGGGTGGGGAAACGCAGATCGAGCCGGGCTGGCCTCCAGATGATCAGGTGAGGCCGCAGTTTCGGTGCCTAGCTCCATCTCAACCCAGTGCCGCGCCGACCGAATTGTGGCTCCTTGATTGAGGGCGCTCCGATCGCTCTCACGATCAATAAGTGCATCGGCCCGATCGAGCTGTTGTCGGGCAGAGCGAAGATCCCCGGCAACGAGGGCTTCCCATGCTCGGATCTCGAGTGCTCCAAGTTGTACGGCCGTGTACGTCACTGCACTTGAGGCATTGGACTCGTTGAGCATGGCCAGCGCTGTGCTTGATGGTCCTTCAAGGAGAAGGCAAGCGGCGTGCAATTCATGCCATTTGGACTTCAATGCGTGCGAGGCAGCTGTTGAAGCCGCTGTCGGATCGTGGTGAGGATCGACCTCGAGGATCCGTACCGCCAATTCTGGCTGACCTCGCTCGGCGAACCACCAGGCTCTCAAGAACCGGAGCACGTCGGCCTGCTGCCGCGTCTGAGGATGCGGCCTGCCATCCAAGATCCCCGATAGCGACGCCATTGCTTCCATCCGTGCACCGGTGCCGAGGCTGATCAGGACCGATGACAGCAACATGCTGAGATCGCCATCGCGGCGGGAAGGGGGCGGCCGGCCGAATTCTGTCCGCACCCAGGTCCAGTCCCCAGTCCCGAGCGCCACGCAGGATCCGGCCAGGATAGCCTCGCCGAGGGCATCCCACGACTGACCTTGTACGGCCAGGGGAGCTGCGCGGATGTGCTCACCCTGTTTGGAGAACCATGCCGCCGCCCGCGCAGACAATCGCCGAAGCTCCTCAGGCGAGGAGCGCATGAGTTCAGCGAGCAGCAGCGCACGAAACATGGGGTGGTAGCGATAGGGCCACCGGCCTTCAGTGAGCTGATGGAGAAAGCCCGGCTGGTAACGCACTCGCTCAAGCAGCAACGCGGCATCGGAGCGGCCTGTGAGCTCCTGAGCAAGCTCGACGTCGAGGAACTCGCTCACCGCGGTTTGGAGCAGAAACGTACGAACATCGTCGGCCGTATAGGCAAGTGCTTGGCCCATCAGGTAGCTGCCTACCGCGGTATCGCCGTGCAGCAAGGTAGAGAAGGCGGGGTCGGAATGCGCCCCATGCGACAAGGGCGTTGTGGACAACCTGAGCCCAGCCGGCCAGCCCTCGGTGTGCGACCAGAGCGCATGTGCCTGCTCCGGACTGACGGCAATGTCGTTCGCACTCAGGAACAGCCGAGTCTCGTCCTCGTCGAATGCTAAGTCGTCAGCTCTGATTTCCCGTACCTTGCCTGCGAGCCTGGCCTCATGGAGCGCAAGGATCGGATCACGACGTGTTGCGATGACGATATGTCGCATGTCATCGGCCAGATGCAGCGCATCCTTCAACAACCGGGTGCTGCGGTTGCCCTCGAGGAGATGCACGTCGTCGATGATCAACGTGACCGCCTCGAGACTCAGGGCATCTGTGATCCGGCGCCACAGCTCCCAGCCATCCGTGGTCTCCACCGGGTCCAGCCGAACTACCGGGCCGGTGTCTGGAGCCCATTGCTGGAGCAGCGTGGTCTTGCCATAGCCCGTAGGGGCGGAAACGAGCGTAATGGGCTCCGAAGCGCTCCTAGCGAACTGCAGAAGCCTTCGACGAGTGATCACGCCGTCTCGAGAGATCGCCATCCTTCCGCCGGAAGGCCATTCGCTTGAGCTGTTAGGGCCTCTCGTTCCCTGATTCGCCGCGGCGATGATCGGCTGCGTCAGTCCCCCGAAGACGCACCATTCCTCATGCTAGGTGGGTCGCCATCTCTCGTCCAACTTGATCTTTGCCGCACTTCCACCAGCTCAACGCCAAGATCTTGCATCGCCTGCAGGGCACCGTGAAGTTCTGCCTGGTCGCGGAAGACACCAACCAGGATCGTGCCGCTCGTTGTCTGTTCGATGTGCAAGTTCAAAGCCTGCAGCGCAGCGACGAGTGCATCAGTCAACTCACCGCGTACGCGGATCTCATAGGTGAGGCGCCCAGCGCCTCTGGTCATGACCGTGAGGTGGCCGCTTGGCCGCAGCTGGCCAGGGCCCAGATAGCAAAGACCGCAATGCCGACCGCCCACGGGTTTGCTCGGGAACTGGTTATGGACATGCCGCCCCTCCACACGTTGACTCGTGACGCGATGGTCCGATAACTGCACAGTGCTCTCAATCAGCTGGGTGAGGCATCACTCTTTAGGGGTGATCTTTAGTGCGAGGTAGCGTCCTCCTCGTGGGCACATTGTCGGACCTGATCGAGCTGACCGGGGGAGTCTTCCGGATGGGCTCACAGCAGTTCTATCCCGACGAGGGACCGGTCCATGACGAGCATGTCGAGCCGTTCGCGATCGAGCAGCATTCCGTCACCAGCGCGCAGTTCTCAGAGTTCGTTTCCGACACGGGATACGTAACGGTTGCAGAGAGACCACTTGATCAGGCGCTGTTCCCGGACCTTTCACCTGCGGAGCTGGAACCAGGCTCGCTGGCGTTTGCTGCTACACCCGGACCGGTCGACCTGAGTAACTGGCGGCAGTGGTGGTACTGGTCGGTCGGTGCCGACTGGCGGCATCCGTTTGGGCCCGAATCCAGCATCGAGGAGAAGTCCCAGCACCCTGTGGTTCAGGTCGCCTATGCGGACGCCGAGGCGTACGCGAATTGGGCGGGTCGTCGCCTCCCGAGCGAGGCCGAGTGGGAGTACGCCGCACGAGCGGGCAGCACGTCGACCTACACCTGGGGCGAGGAGGTCAGGCCATCCGGTCAGTTGATGGCGAACACCTGGCAGGGGCGGTTCCCGTACCAGAACACGGGCGCTCGCGGCTGGGTCGGCACATCTCCGGTGGGGTCGTTTCCGCCCAAC
>DATLPF010000209.1:0-6279 GCA_035535875.1 Propionibacteriaceae bacterium
ACGGAAAAGACCGGGTTGAGTGCGGACAGCGCGTCCTGAAAGACCATGGAGATCTCCGGCCCACGCACCCGCCGCCGCTCATCCTCGCTCAGCTTGAGGATGTCTTGCCCGCAGTAGCGGACCTCACCACCGGTGATGAAAGCAGGTGGAGAGTCGAGGATGCCCATGATCGCCTGCGCGGTCACTGATTTCCCTGATCCGGACTCACCGAGGACGGCCAGTGTCTCGCCCTCATGGAGATCGAAGGAGACGCCATTGATGGCCTTCGCGACTCCGTCGCGAGTGCGGAACTCCACCTGCAACTGGTCGACCTCGAGCAGCAGACCGTCGACGGATTTCCAGACGCCACGGGTGTCGAGGAGCTCGACGTTGGGCGCTCCGCCGGTTCCCGCTGACAACGTCATCGCAACCTCCTCAGCGCATTCTCGGATCGAGGGCGTCGCGGACTACGTCGCCCATCATGATGAACGCCAGCACGGTCAGCGACAAGGCGACGCTGGGGAAGAACAGCATGTGCGGCGCCGCTCTGATCATGCCGATACCCGAGGCCTCAGAGATCTGGATGCCCCAGGAGATGGCGGGCGGCTGTAGTCCGATGCCTAGGAAGGACAGGGTGGCCTCGACGGAGATGTAGACGCCGAGATTGATGGTGGAGACCACGATGACCGAAGCCAGCGAGTTGGGCAGGATGTGGGAGCTGATGATCCGTGTCGGAGACGCGCCGAGTGCCCGGGCGGCCTGGACGTAGTCGTTCGGCTTGACCTGCAGCACGCTGCCGCGCATCAGCCGCATGATCAACGGCCAACCCAGGACGCCGAGCACTAAGGCCACTTTCCCCACCTGCACCAGAAATGGTGTCGTCAGCGGGTCGTTGGGGAAGATGTAGAGAAACAGAATCCCGCCCAGCAGCAGCGGGATGCCGAGGAAGACCTCGCCAATGCGACTGAGCACCGAATCCATCCAGCCGGCTCGGTACCCGGCGATGATGCCTACGAACGAGCCCAGCACAGCCACGAACAGCGTAGCGAACACGCCGACCAGGATCGATGCTCGGGCACCGTAGACGGTGCGGGCGTAGACGTCGTAGCCCTGGTTGTCCCGACCGAACCAGGCGTCGGGCGAGGGCGCCTCCCGCGCCTTGGACAGGTCGGCGAGGTTCGGGTCGACGTTCGTGAACAACTGGGGGAACGCGGCCATAATGAGGAAAAACATGATCAACGCCGCCGAGATCCAAAACATCGGCCGGTGGCGGAGCTCCTCCCAGGCGTCGGTACCGAGCGACCGGGCCTTCTCGCCCTTTGCAGGGGCGCTCAGCGGCGCCTCTGGTCCCCCGGTCGCGTCGGTGGTGAGCGGAACGAACGAGGTGGTGTCTAGCCCGGAGTCGCGGGTGGTGTCAGTCATGAGAGATCCTCGGATCCAGGAAGCCGTACAAGATGTCGACGATGAGGTTGACCAACAGGTAAATGAGCACCAGGCAGACGATGGTGCCGACCACCGATGCGCCGTCCTTCTGCGTGATGCTGCGGTAGAGGAAGTTGCCGATCCCGTTCACGTTGAATATCCGCTCGGTGACGAGAGCTCCGCCCATCAGCGCGCCGATGTCGATGCCGATGAAGGTGATGACCGGGATGAGGGAGTTACGCAGCGTGTGCACGCCCACTGTGCGCGCGTTGCTCAGGCCCTTCGCCTTCGCGGTACGAACGTAATCGGCACGCAGGTTATCGGACAGGTTGGCCCGCATCAGCCGGGCGATGTAGGCCAGCGAGGCCGAGGCCAGCACGAAGGCGGGCATGATGAGCTGGTAGGTGGTGCCCTGGGTGGCGGTGACCGGGAACCAGCCCAGGCGGACCCCGAAGATCAGCTGGGAGAAGCTCCCGATCACGAAGATCGGGATCGAGATCAAGAACAGCGTGCTTACCGTGACCAGGTTGTCGATGAACTTCCCTCGCCGGATGCCGGCGAGCACGCCGGCGGTGATGCCGATCACGGACTCGATGATCACCGCCATCGTGCCGAGCTTGAGCGTGACCGGCCACCGGGCCGCCAGTTCGTCGATGACCTTGTTGCCGAAAAAGTTCGTGCCCAGGTCACCCTGAACCAGGTTGCCCATGTAGAGCAGGTACTGAACGATCAACGGCTTGTCGAGGTTGTAATCGGCCCTGAACTTGGCGATATAGCCGGCCGGGCAGGCACGCTCGCCGCAGCGGCCAATCGTCGGATCCCCGAGGGCGAAAACCGCGACGTAGATGATGAACGTCACACCGATGATGACCGGGATCATCTGCAGCAGCCGGCGGATGATGTACTTGCCCACCCCGACCCCCTCTCGTAAAAGGTTTCGGAAGAGACTTCTGGACGAAACATAGCGTTGGCCCGCCGGAATTGCTCCGGCGGGCCAACGCTTTCAGCTATGTTTCACGTGCTGGTCTTTCACTTCACCTTGATCGCCTCGAAATCGAGAACACCGAAGGCGTTGACCTTCACGTCAGTGACCTTGTCCGACCAGACCGACGTGGTGTTCTGGTTCCACAGCGGCGCGGTGGGGAAGTCCTTGCCCAGCAGAGCTTCGGCCTGTTGATACAACCCGTTGGCCTCATCGGCCGTCTTCGCAGCGGCCGCCTGGCTGGTCAGCTTCGTGAACTCCGGGCTGTCGTACTTCGACCAGTTGGAGTCTGCCCCCTTGGCGTAGATCGGCACCAGGAAGTTCTCGATCGACGGGTAGTCCATCTGCCAGGCGCTGCGGAAGATGCCCTTGATCTCGTTGGCGTCGATCTTCTTGTTGAAGGTGGCGAAGTCGACCGTGGGCACAGCAGTGCACTCAATGCTGAGCGTGTTCTTGATCGAGTTGCAGACCGCCTCCGACCAGGCCTTGTTCGGCGCATCGGCATTGTAGGTCATCGTGAGCGTGCCCTTGTAGCCGCCGGCGGCGTCGAATGCGGCCTTCGCGGCGTCCTTGTCGAAGACGCAGGAATCACCGCAGGCACCGGCCTTGTAGCCATCGACCACCGGCGAGACCCAGCCGGTAGCCGGCGTGACCGTGTTGTTAAAAATCTGTTTGGTGATCAGATCGCGGTCTATGGCACGCGAGATGGCCTTGCGCAGGTCGGGGTTGTCCTTCAGCTGTGGATCATTAGGAGAGAACGTAATCCAGCTGTTCCGCCCCGCCTCGCGCTGGGAGTTCCGGTCAGGGAAGTCGCTCTTGTATGCGTCGCCAATGAACTGATCTTGGGGAATGTTGCTGTCGTCGATGTAGTCGAGGCTGCCGGCCACGGCGTCGGCATAGGCCGCTCCGGGGTCTTGATAGATCCGGAAGGTCAGCTTATCCACGTTCGGCTTGGTGGCGCCGGAGTAGTCGGGGAACTTCGACAGCACGTACTCGGTGTTGCTGATTGAGTCCATCTTGAACGGCCCTGCGCCGATCGGCTTCTTTTCGAAGGCCTTCGGGTCGGCGAAGAAGGAGTCCGGCAGCGGAGCGAAGGCGGAGTAGCCGAGCCGGACCGGCAGGTTCGAGACCGGCTCGGTGGCCTGGATCGTGAAGGTCGTGTCGTCGACGACCTTTAGCCCAGACATGGTCTTGGCCTTGGGCTTCCCCTTGCAATCCGCGTCGGGGCACTGTACGTCGGCGTAGCCGACGACTGGGGCATAGAAGTAGCTGCCGGCCTGGCCGTTAGGGCCGTAGGCGGTGTAGTTCCAGGCATCGACGAAGTTCTTGGCCTTGACGTCGGTGCCGTCCTGGAATTTGTACGGCTTCAGCTTGACGGTGAACAGCTTGTTGTCGGAGGTCTCGATGGATTCGGCGATGTCGTTCTCCGGGGCGGCGTTCTCGGTGTTGTACCGAACCAGCTTCGACGTCATGGCGTCGATGATGTCGCCGCCGCAGGTCTCGCTCGTCCCCCCCGGAATGAGCGGGTTCTCCGGCGTACACCCGGCAACGACGATCTCGCCGCCGCCGGCCTGGCCACCCGCCTGGCTGCTACCCGGCCCGGGCTGTGAACCGCCACCGCCACACGCCGTCGCAACGAGAGCGATCGACGTAATTGCTGCAAGCGCCATCCCGCCAGTTCTTCCACGCATCCGATGTCCTCCTCCGATATGCGCCCGGGTTGTGGCGCGCCGCCTGACGTGGGAAGCCTAGGGACTTCCCTGTTGGAACCGAAACAGTTCTAAGTCATTAAACCCATACCCACAAGACTTGTCGTCTATCGGGGTGCGACACGCAACATGATTGTGATCTGACTTTCTTGAGCGGCTATACCTACGCCTTCGGGGTATAGGGCCCGTGCAGTAACGCCGCGGCTAGCCTTAGCGCGTCGGCACTTGGGTCCCGACGAGGCCGATGACAGTTGACATGGACTCCGCGATCCTCTGCGGATCCTGAATCTTCCCTGACGACCACCGAGCCGCTTCGTCGAGAACATGAAATGGGGCATCCGATGAGCACACAAGGCATGATCAACGACGGCAGCACGGACCGGTCAGTTGATCAAGGCAACCCAGCTGAGCACCTCTGGATGCACTTCACGCGGATGTCCACTTACGCCACCAAGCCGGTGCCGATCATCGAACGCGGCGAGGGCGCCTACATCTGGGATACCAGCGGACGAAAGTATCTTGATGGCCTTTCGGGTTTGTTTGCCGTGCAGGTTGGCCACGGACGGGTCGAGCTGGCCGAGGTGGCGGCGGCCCAGGCGAGCAAGCTCGCCTACTTTCCGATCTGGTCCTACGCACATCCGACCGCGATCGAGCTTGCCGATCGGCTGGCGGCTGAAGCACCAGGCGACCTCAACAAGGTCTTCTTTTCCTGCGGCGGCGGCGAGTCCGTGGAAACAGCCTGGAAAGTGGCCAAGCAGTACTTCAAGCTCATCGGTAAGCCGTCGAAGACCAAGGTGATCTCGCGCGCCGTCGCGTACCACGGGACACCTCACGGTGCGCTGTCGATCACTGGGGTGCCGGGCTTCAGGCTGCCATTCGAGCCGCTGGTGCCGGGCGGCGTCAGGGTGCCCAACACGAACTTCTACCGGGCACCCGATGAGGTTGCTGGGAGTGAGAAGCAGTTCGGGCTCTGGGCGGCGAACCGGATCGAGGAGGCGGTCCTGCATGAGGGCCCGGACAGCGTAGCGGCCGTATTCATCGAACCGGTGCAGAACGCCGGTGGCTGCATTCCAGCTCCAGCAGGGTATTTCGAGCGGTTGCGCGAGATCTGTGACACCTACGAGCTGTTGCTCGTCTCGGATGAGGTGATCTGCGCGTACGGCCGGCTGGGCACAATGTTCGGTGCGCAGAAGTACGGCTACCAGCCCGACATCATCACTAGTGCTAAGGGCTTGACCTCGGGTTATTCACCGCTGGGCGCGGCGATTATTTCCGACCGCATCTTCGAGCCGTTTGCGCACGGTAAGACTGCCTTCCCACACGGCTATACCTTCGGCGGCCATCCGGTGTCGTGCGCTGTCGGCCTCGCCAACCTGGACATCTTCGAGCGCGAGGACCTGCTCGGGAATGTGCTTCGCCAGGAGAACAGCTTCCGCCAGACACTGGAGCGCCTATACGACCTGCCGATCGTCGGTGATGTTCGCGGTGACGGCTATTTCTATGCAATCGAGCTGGTGAAGGACAAGGCGACCAAGGAAACCTTCGATGCCGACGAGGTCGAGCGGGTGTTGCGCGGCTACGTCTCGGGCGCATTGTTCGAGAACGGCCTCTACTGCCGGACCGACGACCGCGGCGAGCCGGTCGTGCAGGTCGCTCCCCCGCTGATCTGCGGCCAGGCCGAGTTCGACGAGATGGAGCAGATCCTGCGCTATGTGCTCAGCGAGGCCTGGACCAAGATTTAGCCGCTGAGCTCAGCGAGGTGGCGCGATCTTTTCACGCGGGGTTTCGAAGGTTGCGAAGCCGCTGAATCACAGTGGCGCCGTGATCGCTGACTCAGCTAAGCGGAAACGATGCACCTATCCGTCTGAGGTCGGGACGGGTCGTGATCCCTTCGAGAGCGCGGCAATCTCCCAGCGCATCGCGCTGGTGACGGCGATCAATGCGCACTCGGCGGGGAAGAGCTACACGTTGAATCGGAACTCGACAACATCCCCGTCGGCCATCACGTAGTCCTTGCCTTCCAACCGAACTCTTCCCCGGCTGCGAGCAGTCTGCAGTGATCCGGCCGCCACAAGATCATCAAAGGAAACGACTTCAGCTCTGATGAAGCCTTTCTGGAAGTCGCTGTGGATGACACCAGCCGCCTCGGGTGCGGTCGCACCCTTCCGGATCGTCCACGCTCGTGAC
>DATLPF010000210.1:0-34410 GCA_035535875.1 Propionibacteriaceae bacterium
GGCGAGAAGCCACCCGAAGCCTGAAACGCCTCATCGCCCGCGAGGTCTACTACCTGCTCAACCCGGCACCTCACACCGGCCGGTTCCTCCATCCCGGCCAGCCAGCCGGCGCGCAGACGCGGTCAAGGTGGAGCCCCCACGGGCGGAACGACCTTGACCGCGCCGAGGCCCCGGCACACCATCAAAGACGGAGGAACCGGCACCTTGACAAACAGGGAAGCATCGTAGCTTGCTGTCGGCCTGCATAGGTAGCAACCTAGGCAGACCGTCAGCAACCTGGGTGTACATAGGTTTCAGTTGATCAGCGGACCGTGATCTCGACGCGCTTGTTCGGGAGCGCCGGTGACGCCTCCTGCCAGTCCGGCAGGTTGAAGTCCTGGGTTTGCCATAGCCTGTTCCCGATCTTGACGGTGGTCACGCCGTACAGCTGGGCATTAGCCACCGCGAAGTGCGCGTACGCCCAAGCGCGCCGGCTGCTACTGGCACGGATGCTGACAACCGACCCTTCGGCGGAGTCGTCGATCTTGCCGAACGTCCGCTGCAAAGAACTGCGCAGCGCCTTGACATCTCCCGGCGTGCCGCTGCGGTCAAGGCAGCTGAATCCAGCGGGGGACTGACCTGTCAGCGTGCTGGCGAGCACCCGAGCATCAGCTTCATGATCGCGATAGGCCTCCGGATGTCCACTTCGCTGCACCTTCTGGGCGACGTCATTGATGTCGTCGGTCTCCCAGTTCTTGATCTTGACGAGAGCGTCGTAGAACTTGCCGGTCGCATACTCCGGATCAAGCAATTGCTGTTTGGTGCCCCAGCCCTGTGAGGGGCGTTGCTGGAAGAGGCCAACCGAGTCGCGATCGCCGTAGGTGAGGTTACGGATCCCCGTCTCCTGATAGGCCGTGACAATGGCGATCGAGGCGGCACGGGGTGGCAGACCCCGGCGTACCGACAGCCCCGCGATGATTGAGGCGAAGTGGGCTTGGTCTAGATCGACCACTGTGGATGAGTTATTGGCGGTTGCCACGCATCGCTGCTGTCCGGGCACTGGCTCGGTGATGCCCCGGTCGCGGAGCCACCAGAAGACGCCCACGCCCGCAGCGATCAAGAGGACAAACGCGACGGCGAGGCACCCAAGAGTGCGGACTGTTCCGGATCGCAAATGGGTTCAGTTCGCGTGAAGCTCGGCGTTCAACTCAACTACGCTGCGTTGCCGACGACGCATCTCGACGGCTCCGGTTACCGAGTTGCGAATGAACAGCAGCCCATTCTTGCCGGACAAGCTCCGCGCCTTCACCACCTCGCCACCTGGCAGCGTGACCTTGGAACCTGCCGTGACGTAAAGGCCGGCCTCGACAACGCAGTCGTCGCCCAAGGCGATACCGACGCCGGCGTTGGCGCCAATCAAGCAACGCTCGCCAATCGAGATCACTTCGCTGCCGCCGCCGGACAAGGTGCCCATGATCGACGCCCCGCCGCCTACGTCGGAATCGCCCCCAACCACCACGCCAGCGGAGATTCGGCCTTCCACCATCGACCTACCGAGCGTACCGGCGTTGAAGTTCACAAAGCCTTCATGCATCACTGTCGTCCCGATGGCGAGGTGGGCGCCAAGCCGGACACGGTCAGCGTCGGCGATGCGCACTCCAGTCGGAACCACGTAGTCGACCATGCGCGGGAACTTGTCCACCCCGTAGATGGTGAAATGTCCGCCACGAGCGCGCAGCCGGGTACGGACCCGTTCGAACCCCTCAATGGCACACGGACCGGCTGAGGTCCAAACGACGTTGGGGAGCGAGCCAAAGATGCCGTCCAGATTGATGCTGCGCGGCCTCACCAGCCGATGACTGAGCAGGTGCAGCCTGAGATAGGTGTCTGAGGTGCCCGCAGGAGCTGCATCCAGATCGATCTCGACCAGGACAATCTCGGTGCGCACTTCCCGCGCCTCGTCGTCGACGACTGCCGAAACGAGCACGGGTGGGGCTGCACTGTCGTCCGCTATGCCAAGCCGAGGCGACGGGAAATAGGTGTCCAGCACCTGATCCGAGGCGTGAATCGATGCGAGACCCCAGCCCCAGGCAACCCGAAGGGGGGCAGTAGCGGCGTCAGTCATGGGCCCGAGCCTACCGACGCTGTAACGTGCCGCTCGTGTCTGCGCGTCTCGACCTTGGCGGTGATGTCGTTGAACTGCTGCGGGCGTTGATCGACATCGAGTCCGTCAGCGGAGGCGAGGCCGAGATCGCTGACCGAGTGGAGCAGTCGCTGCGCGGATATGGCCATCTGAAGGTGCTGCGGGACGGAAACGTCGTCATCGCTCGTACCGATCTCGGTCGAGCTGAGCGGGTGGTAATCGCCGGCCACCTGGACACCGTGCCGATCGCTGGAAATGTGCCGTCGTGGACGACGCGTGACAGTGCGGGCCGGGAGATCATCTGGGGACGCGGCGCCTGCGACATGAAGGGTGGGATCGCAGTCCAATTGTCGGTTGCCGTATCGCTCGCTCAACCACGGCGGGATGTCACGTGGCTGTTCTACGACAACGAGGAGGTCGAAGAGACTCGCAACGGCCTGAGCCGGATTGCTCGAGAGCACCCCGATTATCTAGAGGGTGACTTCGCGGTTCTCTGTGAACCGACCAATGCACGCATCGAGGGGGGTTGCCAAGGGACACTGCAGCTGCGGGCGGAGTTGCGAGGGCTGGCCGCTCATTCCGCGCGATCGTGGATGGGGCACAACGCGATTCACGATGCGAGCGATCTGCTGCAACTGCTGGCCTCCTACCAACCGCAGCAGATCGAGATCGACGGGCTGGTCTACCGTGAAGGGCTGAATGCGGTCATGATCAGCGGCGGGATTGCCGGAAATGTGATCCCCGACAGGTGTGTCATCGATATCAACTACCGATTTGCACCCGATAAGTCCCCTGCGGAGGCTGAGGCGTACGTGCGCGGGGTCCTTGACGGCTATCCGATTCAGGTCACCGACGTAGCCGCCGGAGCGCGACCGGGCCTGAACCAACCGGCGGCCGAAGAGTTCCTCCGCGCTGTCGGAGGCCAGCCGAGCGCGAAGCTCGGTTGGACTGATGTCGCGCGCTTTAGCGCGATGGGTATCCCGGCGGTGAACTTCGGTCCAGGTGACCCCAGCAAGGCGCACGCCGACGATGAGTTTTGCCCGGCTGACGACGTCGTTGCGTGCCGCGATGCCCTCATCCGCTGGCTGAGCTAAGTGAGAGGGTGGCCCCGTGGAGGAACCCGAACACTGGCACTGGCAAGGCCCTGTCGTACGCGGGGAGCGGACCGCAACGCACTCCACCACCGACCAGCGGCTGCTGGAAAGTCGCGGTGCCACTGACTGGGTGCACACCGATCCATGGCGGGTGCTGCGAATCCAGTCCGAATTCATTGACGGGTTCGGGACACTCGCCGAGCTGGGCCCGGCGGTCAGCGTCTTCGGATCTGCCCGTACGCCGCGTGATCACCCGATGTACGTCACGGCCGAGCGCCTCGGCGGCAAGCTCGCTCGCGCCGGTCTTGCCGTCATCACTGGCGGCGGCCCGGGGATCATGGAGGCCGCAAACAAGGGTGCGGCCGAGGCCGGTGGAGTTTCGGTCGGCCTTGGCATCGAGCTACCGTTCGAGTCCGGCCTCAACCCTTACGTCAACCTGGGCATCAACTTTCGGTACTTCTTCGCGCGCAAGACAATGTTCGTCAAGTACGCCCAAGGCTTTGTGGTGCTGCCGGGCGGCTTCGGCACTCTGGATGAGCTGTTCGAGGCGTTGACGCTGGTGCAGACCCAGAAGGTGACCTCATTCCCGGTAGTGCTGTTCGATAGCGACTACTGGAGCGGGCTGATCAGATGGCTAAGTAGCACGCCGCTTGATCATGGAACTATCTCAGCCAGCGACCTCGAGATGTTCACTGTCACAGACGATGCCGACGAGGCGGTGGCTTTGATGCTGGCGAATCAGCCGACGGCCGCTGCCCCGCGTCGTCCTGAGTAGCGTCGCCGCTGGCGCGTGTCCTACGCCGTTTGCAAGCCGCCAGCGCGTATGGCTCCGCACCTGGCAGCAGGGCTGTGCGGGAGCGGCCAATCCCCTGGACCCAATCCCCTGGACCCAATCCCCTGGACATTGCCTCCCGTAGCCCCCGAGACTGGAAGAGTCGTTTGGGAGGACGGCCTGGCCAACGCCAATTGGGGCGAGGTGCACATGACGGGTCATGAGCCGGGCCACTCCGCCACGGCAGCGGCGCTCATCACGGCGCCATTCGTGGGTCGGGAAATCGAGATGGGCGGCCTCCGCGCGGCGCTGGACCTAGCCGGCTCGGGACGCGGTCGCCTACTGCTCGTCACGGGCGAGCCCGGGATCGGAAAGTCGCGGCTCATGGAGGAGCTCTCGCGTGATGCCTCCGAGCTCGGTTGGCGCGTCCTGCTCGGCCGGTGCTGGGAAGGGGGTGGGGCCCCTGCCTATTGGCCGTGGATGCAGGTGGTTCAGCAGGCTGGTGGACGGTTCGAGTAGATGGCGCCGCGCTACCGGGAGGACTCGCCGGCGGAGACCTCAGGGCGAACGGCGCTCAGTCGAAAGGCCAGGGACGATCCGGAGGCCGTCCGCTTCAGGCTCTTCGGAACAGTTGCCGGGTTCCTGACCGGCATCTCACGTGATCAACCGCTGCTGGTGATCGTGGACGACATCCACGTCGCCGATGAGCCTTCGTTGTTGATGCTCAGGTTTCTGGCCGAAGCCGTGAGCCAAGAGCGGATCCTGGTCTGGCCTCCTACCGGGAGGGGGAGCGTGGGGTCCATGAGCTGGCCGATGCGTTTGGTCAGCTTGCACGGGTAGGAAGCCGGATCTCGCTACGAGGACTGAGCTCTTTCGATGTCGGCGCCTATATCGAGGGCGTGACGGGACGGGCGGCGTCTGTGTCGGCCGTCACAAGAATTCGCGACGTGACTGCGGGGAACGTTTTCCTCTCTGAGGTGGTCCGGGCACTTCTGGTCGACGGCCGACTGACAGAGTATCTAGACGCTGTAACCGACCCCATGCTCCGTATTCCCGAGGAGGTCCGAGTCTTGATCCGGCGCCGGGTCGCAGGACTTTCCAGAGAAGCAGGATCCACGCTGAGACTGGCTGCGGCGGTGGGGCACGAATTCGATTCCCGCGTCCTCGAGCACGCGGGACGCCTAAGCGTTGGGCGACTTATGGATGTTCTTGCGGAGGCAGTGGGGGCCGGGTTGATCGCGCAGGACCCGGCGAGCCCGAGCCGACATGCCTTCGCACACGACCTGGTTCGCGAAACTCTGTAGGAGGGTATGCCCGCCGCCCGGCGCCTCGAGCTTCACCGGACCATCGGCCGCGTGCTGGAGGACATGTATGGGGGTGATCTCGAGTCGCACTTGGCCGAGCTTGCCCACCACTTCACCGAGGCGGCCCCCCTCGGTCTGGCCAAGGAGGCCGTCGAGTACTCAGTCCGAGCTGGTGATCGGGCCGCGGCGGCACTGGCGTACGAGAACGCTGCCCAGCACTATGGGGCCGCCGTGCAGCTGCTCCCCTTGCTGGAGCACGCCAGCGTTGAGCGGCGCTGTGAGATTTTGCTCGCCCTCGGCGACTCGCAGTGGAGAGCAGGAGACACGCCCGGGGCCCGTGACAGCTTCGAAGAGTGCGCCGAAGCCGCCGCGCGCTCAGGGCTGGCTGAGGCGTTGGCGCGGGCTGCCCTCGGACTTGGGCTGGCTCGGCTCGGGCTGGGCGGGATTGTGACCGGAAGATTCTCGGACACGGCTGGCATCCGGCTGCTAGAGCAAGCCCTCGCGACGCTTCCCGACGGCGAGAGCTCACTTCGTGCCCAGGTGTTGGCGCGGCTGGCCGCCGAGCTGTTTATCTCCGATCAGGTGGAGAGGCGGACGGTCCTCTCGGACCAGGCCGTCGAGATGGCCCGACGTCTCGACGACCAGGAAGCCCTACTCGTCGCGCTTCACGGTAGGCACTCGGCAACGTTCGTTCCCGATCAAGTCGACGGACGGCTTGCCAACGCCGAGGAGATGCTTCGCGTGGCGACCGAGTATGGCGACGACGAGATGGCGTTCATGGCCCATTACGCTCGGCTGCACTGCTGCCTTGAGCTCGGTGAAATCAAGGGCGTGGACGCCGAACTCGCCGCCATGATCAACCTCGCTGACCGGATCCGCCAGCCCTTCTATCTGTGGGTGATTGCGGTCCTGCGGGCTACGAGGACCATCGTGGATGGGCGACTTCGCGAGGCCGAGTGACTGGCCCGCGAGGCATTGGCGATCGGGAGGATCCGGGAAAGTGATTACGGCATCTATTACTTCGAGCATGCCCAGATGGTCACCATCAGATGGGCACAGGGGCGGATGAACGAGGTGGCTGAGAGCGTCCGCATCCACGGTGAACAGCACCCGCTGATCGCTCGATGGCGCAACGCGTTCTGGGCCGTCGAGACCGGGTGCCGACGCTGCCGCGCGAGAAGAGGTAGAGCGTCACGCCGGGAACGGCTTCGCGGATCTGCCTCGAAACGGCTTTTGGATCATCCACCTGTGCTCGCTGGCGGAGGCCTGCGTGCTGCTCGGTGACAAGGAGCGCGCGGTGCAGATCTTTGACCTGCTCGCGCCGTACGCGGATCGCAACGCCATCGCCATCTCGATCATGCCCTATGGCCCGGTTGCCCTACGCCTCGGCATGATTGCCGCCTTGCTTGAGCGGTGGGAAGAGGCCGACGCACAGTTCGAGCTGGCCATGGAGCGCTGCCGCCGTGTCGGAGCGCGTGCCATCACCGCCCGGGTGCTCTACGAGCATGCGAAGACGCTGGTGGCTAGGGAGCGGAAGAAGAACTCAACGCGGCGTCCGCGCGGCTCTCCGACGCCGAGCGGATCTGCCGAGAGCTCGATCTCCCCGGCATCCTGCAGCGGGTCATGGCGCTCGCGCAATCGGTTCCCGATCGGCGTTCAGCGCGGAACGACACGACTTCGCAGGCGCGATTCCGACGCGAGGGCGAGTATTGGGAGGTGCGGTACAGCGGCGAGTCGGCCCGGCTTCGGGACACCAAAGGTCTCCGATATGTCGCGACGTTGCTCTCCGCGCCGGGCCGGGAGGTCCACGTCCTGGAGCTCGTGCGAGCGGTAGAAGCCAGAATCGTCGATTCGACGCGGCATGCTGCCGCACTCGCTGCAGGCGACCTGCACGTGTCGGGACTGGATGCAGGCGATGTTCTCATCGACTCTCAGGCTCGGGAAGCGTACCGCCGCAGGCTCACCGAGCTCGAAGAGGATCTGCAGGAAGCTCGGGATTGGAACGACCCGGAGCGAGCCGCTCGCGCGCAAGAAGAGATCGACGCACTGACAGCCGAGCTCGCCAGCGCGGCGGGGTTGGGCGGGCGAAACCGGAGCGCGTCAACTGCTGCGGAGCGCGCACGGATCAGCGTGACCAAGGCAATCAAGGGCGCCAACAAGACGGTGAGTCGGGAGTGCCCTGCCCTCGGAGCTCATCTTGCGTCCTCGATACAGACCGGCCGGTTCTGCTCGTACGCTCCGCCTGGCGAAGCCCCGCCAGCCTGGTATCTGTGAGCGACTCGTCCCATCTTCATTGCTAGGCGTAACAACTGTTCCCTCGAAGTTCACGCCTTCAGCACTAGAGCGGTGTGTCGTGCGCCGCATCACGAAAGGAGAGTCGATGACTCAGACACAAGAGGCGGTCAAGAAGGAGACGACCGTGTACGCGCTCCATGGCACGCTTATCGAGGCGTGCTCATGCGGTGTCAACTGCCCCTGTTGGATCGGCGAGGACCCGGATCTGGGCGAGTGCTTCGCCATCGTGGCGTACCACATCGACGATGGCCGCATACAGGACGTTGACGTATCAGGGCTCAGCCTGGTCTTCGTGGCTCACATCCCCGGCAACGTCCTGGCTGGTAATTGGGAGGTCGTGGCGCTGGTGGACAATCAGGCCAACGCCGCCCAAAAAGAGGCGCTGCTGGCGGCCTTCACCGCCCAGCTCGGAGGTCCACTTGCCGACGTCTACCAGCTCATCGGCACGGTGAAGGGCGTTGAGGACGTGCCCATCAGCCACCAGGTCGTGGGCGGAGCGGGGACGCTCCATATCCCCGGAATTATCGAGGCCGACATGGAGCCCTACCGGGGTCCGGATGGCAGCGTGACCACGCTTCACAACTCCATCTTCTCTACCGTGCCGGGCTCGCCTGCTTGGGTAGCCAAGGCCACGCGGCATCGGGTGAACCTTCCGCAATATGGGATGACCTGGGAGTACGAGGGCCGGAACGCCATCCAAGCCGACTGGCACATGGAACACGTCGCATGACGAGCGCTGCCTCCTCGAGCGAGGCGGCGAGGGCCCGCCCGGGACTTCTGCAGTCTGGCGTGGTCTGGGCAATCGCAATCGCCTGGTTGCTGGCCATTGTGGCCGAAGCCACCGGGCGAGGGCGGCTGCTCCATCACGATGCGCTGGCGCACAGCCATCTTCCGTTGTGGGCGGTCCTGGGCTTGTTCCTCTTGGCCTGGCAGTTCATGATCGCGGCGATGATGCTGCCGTCCAGCCTGCCTCTCATCCGTCTATTCAATCGGGTGGCCGCCGGACAGCCACGTCCGATGCAATCCAAGCTGGCGTTTCTGGGCGGCTACGCCGTGGTGTGGAGCGTATTTGGGGTAGCCGCCATGGTGGGGGATCTGCAGCTGCACGAGCTGGTTGAGCGATGGCCGTGGCTCGATGAGCATCATCAGGTGATCGCCGGATCGGTGTTGGTCATGGCGGGGGCGTTCCAATTCTCCAGCCTGAAGGATCGCTGTCTCACGGTCTGTCGGAGCCCGGGGCTGTACATCATGCAGTACTACCGCCGCGGCGTCCGTGCCGCCTTGAACATCGGCGTACGTCATGGTCTCTTTTGTATGGGGTGCTGCTGGGCGCTCATGCTCGTGGGGTTCGCTGCCGGTGTGGCCAACCTCTGGTGGATGGCCGCGCTCACCGCCGTGATGGTGTTCGAGAAGACCGCGCCCGGGGGTGACCGCGCCGTGAAGCCTATCGGCCTCGGCTTGATCGGATTGGGCATGCTGGTGCTTTTCGTCCCGCTGGTCGCAGGCGTACTGAGCTCGGGCTAGCTGACGCGGCCACACGGTCACACGCGGGCGATCGCTACCTCGAGTAGCGTTGCGCTAGCAGCGTCCCGCGTCCGTCTGTGACGTGCCGAGGGCCTTGCGAAGCGTGAAAGCATTCATCCATGGAGTGGTTCATCGCCGTCGTCGCCGTGGCGGCCTTGGGCGTGGCGGCGATGGCGGCTGCGGGAGGAATGGGACAGATGAGCAGGGATCCGGTGTATGACACATACCGGCAGGACCTGCCCAGCGGTGGGGCCCTGACCGCCGAAGAGCTGAGGAACATCCGCTTCGGGGTCACGCTGCGTGGATATGCGATGGCCCAGGTAGACGATCTGCTCGATCGGCTAGCTCTCGAGATCGCCGAGCGTGACGCGCTGATCGCGGAACTAGCTGAAGGTGGCACCGTCCGGCAGCGACTCCAGGAGACAACGGCGTCGGCGCGTGCGGCTGAGCAGTCGACTCCACACGATCCGGTGGCGTCAGCGGACACCTCAGCACCTCCAGAGCCACCTCAATCTGCCGTTGACGACCGCCGGTCCGGCTAGTGGCAGGACATGAGTGAGCATTCGCCTGGAAGTCTCGGCTGAGATCGATGCACCCATAGCTGCGGTGTGGGATGTGCTCATTGACTGGACCGGCCAGTCTCGCTGGATTCCGCTCACGACAGTCCGGGTGATCGGCGACCGCAATGTCGGTGTTGGCGTCCGAGCCGAGGCGCTGTCCGGCGTGTGGCTTGGCCGGGTGCCACTGGGGCTGCTGGACCGCTTCATCGTCACCGGTTGGTCTCCGCCCGTTGCCGATGCGGCCGAAGTGGGGATCTTGCACCTTGGTCCGTACTTCACCGGTGAGGGTCTCTTTCGGCTTGCGGGCGATCAGGGGAAGACCATCGTGTCGTGCATTGAAGTCTTCTCCATGCCGGGCGGGCGGCCGGTTGAGTGGCTCGTTCGGCTCGCTCTGCCGGCGCTACGCGCTGGTCTTGCTAGCAGCCTGCGAGCGCTGGGCGCGATCGCTGAGGCGCAATGATCACCGAAGCTCTGCCCGGGCCCGACGGTCTCTTGCGCTGCCCCTGGGCCCTGTCGGCACCTGAGTATGTGGCCTATCACGACAACGAGTGGGGCCGGCCGGTCAGCAGTGTGCAGGGCCTGTACGAGCGGATGACGCTTGAGGCCTTCCAGTCAGGACTGTCCTGGATCACGATTCTCCGCAAGCGAGAGAACTTTCGGCGAGCTTTCGCCGGCTTCCGCCCCGAGCAAGTAGCCGACTTCACCGAGGCTGACATCCAGCGGCTGCTGAGCGATCCGGGCATCGTTCGAAACCGGGCCAAGATTGTCGCGGCCATTCAGAACGCTCGGCTGGTTGTCGATCTTGGTCCGAGGTTCGCCGAGATTGTTCTCAGCTATCGAGTGATCGGACGCCCGCGCCCGGCCGGTGGGGAGTGGCGTGCGACCTCACCCGAATCAATCGGAATGGCCCGGGAGCTCAAGGGCCTCGGCTTCCGCTTCATCGGCCCGACTACGGCGTACGCCACCATGCAAGCGATCGGCCTGGTCGACGATCATGTGGTCGGCTGCTCTGCGCCACCGCCCGCCTGGCCCGACTAGATCCCTGCGGACGGCACCGACTGGCGTCACAATTGACGTACGAGCCATCATTCGAGCCGTCCCAGCCAAATGACCCGAGGCTGGCCGCGACTAGGTGGTACGGAATAATTGAGCCGGCAAGTTGCCGGATGACTACAGGATGAGGATGCGCGATGGCTGCAATGAAACCGCGGACAGGTGACGGCCCTATGGAAGTCACCAAGGAAGGACGTGGGATCGTCATGCGGGTTCCGCTCGAGGGAGGCGGTCGGCTCGTTGTGGAACTCAACGCAGACGAGGCGGCCGAGCTTGCGGGCGCGCTGAAAGAGGTCGTTGGATAGGTCGACACTGACAGCACAAGGACCTGGTCTCGATGACTAGGTCCTTTTGCTTGCCTGGCTCGACGCAACTTAGCCAGTCCGTTGATGAGAAGGGATCACGCCCCATGCATCCGAACTGCGAGGCTGTGAACGACATCCTGCAGACTGCTGGGCTGCCCGGTCGAGTCCGGATGCTCGACCAGGCGGCTACCACAGCGGGGGCTGCGGCTCAGCAACTAGGTTGCGCGGTAGGAGCCATCGCGAACTCGTTGATCTTCGAAACTTTCATAGCTACGAGCGCCGGCGTGCGCGAGCGGCTCAAAGAAACCGATGCCGGGGCACCGCTGTTGATCATGACCAGTGGCGCACATCGAGTAGACATCATCAAAGTCGGAGAACGGTTCGGAATTTCGCTCCGTCGTGCCTCACCGACGTTCGTACGCGAACACACCGGCCAGCCAATCGGCGGTGTCGCTCCCGTCGGCCATCCAAGGCCTATCCGCACGATCGTCGATTGCGCACTTGGTGAGTTCGACCAGCTTTGGGCTGCCGGCGGCATCCCACAGGCCGTCTTTCCCCTCACCTATGACCAACTCCTCACACTGACCGGTGGTGTGGAGGCCGACGTCGGTTGAGGGGTACTAGGGCGATTTCTGAGTCGTGACGGCCTAGTGCAGGTGAGACCTCACGAGGAGTACTCCTTGAGGATGCTGAGGACCTCCTCGTCGCTTAGCTGCCGGAAGTCCTCGTACGCACCGCCGACCGCCATGAACGGCTCCGGAGTCCACAGACAAACGACGCGGTCTGCGACGGATCGCAGTGCCTGCATGGCCTGGCGTGCTCCCACCGGGACTGCCACCACGGCCGCTGCAGGCGCGTGAGTTCGAACGGCGGCGACTGCCGCCAGCATCGTGGAGCCGGTCGCCAGGCCATCATCGACGAGGATGACGGTCGCATCAGCGATTTCCAGATTGGCAAAGGGAAAGATGCTGGCGCGACGCTTAAGCTCAAGCCACTCTCGGTTCCGCGCGGCTTCGAACGCCTGGCTGCTGATGCGCAGTCCGTTGATGATCTCCTCGTTGCGGAACTCGGAGATCTCTCCGCCGACCATCGCCAAGGCACCCATCGCGAGCTCGGGGCGTCCGGGCACCCCAATCTTGCGTACCAAGATCACGCCGAGCGGAGCGGCCAGCCGGGTAGCCACCTCGGCGGCAACGGGTACGCCGCCGCGTGGAAGTGCCAAGACGACGGGTTTCCCCAGTACGGCTTCAGCAACCAGCGCATCAGCGAGTGCGCGACCGGCGACTGTCCGATTGGCGTAGCGGGTTGCTGCCCTGCGCCGCCGTATCACTTTTGACCTAGCTCTGGTGAACCTCGAGCGCGCGGCGGTAGACCTCGACGGTCTCGGCGGCGATCTTGGACCAGTCGAATTCCTCGATGCAGCGCTGCCGGCCGGCCAGCCCGAATGCCCGTGCCTTTTCCGGATCCGTCGTCACCGCGTTGATCTTGTCAGCGAACTCTTCCTCGAAGGCGGCGATGGCATCCGGGTCGGCGGCCTGCGCGGGGTCGTACGGCACGAGGTAGCCAGTCACGCCGTCCACGACAACCTCGGGGATGCCGCCCACGGCCGAGGCGACTACGGCCGTTTCGCAGGCCATGGCCTCCAGGTTGACGATGCCCAACGGCTCATACACCGACGGACAGGCGAACACCGTCGCATGGGACAGCACTTGGCGAACCTGTGCCCGCGGCAGCATCTCCTCGATCCACAGAACATTGCCGCGGGTCGACTGGAGGTGCGCGAAGGCATCGCCAATCTGCTGGGCGATCTCCGGCGTATCGGGTGCACCGGCCAACAACACGACCTGGGTATCGGGATCGAACTTCTCGGCCGCCCTTACCAGATGAATGAGACCCTTCTGGCGAGTGATCCTGCCTACGAACACCACCGACGGCTTGTCAAGATCGATTCCAAGCCTGGTGACGACGTCGGTGCCTCGGTCGGGTTTGAACTCCTCGGTATCAATACCGTTCTTGACGACATGCACTTTGTCGGGATCGAGATTGGTGTAGGAGTCCAAGGTGTCTTTGCGCATTCCGGCACTGACGGCGATCACCGCATCCGCTCCCTCGAATGCGGTCTTCTCGGCCCACGACGAGAGCCGGTAGCCGCCGCCAAGCTGCTCGGCCTTCCACGGCCGGTGCGGCTCGAGTGAGTGCGCACTGACGACATGCGGAATGTCGTAGAACAGGCCAGCCAGGTGGCCGGCCAGGTTGGCGTACCAGGTGTGTGAATGGACCAGGTCCACCTCAGGTATGGCAGCAACCATCTCCAGATCCGCCCCGAACACCCGGAGCGCAGCGTTAGCTCCTTCCGGATAGTTCTCGGGGTGTGCTGTGGCGCCCTCGCGCGGTTCGCCCATGCATTGGACGTCCACCCTCATGAGCTTGCGCAACTGTGGGACCAGCTGGGCGACGTGCACCCCAGCACCGCCATAAATCGAGGGAGGATATTCCCGGGTCAGCAACGAGATGGACAGTCGATCAGTTTCTGCCAGCGCCATAGTTCGCATCGTTCCACAGCGTCGGCGATGTTGACCACAACATGGCCCAGAACGGTGCTTCTAAGGCCGGGTATGGGCTAGGTTCAAATCATGCGCGCGCGTCGAAGAGTTCTGGCGATCGTATTGGCTGGCGGCGAAGGCAAGCGGCTTATGCCGTTGACCGACGATCGAGCAAAGCCGGCGGTGCCCTTCGGTGGCACGTATCGCCTGATTGACTTTGTCCTATCCAATCTGGCAAATGCGGGAATGCGTCAAATCGCGGTGTTGACGCAATACAAGTCGCACTCGCTCGACAAGCACATCTCCTTGACGTGGCGCATGTCGACGATGCTCGGCAACTACGTCACGCCAGTGCCGGCGCAGCAGCGCCTCGGGCCGCGGTGGTACCAGGGGAGCGCTGACGCGATCTTCCAGTCGATGAACCTGATCCGCGACGAGGAGCCGGACTACGTCGTGGTCTTCGGCGCGGACAACATCTATCGGATGGATGTCTCGCAGATGCTCGACGCGCATATCGACGGTGGCCTGGGTTGCACGGTGGCGGGCATCCGGGTGCCGCGCAACCAGGCCAGTGCCTTCGGGGTGATCGATGCCGCGGCCGACAACAAGATCAAGGAATTTCTCGAGAAGCCGCCGGAGCCGCCGGGTCTGCCGGACGATCCGAATGCCTCGTTCGCCTCAATGGGCAACTACATCTTCAGCACGGACGCGCTGATCGATGCGTTGACCGCAGACGCCGAGGACGAAAACTCTCGCCACGATATGGGCGGCGATATCATCCCGAGCTTCGTGAATCGCGGCGATGGACGGGTCTACGACTTCACCGCCAACGAAGTTCCCGGCTCGACCGAACGAGACAAGGCCTATTGGCGCGACGTCGGCACGCTCGACGCGTTCCACGAGGCACACATGGACCTGGTCTCCATAGACCCGGTGTTCAACCTCTACAACATGGATTGGCCGATCTGGACGTATCCGGTGCAGATGCCGGGTGCCAAGTTCACCAGGAAAGGCGTCGCGGTCGACTCAATCGTCAGCCCGGGTTGCGTTGTGTCGGGTGGTTCCATCGAGAGTTCGGTGCTCTCGCCCAACGTCCACGTGCACGAGGACGCCAAGGTGGACCATTCGGTGATCTTGTCCCACGCTGTCATCGGGCGTAACGCAGTCGTACATCGCGCGATCTTGGACAAGAATGTGGTGGTTCCCGACGGCGCCCAGATTGGTGTTGATTCCGAAGCGGATGACGCTCGAGGTTTCACCGTCTCAGAAGGCGGTGTAACAGTCGTAGCCAAAGGTGTCAGGGTCCCCGTGACATGAGCATGCCTGCCTCAGGATCGGGGGGCCAGGAGGCAGGCAAACCTGAGGGTGGGACATTCGGAATCGACGCTCCCACGGTGCCGGCGGTACTCGGGGTCGCCGCGCTGCTTCTGGCGGTTATTGGCTGCCTGCTGATGATCACCCATGAGTTCGCCCCCGGACTCGTGGCGGTGATCTTTGCCATCTTCGTGGGACTGTGTGCGTTGAGCTATCTGTACACCACAGTGCGCGGCAAGTTCGTGTGTTGGGCCGACCTGCTCGATGACGCGCGGCTGAAGGGTGATGAGTACGCAGTTGACCTGGGCTGTGGCCGCGGTGCGGTCCTGATCAGCCTCGCGAAACGACTGACCACTGGTCGGGTGTCAGGCATCGACCTGTGGCGCAGCCACGACCAGTCCGGCAACGACATCGAGGCCACCAAACACAACGCACGGGTCTGCGGGGTGGAGGATCGTGTCGAGCTGAACACGGGTAACATCACGACGCTTCCCTACCATGACGCGCAGTTCGATCTCGTCGTCTCCGGTCTTGCTATCCACAACCTCAAGGCTCGTGAAGAGCGGCGGCAAGCGATCACCGAGGCCGTTCGGGTATTGGAACCTGGCGGCAAGATCATCATCACCGACATCAGTCACACCGAGGAGTACGCGGATTGGCTCGCGGCCGAAGGGATGGAGTCGGTGACGCTGCAGGACTTGGGCGTGCGCGGTTGGTGGGGTGGACCCTGGTTGCCAACGAGTGCGGTAACCGCGAGCCGGCCAGGTCGGCCGGGCGTGAGAGCCTAGCCGACCAGTCCGAGATCTGCGTCGAACCGTGATCTGATGATCATCGCTTGACGGCGGCCAGCAGCCCATCCCCGACCGGAAGCAGCGCCGACACGAGATCCTCGTTGTCCTTGACGGCGCTCAGCGCGTTGCGGATCGCTTCGGTCTCCCTATCGATGTGGCTTCCGTCGGCCGTACGGTCGTGCCACAAAGCGTTGTCCACAGCGAGTACCCCGCCGTGCCGCAGCAGCCGCAGACCTTGCTCGACATACTCGGCATACTCAGCTTTGTCCGCATCGATGAAAACCATGTCGTACGCGCCGTCGCTTAGCCTCGGCAGCACACTGAGCGCCGGCCCGGCGATCAGCCGAAACCGCTGCGTGGGAATGCCCACGGCAAGGAAGGCCGCACGGGCGGCCTGCTGATGTTCGGCCTCGATGTCCACGCTGGTCAAGACTCCGTCCGGCTGCATTCCCGCGAACAGCGCCAAACCAGAGACGCCTGATCCGGTTCCCACCTCAACAACCGTCTTCGCCTGCACCACTTTGGCCAGAAAGGTCAGCGCGGTCGCAGAGCCCCGACCGAGCGGTGCAACTCCGAGCTGCTTCGCCTTCTGGCGCGCCTCCGCCGCCTGTTCGGACTCATCGACGAAATTCTCAGCGAACGCCCACGATCCCGGCTTGGGCGCGGCTTTGGGTGAGGTCTTGACAGCGGAGAGATTCACGAATCTCACCCTATCGAAACGCCTGCTGAGCGAACCCTACGATGACGGCATGAGCCATACCGTCGTCGCCGAGCTCGTTGCGGCCGTCATGAAGGTCGAGGTCGAGCTGGGCCAGCACGTGGCGGCCGACGACGCTGTGGTGATCTTGGAGTCGATGAAGATGGAGATTCCGGTGCTCGCCGACGTGGCAGGGTCGGTCTCGGAGATCGTTGTTTCGGAAGGGGATGTGGTCAACGACGGCGATCCGCTGGTCGTGATCAAGGTGCTTTAGTGTCCTGCGCCGGGACACTAGGATGACGGGCATGTCGACCCCGCCCTTCGGCCGGCTCCTTACGGCCATGGTGACTCCATTCGCAGCGGACGGATCGTTGGACCTTGACGCGGCAGCCGGACTTGCCAGCTACCTGGTCGACGAGATGGGCAACGATGGGCTGGTCATCAGCGGGACCACCGGAGAGTCTCCGACCACCTCGGACTCGGAAAAGGCCGACCTGCTTCGAGCGGTGCTCGACGCAGTCGGCGATCGGGCGACGATCCTTGCAGGCGTCGGCACATTCAACACCGAGCACAGCCTGGAGCTGGCGGCCACGGCCGCCAAGCTGGGCGCAGACGGCCTTCTGGTGGTCACGCCGTACTATTCCAAGCCGCCGCAGGCAGGCATCGTGGAGCACTTCCGGCGGGTCGCGGATTCCACCGACGTGCCGGTGATGCTGTACGACATTCCAGGTCGTGCGGGGGTAGCCATTGCCACCGACACGATGCTGCGACTCGCCGAACATCCGAGCATCGTCGCCGTCAAGGATGCGAAGGGTGATCTTGCGGCGTCCGCGCGAGTTATTGCGCAGAGTGAGCTCGCGTACTACTCCGGTGACGACGCCATGACATTGCCGCTGCTGGCGGTCGGCGCCGTAGGGGTGGTCGGCACCTCAACGCACTTCAGCGCCATCGGGACCCGTCAGCTCATCGAGGCATATCTGGCCGGTGATGTCACCACGGCGCTGCGTCTCCATCAGCAGCTGTTGCCGATTTACACCGGAATCTTCGCGACCCAAGGCTGCATCCTGGTCAAGGCTGGCCTCAAGCTGCTTGGCCGTGAGGTGGGAGGCCTGAGGTCTCCACTGATCGAGGCCACCTCCGCCGAGGTTGAGGGCTTGCGTTCCGCCATGGCCGCGGCTGGCCTACCGACGGGAGAGTCGGTCTCTACCGACTAGTGCCGCCCGCACTAGCGTGAGAAAATACTCACTGGAACGCGCCCGCCCCTCGCCACGTTGGGCAGATTGTGAGCGAGGACACGATCGTGCACAGCCAAATGCCAGGGTTCATTCAGGGCATTGCCAGGATGACAAGCAAGAATAAGTCGTTCAGGCTAAACCTGCTTGGTCGCGCCGGACGCTCGAGGGAGGTCGAACCTATGGCGCAGTGGCCCGCCCCTGATCCTCAGGCTTGGCAGCCGCCCGCACCGGCGAGCCCACCGCCGAAATCTGAGGAGTCGTGGACACCGCCGACGTGGGAAGAGCTGGTACGGGACCACGGCGCTCGGGTCTACCGGCTGGCCTATCGGCTAACTGGGAATCCACATGATGCCGAAGACCTCACCCAAGACGTCTTTGTTCGCGTGTTTCGCTCGTTGCACCGGTTCCAGCCTGGGACGTTCGAGGGCTGGCTTCATCGCATCACGACCAACCTCTTCCTCGACGGCGCCAGGCGCCGCCAGAAGATTCGCTTCGACGGTCTTGGTGAAGGCTCCGCTGAGCGTTTGCCGAGTGCCTGGCCGAATCCATCCGATCAACTGGCCGACGCCGACCTTGATCACGACGTGGCCGCCGCGCTCTCAGCCTTGCCACCGGAGTTTCGCGCGGCCGTTGTGCTGTGCGACATCGAGGGCCTCAGCTACGAGGAAATCAGCGAGGTTCTTGACATCAAGATCGGAACCGTCCGAAGCCGGATTCACCGCGGCCGGGCGCAACTACGCACCGCCCTCGCGCACCGCCGACCGACCGGGGAGCGGGTGCGGTACCTGGGCGTTGAGGTAGAGACAGGTGTCAGTTCCGACCGGGTCAGCCCCAAACAGGGAAGTCTGGAGCCGGCGAGGTCGGCGTGAGGAAGGCGCCCTGCGCTGATCTAGCCGAATTGCGATCAGCGTTTGTTGACGGGGCCCTGGACGACACCGACCGAGAACGGCTGCTCAGCCACCTTGTCGATTGCGACAACTGCCGCCGCGACGTCGAGGATCTGCGTGCCGTACGCGAGGTCCTGAACCAGACCAATAATGAACCGGGCCCAACGCCGAGCGACCTCTCCGTCCGCCTGGCTTCCATCGCGGGGCAGCAGTCGGTCGCACCCCTGTGGATCAGGCCGTTCCGGCGGATCCAACCATCCCGTCCGTCCCGAACCGGCGGCTTGCCAAGCCACCGCCGGATTGTCAAGTTGCGAATCACTGCCGCCACGATGGCCCTTGGAGCGACGGTGACCGCCGTGGGGGCAATCGGGTACGCCGCGGCGCCCCGTCTTGCGGCAATTGGTGATCCAACAGATGAGGCTCAAGTGGCCTTTACGTCAAGCCTTGGACAGTTCCCGCTGGCCAGCGACGCACTCAACGCGGTCATGCTGGCCGACTCAAACAACCTCGCTGCCAGCTTGTCACCCAGGCTTGCGGGCCCCTCGGCAGCAACCGGCGCGACGTTGACCCCGGCAGAGGCACAAGCAACGATGCAGCGAGCTGCCGATGCCGCGCATTCCGTGAGCTACTCGGGTCGCCAATCATTCTTGGCGTACCGCAACGGGGGAGCCATCGTTGCGCAGGTTGATGTGGACGCGCGCGCCGGGCAGGGCAGTCAGGTCAAGGTCAACAGCCAAACCGGCCAGCAACTGCGCAAAGAATTCACACCTGCGCTTATCTCATCGCGAGTTGTCGATGACGAGCTACTCGATCTACTCGAGGGCAACTACCGCCTCAGCGGGACACGCGAAGCAAGCGTCGCCGGCCGCAGCTCGACTGTAGTCACGGCGACGCGTGATGGTAGTAACTTCGTGGCCGCTCGCTGGTGGATCGATGACGCCACTGGCATCGTGCTCTGGCAAGAGACCTATGACAGAAACGGATCAGTCGACCTGTCGTTCGGATTCACCTCAGTGTCCGTCAGCCGCGGGGGGAGCATCCTCGAACATCTGCCGCCGCGGTTAGCAGTGCCACGCACCAGCACGTCGCTCAGCCTCTCCTCAGCGGCGGATCTCAACGCTTCGGGATGGTCATGCATCCGGCGTCTGGCCGGCCTGTCGCTGGTACGGATACGTACCGACCGCGCAGGAAATCCGGGCACGGTGCATCTGGTCTACAGTGACGGGCTCTCAGCAGTGAGTGTCTTCGAGCAACGAGGTCGGTTGAGCGCGGTTCCGGAAGGCTCCCACTGGGACGCTGCGCTGGGAGCTCATGTGCGTCGTGGTGCCTCCGGTGTCGCGACCTGGCAGTCCGGTGAGATGGTCTTCACCGTCGTCACTGACGGTAGTGCGAGTCTGCTGGCGGAGGCCGTCCAGTCGCTGCCCCATAATGAGGCCACGGCGCGGACTACGCTTGACCGCATCAAAGCTGGTTGGGCGAGGATTCTGGCCGATGTGAAGGATTAGTGCGTGGTGGAAGAGGACCGTCCGACGGGCCAGGCTGATGGCGAACCGTCCGACTCTCGGTACTTCGGTCCTTTTGGCGAGCCACCGCCCACACAGCTAGGCGCTCAGGCTTTACCACCCCAGCCGGGTCCGACTTTTGCACCATACGATGCGACTTGGCCGCCGCCACTCGGCCAACCGGCACTGGCCGAAGGCCCGCCGGGTGGCAACGCCTCTTCAGCGACGACGGCGATCCTGCCTGCGGGGCATACGGGTCGCCGTCGTCCACATACGGCCTCTCTGATTGCGGTGGCCGCCGTCACTGCCCTGGTGATCGGCGGCGCTGCTGGATATGGCGGTGCGACCCTCGCCCGGCGTACCGAGGGTCCGGCGGTGACCACAGCCAGCCCTTCAGCGCTTCCGGGCGTGACGCGTACGCCCGTGCCGCCGGCACCTCCCAGCGCCAACACCGTTGAGGTTGCGAAGCGGGTGCTGCCTGGAACGGTGATGATCCAGGTCGGTCGAGGAACCGGATCCGGCTTCTTGATCGACAGGGAGGGCCGGATTGTGACCAACAATCACGTGGTGGCAGACGCGGCAGGCGGGTCGAGGATTCGCATCGTGTTCTCCGATGGTCGCCGACAAAACGCCGTGCTCGTGGGTCGCAGTCCCTCCTACGACATCGCGGTCATCAAGGTGAATGCCGCAGAGTCGCTGAACCCTGTCGAGCTTGGTGACTCCGACCATATCCAAGTCGGAGATCCGGTGATCGCCGTTGGTTCGCCGCTCGGGCTGCCCGGGACCGTCACGCAGGGCATCATCTCGGCTCGGAACCGTCCAGTCATGGTTGCCGAGAATGCCGCGGCCGACTCGCCGACCGCGTACATCAATGCAATTCAGACCGATGCTTCGATCAATCCGGGTAACTCCGGTGGCCCGCTCGTGGACGCGGGAGGGCGAGCGATCGGGGTCAATTCGGCGATCCTGACGTTCGCCGCAAGCCGCAATATCGGTCTCGGCTTTGCGATCCCGATCAACCAGGTCGCGACGATCGCCGACTTGTTGATCAAGAAAGGCAAGGCGACCTACCCGGTGATTGGCGCCAATGTGCAAGATGGCTCATCGGGTGTGGAGCTGATCGCGGTCGACGCCCAAGGTCCTGCCGGTAAGGCAGGCCTCCGGGTTCGCGATCTGATCACCAAGATCGACGGCCAGCCAATCGACACCATGGAGGAGCTGATCGTCAGCATCCGCACCCGGCGGCCGGGCGATGTGGTGGTCTTGGACTACACTCGCGGGTCATCCGCTGGCCAGGTCCGCGTAACCCTGGGTAGCAAGGAGGGCTGAGCGTGGCGCTCCTGCTGCTGGACATCAATGCCCCAGAGTTCGTGCTGTTGCTGGTACTCGCCGTCATCCTGTTCGGGCCGGAGCGCCTGCCCGACCTCGCTCGGAAAGCCGCCCGCATCGTGCGCTACTTGAGGACGGTGGCCGGCACAGCCCAGCAGCAGCTGAGCAAGGAGCTGGGGCCGGAATTCGAGAACCTCGATTTTCGGGACCTCAATCCCAAAGCCTTCGTGCAGAAGCATTTGCTCGATGATGTCGAACCGATCATCGCCGATGTGAAGGCCGAGGTCAGCGACCTTGGTCAGACCATTAAGAGCCCCTCTGCAGACATCTCCGAGGCGATCAACTCCACAAAGGGTCACAGCCCCGGGGGGCCGCAGGATGTCGTGGCGGTCACCCCGACCCGGGCAGCAACTCCCTTCGATCTCGAGGCGACCTGATAGCGCTGTGTTTTAGCTTGTCAGCGACCCGCTGGCGCGAGACCGAGCTGCTTGCCGAGCAGCCCGCGGCCGCGCTTGAGGAACACGTCGGCCAGTGAGCTGAGGGCACGGGCGGCGGGTTGGTCGGGGCCGGACTCGACGAGCGGAACACCCGCATCACCAGAAGCACGGAGCTGCGGGTCGAGCGGTATCTGCGCGAGCAGGGACACGGGATAACCGAGCCGAGTGCTGAGCACCCGCGCTACGTCCGCGCCGCCACCTGTACCGAAGACGTGGTGCGTCTGTTGCTCCCCGCAGTGAGGGCACGTGGTCACCAGGTGCGACATGTTCTCCACTACGCCGATCACTCGCTGGTTCATCATCGATGCCATGGTGCCGGCACGCTCTGCAACCTCCGCAGCGGCCGCTTGCGGGGTAGTGACTACCAAAACCTCGGCAGTGGGCAGCTTCTGGCCCAGGGAGATGGCCACATCGCCCGTGCCCGGCGGCAGGTCGAGGAGCAGGAAGTCAAGGTCACCCCAGTAAACATCGGTCAGCATCTGAGTAAGGGCGCGATCCAAGATCGGGCCGCGCCAGGCCACGACCTGGTCACGACGCGGCTTCAGCATGCCAATCGAGATGACCTTGAGCCCGTTGGCTGGCACCGGCATGATCATGTCCTCGACAGAGGTCGGCCGCGAGTCGGCGACGCCGAGCATGACCGGCACCGAATGACCGTAGATGTCGGCATCGAGAACGCCGACGCTACGCCCGCGGGCTGCCAGCGCCCTGGCAAGGTTGACCGTTACCGATGACTTTCCAACGCCCCCCTTGCCCGAGGCGACCGCAATCACCTGGGTGAGCGAATCCGGCCGAGCGAACGGAATCTCACGCTCGGGCTGCCCGCCCTTGAGCAGCTCGCGCAGTGCCCCGCGCTGCTCATCCGACATCACACCAAGCTCAACATCGACGGCCGAGGCCCCCGGCACCGCGAGTACGGCAGCGGTAACATCGCGGTTGAGTGTGTCACGCATCGGGCAGCCGGCGACGGTCAACAGGATCCGAACGTGCACCCGGCCGGCGCCATCCACCTCGATGCTGTCGACCATGCCGAGATCGGTGATCGGCCGGCGAATCTCGGGATCGTCTACCCGATGCAGAGCAGCGCGGATCTCGGGCACCAGGGGATTCTCAACGGTCGACGTTGTGGAGTCTCCGTTGGATTGCGGGTCGTGCATGCTCCCAGCGTAGGTGACTTCGCCCATCGGTTCAGGCCGGCGACTTGTCACGCTGTGCATGGCGTGCATGCCATGCACAGCGTGACAAGTCCGGTACAACCCCGAGTGAGACCGCTCAGGCGACGTCTTCGCCGTCGAGCTCAGCGAGGATGGCGCGCAGCTCCGCCCTGAGCTCTGAGCGGAGGTAGTCGCGTGTGGCCAACTCACCGACCGACATCCGCAGGCTGGCAATCTCACGCGCGAGGAAGTCCATGTCAGCTCGGCTTTGTGCCGCCTGCTCGCGGTCCCGTTCCAAGGCGATACGGTCACGCGCCTCCTGGCGGTTCTGGGCGAGCAAGATCAGCGGAGCCGCGTACGAAGCCTGGAGCGACAAAACCAGGGTCAAGAAAATGAACGGAAACTCGTCGAAGCGGGGCCGAGGTGGACCCCACGGCACATTCCAGAGCAACCACAGCACGATGACGACAGTCATTCCGAACAAGAACCGTGCGGTGCCCATGAATCGGGCAAAGGCCTCGGCAAACTTGCCGAAGGCGTCCCGGTCCACCTTGATCGTCGGAATCGTTGACCGTTTGCGCCGGCCTGGGGTGTTCAGCCGCTCGGCCTCCCGTACGGCCCTAGCCATGTGTGATCACTCCCGCGTCCGGCGGCTGGTGCGCCGACAGCGCATCGAGCTCGATGCCGCGCCAATCCTCAGGCAACATGTGATCAAGTACGTCGTCCACCGTGATCGCTCCGATCAACCGATGATCAGCATCGACGACCGGAGCGTTCACCAGGTTGTACGTCGCAAAATAACGGCTGACGGCGTGCAGGTTCGCTTGGTCGGTCAGGGTCTCCAACTCCGTGTCGATCAGGGCGGAGACGAGTGTCGAGGGTGGCTCCCGGAGCAACCGCTGGAAGTGCACTGCGCCGACGAAGCGACCAGTCGGAGTTTCCAACGGTGGCCGGCAGACGTAGACCATGCAGGCCAAGGCGGGTGTCAGCTCTGCGTCCCGGATCTGGGCGAGTGCGTCGGCGACAGTCGCATCCGGCGGCAGGATCACTGGTTCCGGGGTCATCATGCCGCCGGCCGTGGACTCGGCATAGCTGAGCAGCCGCCGAACGTCTTTGGCCTCCTCGGGCTCCATCCGCTCAAGCAGCACCTGAGCCATCTCCGGGGCGAGCTCGGCGATCAAGTCAGCGGCGTCGTCTGGATCCATTTCCTCCAAGATGTCCGCGGCACGGTCGGTGTCGAGCTCGGAGATCAGCTGAACCTGTTCGTCTTCGGGCAACTCCTCCAGAGCGTCGGCCAACTTGCGATCATCGAGTGCGGAGGCCACCTCGGCTCGTCGCTCGCGCGACATCTCATGCAGTTCGCGGGCGATGTCGGCGGCTTTCATGTCTTCCATTTGAGCCAGCAGCTGGTCGGTACCCTGACTTCGATCGAACCCCAGAAGCGTGATCGTGGACCAGTCCACGATGGTCACGTGACCTCGCCTACCGAACCGCCGACGGTTTCCGGCTTCCCGCAGGGCCACCTGCGACAGCTCCCAGTCGTGAGAACGCACCGGTTGCATGGCCACATCGAAGATCACCGACGGAGCCGGATGGTCGATGCGTTCCACCGCGCGGTCGAACAGGTCGCCGATCACCAACATCTCAGATTCGCGGCGTTCGAAGCGGCGTGTGTTGACCACGCCGGAGATGACCACAGCAAACCCATCAATGCTGCGCACCCGCGCCATCGGTATGAAAATCCGGTGGCGCGCAAACAGCTCGACCACAAGGCCCTTCACTCGAGGCGGCCGACCAGCGGCGCGGCGTTGCACGACAACGTCGCGCACCTTTCCTACCTGGTCCCCGGCGCTGTCGAGGACTGGCAGGCCCCGGATGCGTGAGATGAAAACCGAGGTCGCGCTCGCTGCCACGCTTCGATTATCACAGCCTCACGCCGACGCCGTGGACGGCAAAACTCGCACAGATGTGGCTTTCTGCGAGCCAGCATGAACACGTGCCGCTGAGCCGCATCTGGCGTCGTGAGGGCCTTTGACAATCGGTTGCCGCCCCATTTGTCACGCTCTGACCTCGAATGATCACGTCAGCTAAGGTCGGGGGATGGCTGCAGGCAATGCGATCAGCTTCAAGGACCTCTGCATCGACGCCGTCAACCCAGAGGTGCTCGCGACCTTCTGGGCTTCGGCGATCGGGCTTCGTGCGGAGCCAAGCGGCGCCGACTTCAGGCTCGTTGACGATGTTCCCGAGCACACCCTTTGGGTCAACGAGGTGCCCGAGCCGAGGACGGTCAAGCAGCGCGTCCACGTCGACGTCGACGTGTCGGCCGTCTCTGACCTGACCGACCTTGGAGCGGTGATCATCGATGACACGCAATCCTGGACGGTGCTGGCCGATCCCGAGGGTGGTGAGCTGTGTGCCTTCGTCCGCGAGCCTGACTCGTTGCACGACTATCGCGTTTACGAGGTGGTCGTCGACGCTGCGGACCCGGTCTCGATTGCGACGTGGTGGGCGGAGCGCTACGCCGCCAACGTCTGTCATGATCAAGACCGGGCCTTCTCCTGGATCGATCGGGCCGCGGGGATGCCGTGGGCGATGGTGTTCCAATGGGTCCCGGAGCCCAAGACCGTGAAGAATCGCATGCATTGGGATGTCTGGGGCGAGACCGATGGTCTCCTCGCGGCAGGTGCTCGCCTGATCCGTCAACGTGACGATGAGATCGGCTGGGATGTGCTCACCGACCCCGAGGGTAACGAATTCTGTGTGTTCACCAGGCACGACATCTGAGAAACAGCGGGTCGACCGGCGGCGAGCGCCAACGAGTAGATTGGAAGCCGACTTCAGGAGGACACCATGGCAATCTCGCCGCGGCAGTTCGGCTCGGTTTTTGAGCTGCAGTTCCCCCAGTCGGTTGGGATCTACAGCAGCTACGCCGATGCGCAGAAGGCGGTTGACTTCCTGGCGGACCAGAAGTTCGAGGTGCAGAACCTGGCCATCGTGGGTACCGACCTCAAGTCGATCGAGCGGGTGCTCGGCCGGCGCAACTGGGGCACTGTGATTACCCAGGGCTTGCAATCAGGAATTTCCACCGGCCTGCTCGTCGGTCTGGTGATGTTGATCTTCACCAAGCCTGCAAGCACTCTGCTGCTCCTGCTGGTTTCCCTCGCGATCGGTATGGCGCTCGGCGTGGGATTCAACGCGGCGGCGTACGCGATGAGCCGTGGCCGGAGAGACTTCACATCAGTGACCCAGACGATCGCCACGAAGTATGAAGTGCTATGCGAGCACAAGGTCGCCGCCCAGGCGCGGGAGATGCTGCAAGCGATGCCTGGCGCCCGCGCCGCGCAATTTGAATGAGGCGTCGCTCGCGCGCTGAAGGCTCCGACCTGTCAGCGTCTCAGCAGGCTATAGCGCGCTGCGACGCTGACAACTGGGAAAAGAGACTCGTTGCTCGCCGCTCGGCACGTGGGCCCTACTATCTTGTCCAGATGGTCGACATCCAGGCTTCGACGTCGTCGCTGCTTCGGGGGAGCATCCTCGTGAGATTCTCATTGCCTTCCGAGGTAATCAGGATGTCGTCTTCGATCCTCACCCCGATGCCCTGCAGATGCTTCGGAACCAGCTCGTCGTCAGGCTTGAAGTACAGCCCTGGCTCGACCGTGATGATCATGCCCGGCTGCAGGATTCCCTCCCGGTAGTTTTCGACCCTGGCCTGCGCGCAATCGTGCGCGTCGATGCCGAGATGATGTGAGGTGCCGTGCACCATCCATCGTCGATGCTGGCCGCCTTGCTCGCCGAGTGACTCCGCAACGCTGACGGGCAGCAGCCCCCAGCTGTCCAGGTGTCGAGCGATCACCGCGATCGCGGCCTTGTGTACGTCAGAAAACCTCGCCCCCGGCCGCGCGGCCGCAATCCCGGCCTGTTGCGCCTCGAAGACAGCGTCGTAGACCATCCGCTGTTCGTCGCTGAAAGTTCCCTTGATCGGCAGCGTACGTGTGACGTCTGCTGTGTAGAGGGAATTTAGCTCGATGCCGGCGTCCAGTAGGAGCAACTCGCCCTCACGGAGCTCACCGTCGTTCCGGATCCAGTGCAGAGTGCAGGCATGCTCACCCGCGGCAGCGATGGTGTCGTAGCCGACAGCGTTGCCGATATGCCTAGCGTGCAGCCCGAAGATGCCCTCGATCCAGCGCTCGCCTCGGCCGCGCCGGACTGCCTCGGGAATGCCTGCCACGACAGCCTCGAATGCCACCGCCGTCTGGCGGCAGGCTTCGCGCATCTCACTAATCTCGAAGGCGTCCTTGATCAGCCGTAGCTCGCTGAGCGCGACAGCAAACTCATGATCGGACTCTTCGATCGTCGACCCCCCTTGATCAGCTTCTGTGGCCATGGGCAAACCGCGAATCTCCTCGATCACCTGCCGGATCTCATGATCGAGATCTGCCGGGAGCACCCGCAGGGAGACGGTGTCGGTGTTCTTGCGCAGCTGATCAGGCAGGTCCGAGATCGCCGCGCACGGAATGTCACAGAGCGCGCTCATCTCTTCGAGGGATGGCCGTCGACCCACCCACAGCTCGCCAAAGCGGCTGTCTGCATAGAACTCTTCAGACTCGCGGGGAGCACGGGGCCTGAAATAGAGGGTGGCATCGTGACCGGAATCTGTCGGCTCCAGCACCAGCACGGCATCCGGCTCGCGATCTGTCCCTAGACCGGTCAAGTGGGCGAACGCCGAGTGCGGACGAAACCGGTAGTCCGTGTCGTTCGAGCGAACCTTGAGTCCCCGTGCGGGAATGACGAGCCGATCACCGGGAAACTGAGCGCTCACTCGTTCGCGACGGCGCCGTGCCCAGGCGGCAGCCGGAAGCTGCTCCGGAGCATCCATCGAGTGGGGCGCCCAGCCCTCGACGATGAAGTCCTTGAAGGCATCCGAAAACGGGATCTGGCGGTTCGGCAGCTCTTGCCGACGATCGCTCACGCCTGCCATTCTTGCACTCGCAAATCGCTGAAATCTGAACCCTTTCGGCACTCCGGCCACCAGCGGAGCCACCAAGAGCGGGCGGGGGGAGCGATACGGTGAACCGCATGCCGACGCGCCTCTTCCTGGTCCGACATGGCGAGACCGAATGGAGTCGATCGGGCCAGCACACCTCGATTACCGACTTGCCGCTCACTGAGAACGGGAAGAAGCTGGCCCGCGCCCTGAAGGGGCATCTATCGCCCCAACACTTCCAGCTGATCCTCAGCAGTCCTCGGAGGCGAGCCCGTGAGACCGCAGAGCTGGCTGGGTTCGTTGGCGCGTACGAACCACAGGTCGACAATGACCTTGCCGAATGGTTCTACGGTGGCTATGAGGGCAAGACCAGCCACGAGATCTGGGAAACGGTTCCGGGCTGGACCATCTGGAACGGCGAGGCTCCCGGTGGCGAGACGGCCGAGCAGGTTGCCGCCAGGCTCGACCGAGTGGTTGCTCGTGTCCGCGAATCGGGCGTGGATCAGGCAATCTGTTTCGGTCACGGTCACGCCCTCCGAGCGCTGACCATGCGCTGGCTCGCGTTCGACCTCAAACTCGGTGTGCATTTTCCGCTCGACACGGGCACAGTGTCGGTCTTAGGTGAAGACAGGTCGGAGCCCGCACTCGAACGGTGGAACGCCCGACCGTAGGGCCAACCCCACCAGAAAGGAACCCGGATGGGCGTTGTAGAGGACACACTTGCCGCCCCCCGGCCTGATGCGCTCATGATCGTTACCTTCGCAAGGCAATGTTTGGGCCACGCTTCCCACGGGCCGAAGGCCGCGCCGGAGTTCCCGGTGTGGACGGCGGGGATGGGCTTGATCATGAGCTACCAGGGTTCGGGCCGTTCGGCACTGCCGGCCCTCATTGCTTCGATCCGAGCCACCCGCTGTACGCGCGGACGGCAGCGATCACAGCCATCCGGGCGGACTTCCCGGTGTTGCGCTCAGGCCGCCAGTACCTACGGCCGGTCTCGGTGTTCGCTGAGCCTTTTAGCGCGGCTCGGACCGTCGAGCTGGTCGGGTGGTCGCGGATCCTGGTCGACCAAGAGGCGCTCTGCGTTGTCAACCCGAACGGGCTTGCGGCGCGTGGTGCGGACGTAATGGTCGATGCGTAACTCAACCCGCCGGGTTCGACGCTCACTGTGATCATGAATTCGGCCCAGGCCGGCGGAGCGGCCGGCGCCGCTCATTCTGTCGGTAGCCAGGTACCGGTACGCCGGGCCGGCTCGGGTGCGGCGTACGCAGAGATCAGAGACGTCGGTCCGAGCGAGGTACTGGTACTGGTCAACCGGCCCTGGTCCACCGAAAAGCAATCAGTAGGGTGGTGCCCGCGGGCGTACCAGCGCTCGCGGTTCGCGAGGAGGATGAGGGCGATCAAGGCCGACAAGGGTGTGCAGCTGCGCCTGCTGGACTTGCAGACCGTGGACACAACCTTCGCCCAGCTCGACCATCGCCGCCAGACGCTGCCGCAGCATGCGGCGATTGCCAAACTGCGGACGGCGCGTGCGGCGGTGGCCTCAGATCTTGTGGCGGCCGATACCAGAATCTCCGATCTCGAGCTGGAGCAGGCGAAGGCCGAGACCGACCTTGAGCCGGTCCGGGAGCGGCTCAGCCGGAACCAAACCCGAATCACCAACGGCGCCGTGGCCGACCCCAAGGCGCTCTCCTCGATGGTGGAGGAGGTCAGCCACCTCAAGAAGCGGATCAGTGATCTGGAAGATGCTGAGCTGGAGGTCATGGAACAACTGGAGGCGGCAGTTGCCAGCCGTGAGACGCTGCGTACCCGCGCGGAGCAGCTCGACGCCGATCTTGCGGCAGCAATCGCCGACCGTGATCGGCAGCTTGCTGCGCTCGGTGCCGAGATGGACGGGCTTCGTGAGCAGCGAACGGAGATCGCGCCGTTGATCCCCGACGATTTGCTGGCACTCTACGACAAGATCGGCGCCAGCCACCGAGGTATCGGCGCGGCCGAGCTGCGGGCCCGCCGCTGCACGGGCTGCCAGCTCGAGGTCAACGCGGCCGATCTGCGGGCATTTTCCGCCGCAGCGGAAGACGAGGTGCTGCGGTGTGAGGAGTGCGGCCGGATCCTGATCCGCACAGCGCAGTCAGGTCTGTGATGGCCAAACGACCACCCGACCTGCAGAGTGGACCCGGATTCTTCGATGACATAGACGAACCGGACCGGTCCGCCTCCGGCCGCCAATTGATCATCGAGGCGGACGGCGGATCGCGCGGCAATCCTGGACCTGCCGCGTACGGAGCGTTGGTACGTGACGCCCAGACGTCGAAAGTCCTGGCTACCGAAGGCCTGCCCATCGGCCGCGCGACGAACAATGTTGCGGAATACCGCGGCCTGATTGCCGGACTCGAGATGGCGCGCGAGCTCGACCCGACAGCGGTACTCGAGGTGCGAATGGATTCCAAGCTGGTGATCGAGCAGATGGCCGGTCGGTGGAAGGTGAAGCATGCCGACATGAAGCCGCTGGCACTCGAGGCAGCGCGGTTGCGGCCGGCGGAAGTGACTTGGACCTGGGTGCCGCGCGAACTCAACAAGGCCGCCGACACCCTGGTCAATCGTGCCCTGGACGGAGCTCCGGTGCGACGTCATTACGTCGTCGACCGGCGCGGATGATCGCTAGCGGCTCGGGGTCGTGCGGCTAGGCTGCGGTCATGCCCGCCCGCAAGCTCGGACTGCCACCCGTCGTGCCCGAGGAGCTGGCGAAGGGCTTAGCAGCCATTCGGGCTACCGCCGAAGTGCCGTTGGACTTTCCTGTCGAAGTCGAGGCTGCTGCTGAGAAAGCTGCCGCCGAACCTCACCTTCCTGATCTTGATCGCACGGATCTGGAATTGATCACGATCGATCCTGCGGGTTCTCGTGATCTTGATCAGGCATTGCACATCGCTCGCGGCCCGAGTGGTGAGTTCGTGGTCTCGTACGCGATCGCTGATGTGGCAGCTTTCGTCCGGCCAGGCGACCCGATCGATCTCGAGGCGCACCGCCGTGGGACAACGCTCTACGCGCCCGACTTTCGCTCTCCACTACACCCGTCGGTGCTCAGCGAGGGAGCGGCCAGTTTGCTGCCGAATGAAGTCCGACCGGCGCTGCTCTGGACAATCACCCTTGACCATCGCGGGCAGACGGTTGCGGCCGAGGTGGCCCGGGCCATGGTTCGCAGCCGTGCCCAGCTCAGCTATAGCGAGGCGCAGGCGGAGATCGACTGGACCACGCCACGCCAGACTCTTGGCCTGCTGAAGTTGGTTGGCCAATGGCGCGAGATCCGGGAACGTGATCGCGGCGGGGTCAGCCTGAAGATCCCGCAGCAAGAGATCCAGCCTCACGGAGACGGCTGGACTCTCGGGTATCGAGCCCCCGAGCCGGTGGAGGCGTGGAACGCGCAAATCTCGCTGCTAGCTGGGATGGCGGCCGCAGACATCATGCTCTATGGACAGGTGGGCATCTTGCGCACTATGCCGCCAGCCGATTCCTACTCGTTGCGCCGACTGCACGAAGTTGCCAAGGCTCTTCGGATCGTCTGGCCCCGAGAGATGGACTATGCAGACTTCGCGCGTATGCTCAACCCGGCTCGCCCCGATCAAGCGGCGATGCTCAACGCCTCCACGCTGTTATTCCGCGGAGCGGGCTATCGAAGCTTTAGCGGCGGCATTCCCGAGGACGTCGACCATGCCGCACTTGCCAGCGACTACGCACACACGACTGCCCCTCTGCGACGCCTGGTGGATCGCTACTCCGGCGAGATATGCGTCGCCCTCTGCGCAGATCAGCCTGTGCCGGCGTGGGTCGTTCGTGACCTCGACGGCCTCCCCGAGCAGATGGCAACTGCGGAACGCCGCGCCAAGCATTACGAGCGAGCGATCATCGATCTGCTCGAGGTTTACCTGCTAGCCGACAGGGTCGGCCAGACCTTTACTGCCACCGTGATCGAAGTTGATCGCGACAAGCAGCATGGCACTGTCATGATCGAGGAACCGGCCGTCGAGGGCCGCGTAACCGGGGATCGGCTACGCCTCGGGCAGGAGGTGTTAGTCCGCCTGACCTCCGCCAACTATGACGTGGGCGCGGTCGCCTTTGAGGTCGCGCAGACGATCAGCGCCCCATCTGACGCTTCGCCGCCGCAACCACCGCCTCCGGAGTGAACCCGAACTTGGACTGCAGTGCCTTGAGCGGGGCGGAAGCTCCGAAGGTGCTCATCGCGATGATCTCGCCGTTCGTGCCGGCCCACCGATCCCACCCGAACGAGGAGGCCTGCTCGATCACGACACGGGCTGTCACCTCCGGGGGCAGCACGCTATCCCGATATTCGTCGGTCTGCCGGTCGAACAGCTCCCACGACGGCATGCTGACTACCCGGGCCTTGATGCCCTCAGCGACCAGCTGCTCGTACGCGGAGACCGCAAGCGCGACCTCGCTGCCGGTGGCAATCAAGATCACGTCCGGCGTCTCGTCCGGATCGCCGGCCAGCACGTACGCGCCCTGGGCCAGGCCACTTGCAGGGGCGTACTTGCTGCGGTCCAGTGTGGGCAGCGCCTGCCGGGACAAGATCAATGCAACCGGGTCGTGCCGTAGCGGCATGATCACCCGCCACGCTTCGACGACCTCATTGGCATCGCCCGGGCGCATGTCCACCATGCCGGGCATCGCTCGCAGCGAGGCGATCTGCTCGACCGGCTGGTGCGTGGGGCCGTCCTCACCAACGCCGATGGAATCGTGGGTGAAGACGTGGATGACCGGTAGCTCCATAAGTGCCGAGAGCCGCAAGGCGCCGCGCTGGAAGTCGGAGAAGATCAAGAACCCGGCCTGATAGCCCCTGATCTTGCTGAGCGCCAACCCGTTCGTGATTGCGCCGGCCGCGTGTTCGCGTACGCCGAAGTGCATGTTTCGACCCGCCCGGTCGTCTGGCCCGAAGTCGCCGGCTCCCTCGAAGGTGAGACGCGACTTGTTGGACGGTGCGAGATCGGAGGAACCGCCTATCAGCCACGGCACCCGCTGGGCGACAATGTTGAGCACCTTCTGGCTGCTGTCCCGGCCAGCTGCGCCCTTCGGATCCGCGGGGTACTCGGGCAGATCGGCATCCCAGTCGTCCGGCAGCTGCCGACGTTGCATTTTGTCGAGGTGATCGGCGAGCTCGGGATATTCCTTGCCGTACGCGGCGAAAAGCTCGTCCCACTCGCTCCGAAGGTCTGCGCCCCGCTTGCCGGACACCTCAGCGAAGTACTCCCGAACCTTGTCCGGTACCAGGAAGCTCTCGTCCTGCGGCCAGCCATAGAAACGCTTGGCGCCGCGGATCTCTTCGACACCCAAGGGCTCCCCGTGTGCCGAATGATGACCCTGCTTCGTCGGAGCGCCGTAAGCGATCACGCTCTTCACGATGATCAATGTCGGCCTGTCCTGCTCCGCCTTGAACGCCTCCAGCGCGCTAGCCAGCGCGTCCAGGTCATTGGCGTCGTCGACTCGCTGAACCGCCCAGCCGTAGCCCTCAAAACGCTTACCTACGTCCTCGGTAAAGGCCAGATCGGTACTGCCCTCGATGGTGATCTTGTTGTCGTCGTAGATCCAGCAAAGGTTCGACAGCTTTTGGTGGCCGGCGAAGGAAGCCGCCTCAGCGCCGATGCCTTCCATCAAGCAGCCGTCGCCAGCGATCGCGTACACGTCGTAGTCGAAAAGCTCATACCCGGGTCGATTGAAAGTCGCTGCTTGCCAGAGGCCGGCCACTGCCATGCCAACACTCGTCGCGATGCCTGTGCCCAGCGGGCCGGTGGTGCACTCGATGCCTGCAGTCCAGCGGTATTCCGGATGTCCCGGGGTCTTAGAGTCCAGCTGGCGGAACTTCTTGAGGTCCTCGAGCGGAACAGCCAGTTCGCCCACGACCTCGTACTGGGGATTGACGGACTTGACTCCAGCCAGGTGCAGCATCGAGTAGAGCAGCGTCGAGGCGTGACCGGCTGACAAGACGAAGCGGTCGCGATTGCTCCAGATTGGATGCTCTGGATCGAAGCGCAGGAACTTCTGCCAGACCGTGTACATCACCGGTGCGAGTGCCATCGGGGTCCCTGGATGCCCAGAATTGGCGGCCTGCACGGCGTCCATACACAACGTGCGAATTGTGTCTGTGGCGAGCTTGTCGATGGGATCGCTTTCCAGGGCGGGGAAGTCTGTGGCGGTCTGGGTCATGGTCAACCTTCCTCGGTGCGCGACCTGCGGCGGAGGTCACGGTCAATCGGTGGTCATCGGCGGACGGGCATGCCTCATTGCACGCTATCGCCCACGACTCTCCGCGGGAAGAATCGCCCCGCACATCAAGGAGCCGAGGCAGGGCTTCATGAGCTTTCTGGCAGCCCTCTCAGCCTGTCGGCGGTAGAGCTCGAAGATGACTCCCGAACGTGTGTCGTGCCCGGAGCAGGGGCAT
>DATLPF010000211.1:0-4682 GCA_035535875.1 Propionibacteriaceae bacterium
GCACCACCCGAGGGCTCAAGCCCTCACAAACGGCAACTCGCGATCAGCGGCGCGAAGTGCACGGACATGCCGCATTCCGCATGGTTGCACAGCGCTACCAACTCCTCCGGTAGCGCATCCTGTCAAGATCTCCTACCTTGCGGCTCGCCCAGCTTCGGGAGCCCCTGGCCCGATGACGGGTCCTCAGTGACACTCACGGGTTCCCGCTGGACGCGTACCGGTCGCCGGTCCGCTTGCGGCACGGGGCGTCTCGCCGTCAGAGGGCGACCCACTGTAGGTGAGCTGCTCGCAGAGAGCCAGGAGGCACAGGCATGGGCAATTCCGAAGTCTTCAAAGACGGGCGGGGCGAGTTCCGGTTCAGGCTAGAGGCCAGCAACGGTGAAACCGTGGCGAGGGGCGAGAGTTAAGGACGCACGCCGGTGCCCATTGTGGCGCGGAGGCCGCCAACCGCGCGGCGGAGGATGCCACCATCGAGGATGTTGAGTAGCTCGGCCGTCACTCAGCGTGGTATGCCTCTCAACTTTTAAGGCGTCGACCTCTGGCGCGGCCGGGATCCTGTCTCTGGTGGACCAGGAGGAGAACAAGGGACGGTCGGGATATTCGGCGCGGATGTCCCTAGCCGGTTGAGACTTTCGACCCTTCCGCTGATCTGTGTGCGCGGCAGGCTGGAGATAGCGAATGGAGGTCCCGATCCTGACAAGAGTGGTGGTCTGGAGCATTTTCGTGCTGGCGGTGGCCGTGTTCTGCCTTTTGAGGCCGCAGGCGGCGCGGCTCTTCGTCGGGGGATTCTTCGGCGTGATGGGGCTCGTCGTGCATGGACTCTTGGTGATCACAAATCCGGAGGGGTACGTCGGATTCGCTGAGCAGGCACTGTTCCCTTTCTACCGGCAGATAGGTCTCTTCGTGACTGAACCGAACCCACGCGCCTTTGGGATCGTCATGTTGATTCTCGAGGTGACATTGGCCGCACTGGTCCTCAGCCGGGGACGTTGGGTCAAGGTCGGCATCCTCGGAGCGATCCTATTCCTGGTCGGCATCAGTCCGTTGGGGTTCGACGTCATGCCCAATCTGCTCCTGGCTGCGGCCCTGGTCTATCTCCTGACTCAAGACTTCCCGCGTGACGCGTTCACCATGCTTCGCGACCGACGTGGCCGCCCGACCGCTACTGCGGTAGGCAATCGCGAACCACAGGGGCACAGCTCCCTCGGCTCCTAACAACGAGACTGTCGATGTGACACGTCGAACCTGAGGCGATCCACCCCAGACATCGCCGAACTGGCGTTGAGAGGCAGATCTCCTCGCCCGTGCGCGTCCCGACCCATCATCAGCGCTGCTTGTCTCCGAAGTTTCGACGTAGTGAACCGAAACAGATACGCCGATCGCCGGTGGCCTGCATGTGATCGTCCTGCTGGACGGTCACCGGGTTCTTGCGGTGACTTCGCATCATAGGAGTTCCGTCCTCTCTAGCGGCTCATCGTCGCCAGGGCAGGTCAAACAGGCATGCCGAGCGGCACAGTTGGGCTGCACGGCCGTGCCTTGCGGGGCATTTCGCACCAGCCGCGGTTGTCTTCCGCTAGTTGATCAAGGCGGTTCGAGCTCGGCCCGAGGAGCTGGTCGACGCCGACGCCGACATGGTCGTTGACGAGCCCTCGAAGGGGGCGTTGGCGATCTCTGCGGTGGTGCTGGCGGCCTTTGAGCAGCTCCTTCCCTTGTTTGACGGGGATGAGCTCAACACGTGATCTGCACGGTGCTGAAGCGGCCCGTACAGCTCATCTTCCAGACCCTGCGCAAACGTGAGGAGCCGCTGGACAAGATCGGTAAGGGGTGCCGCAAGATGGAACCGCTGGATGGCGCTGGCTGGGACATGAGGCTCGAGCGACCGAAACTTCAGGTCTTCGACATGAAGGTCCGGCGCCGCTTTTCCGCGACTTCTTCGCCGGCCACAACGCGACGCTTGTGACGACCGTCGTGGCGCGTTCGATGTGAACTGGATGCAGGCGATCGACCCGGCGGTCAGCGGGCTGCGGGCGGAGCGCACCTCGCTGCTGTCGCTCGGGGAGGAGGAGTGCTGGTCGGCGGTGCTCGAGACCGACGATCCCCTGGCCCGCTATTCCGACGCGCTCGAGCGGCGCTTCATCGACAAACCGGAACGCGGCTGATCGGCTAGGCAAGAGTGCGTTCGATCTGTTCGGAGGCCCGGCTGGTACCGTCTTCCTGAGCGATCCGCTCCGACAGATCGGCGGCGCGGGTCCGCATGTCGCCATCATCGCGGGCTTTCTGGATCGTCGACGCAAGTTGCTCTGGGGCGAGCTTCTTGGCGGGCATTGGTTGGGACCCTGCGCCGGCGCGGTGAACCGCAGCTCCCCAGAAGTGCTGGTCGCCCTGGAAGGGGCAAATGATCGTTGGACGTGCTGCGAGTAGGCCGGCAGCGGTCGTCCCCGCGCCTCCGTGATGGACGACGGCGGCAACGCGAGGGAAGAGCGAGTGATGTGGCGCGGTCTTGATCACCATCGTGTTGGAGTTGCTCTGCATGCCGCGCAGTGCTCCCCACCCGCTCGCGATCACGGCACGGATGCCGGCTTGTTGCACGGCGCTGCTCACCACAGCGGCCAGGTGGGCGGGATCGGGGCCGACACTGCTACCGAAGCCGATGTAGATCGGGGGCTCACCCGCGGCCAGGAAGCTCTCGAGGTCGGGATGCAGCGGTTCCGCGTCGGATCGGTCCTCGCGCAGCCAGTACCCTGTGGCGATCGTGTCCGGCGGCCAGTCCGCGGGTGTGGACACCAGGCTTGGGCTGTAGCAGTAGAGGGTCTTCCTCGGCGGCGGTGGGTTACCCCGCGGTGCGAGGGCGAGGCTGGCGCTCCGCCAGTCGCGAATCAACCCCTGATAGGGGCGGGTCAACATGCCGATAAGGCGGTAGCTCGCGCGGTTGAGGATCGCGCCGAGGTTGTGCCGGATGATGCCCGGCAGCGGGAACTCGCGGGTCGGGGTCAGCATCGGGACGGTCAGAGCCTGTACGTGCGGGATATCCAGTTTCTCGGCCAGGTGAGGTGCCGCCAGCGACTTCTGGTGGGCAATGATGACCTGGGGCTGCGTGGACCGCGCAACGGTCCAGCTGTCCTCGAGCATGCCCCGGATCACTGGAAAGACTTCGCCGCGAAGCGAGGGCCGCTTGCGTTCGGGCGTGGGCACCATCGATTGGAAATCTGCTCGAATCGGCGCGAAGTCGACTGGTCCGCCGGGAGCGAGCCGCTCGAACCCTGCATCCGCTGTGAGCGTCACTATGTGACCGCGGCTGCCGAGCCGTTCCGCTAGCGCAGCGAACGGTTCGAAATCACCGGTGCTCCCGGCCGTGAGCACCATGATCGCGGCCATGGCGCTGATGCTACCGAGCGGATTCCGGGAGCGAGCAGGCTGCACTAGCGGGAGCGCTGCCCCTCGGCATCTGAAGCGCGGCAACCTTGTCGTCGCTTAGCACAGCCACAGCGATCCGTCGGACCCGGTCAGGATCGGCGATGGCATCGATCTGTATGATCTTGCCGTCGGCGACGGTGAACCCATGATGGGAAACGTCAGGTCCCGTACGGTGATCACCACCCCGGCTACCCCCATTCACCAGGGCGGGGTGCAACTCGGCGCCCGGGGGGTGCGCCCAAAACGTGCCTGACTGGCAACGGCTGCTTCGCCACGGGTGATCCTGGGGGGCGGCAGGGCCGTCTTCCGCCAAAGTCGGAGCGCAGCACGATGCCGCTAAGGCGTCCATTACCGCCCGCGCCCTCGAGCAAGATCAGGATCAGCAGCCGGTATCTCGGCACCTTTGACCCTTCCGCGTGCCTAGCAAGCTGACTCACGGTGGGAGCAGATCGGCCGCGCGATGACCCAGCTGGCTGCAGACCCGCCATGTGACGCCGGCAAGCGGGTCCGCTTGCGTGCAGCCGCGACCCCGCTAGACCTTGCCAATTCGGGAGCGTCAGGGACCAGAACAGCGCCGCATGGTCTGCTGCGCCTGGCGAACCGCAGTGGCCAGTAACCAAGTCCTGTCGAAGATGTCGCCGGGACCGCTGCGAGCGCTGTGGTGCCAACCTGCAGCTGCGCCAGCAGAAGTTGTATGCCCTGCTGGACGCGACGGAAGGCGCGCCTGGCGCTCGTTAAGGCCGGTTACAAAGCTGATGATGACGGGCTGTGGCGGTTGTCTGATTCAACTGAAGCCGTCGATCGCTCTCAAGTTCCTATGAAGATTGAAGAGCAATTCTGGAAAGACATTGACCAAGTCTGATCCGACGACTTCCCATCGGCGAGGGCTAACATCGCGAGCGCCGCCAATCCGACCTTGATGTTGATCACAACGGACTGCTCCTCAGCCGTTTGACGCGCGGTAATCCCGCACCGAAGCTGGAATGGTGACTACCGAACCGGCCGAAGTGACTGGCTCTGAAACACGACCACCTGGCTTCCGCATCCGCTGGGGCTGGTTCCTCGGATGCATCGCATCGGGCCTCGTGGCCATCGTCGTCGGGTGGTTCGTCGCTGCGCCGGCCGGTCGCATGAACTACCTGCCCGGGGTACTCGCCAACGTCGGGACCACCCTGCTGCTCGTCGGCATCGTCGTGCTGCTCGAGCGGCGGATCGTCGACAACGCGGTGAGGAAGTTCCGGAACGCTGCCGAAGAGGCTCGCGCGAGG
>DATLPF010000212.1:0-2858 GCA_035535875.1 Propionibacteriaceae bacterium
CTGGCAGCCAGACCAACTACCCCGGTCACCACGGCGCGCAAGACGTGAGCCTACGCATCGCACTCCTCCTCTTCAGACATTCCCAAACGAGACACAGTGAGTTGTCAGGAGTTCGGCGACGAGGCGCTCCGCGTGTTGCCAGTTGCACAAAGGAACCGGCGCTTTCTGATCCTAGGAGCCGACGTCCTCCAGACGCAGTTCACCCGGCCTCTCCCTAACCTGTACCGATCGGCCTGCGCCCGAGACCTCCTACCAGAGTCGTCTACCGGCCGGACGTCCCAGTCGGCTTTCGTGTTCTGACTCAATCCAGGGCCCGCAGGCGGGTCCGCCTGTGGCACCACTCCCCTGTCCGGCAGAGCCGACCACTCTTAAGAGCGATCGACCTCGTCCAGCGGGAGTCGGTACAGGTGTCACCTGCGACGCGCCAACTCATGGCTCTCGCCCAGCGGACCCTGTTGGAGAAGGTCAGCCCTAAGCAGGCAGTGCCCGATGAGGTCTGGCGCGAGTAGGTTCGAGTTCACGATGCTCGCTGTTCCGATCGTCGGAGTCGGCCTTCCTGGTGGGCGGGAACTGTGGAACGTGGGCCAGACCGGGCGGCGGCCGACGGCAACGTCATGACACGATCGGGGGGCTATGACGGGCATATCGACCGGCGCGAACGGTTCACCAGTGCGGACGCAAGCCCGGACCCGTCGCCGCCGCCTGCTGGATGCGGTGCTCACCTGGACGCTGAAGATGCCGCCGGGGACGCACGAGTACACCCTGACCGGGAACATCCGCGTCCCGATGCGGGACGGGGTCGAGCTGCTGGCCGATGTCTACACGCCGATCACCAAATCCCGTGGCACCATCCTGATCCGCACGCCGTACGGCCGGGCCACGCCGATCGCCTTAATGTCGGCCGGCTTCTACGCCAACCACGGCTACCGTGTGGTCAACCAGAGCAGCCGGGGCACTTTCGGCTCGGGAGGGAACTGGCTGCCCTTCGTCACCGAGGTCGACGACGGTGCCGATACCGTTACCTGGCTGCGGACCCAGCCCTGGTTCGACGGGCGGTTCGCGCTCTGCGGCGCCTCCTACCTCGGTTTCACCTCGTGGGCGATCATGACCGACCCGCCGCCGGAGCTGGTCTGTGCGGTGATCGCGGCCTCCGCCCACGACAACTACCGGGTGACCTACGGCGAGGGGGCCTTCGCCTTGGAGGGATCGCTGTCGCTGCTGGACAGCCTGCCGCACGTCGAGGATGGCATCCTCAAGCAACTGGCCCGCTTCCCCACGGCGAACCGTCGGCTGCGTCGCGGCTACGAGGAATTGCCCCTCATCAGGGCGCAGGAGACCGTGCTGGGCGGGACCGGCATGCCGTACGCGGAGTGGCTCCGGGCCAGCGAGCCGAACGACCCCGTCTGGGTTCCCACCAGGCTCGACCGGGCCCTGGATCAGGTCGAGGTGCCGGTGCTGCTGCACGAGGGCTGGCAGGACCGGTTCGTCGACCAGATGCTCGACCAATACACGACCCTGCGACGTCGTGGCGTGGACGTAGCTCTGACCATCGGGCCGTGGACCCATCTCGAGGTCGCCAGCAAGGCAGGCAAGGTCACCATGCCGGAGACGCTGGACTGGCTGGCCGAGCACCTGGGCGGCGCGGCCCGACGCCGTACCAGCCCGGTCCGGATCTTCGTGACCGGCGCCGACCGGTGGTGCGACCTGCCGGACTGGCCGCCGACCACCGCGCAGAAGGTGATCTTCCTGCTGCCCGGGGGTGGCCTCGGCGACCGGCCACCCGATCCGCACGCCGCCCCGTCGACCTTCCGCTACGACCCGGCCGACCCGACGCCCGCCGTGGGCGGCCGGGTGATCAACCCGGCGATCGGCGGACGACGTGACAACCGCCGACTCGAGAGTCGGGCCGACGTGCTGACCTTCACCGGCGAACCCCTGGACGAGCCGTTGGAGATTATCGGCGATCCGGTGGTCGAGCTTGCCCACCGCACCGACAATCCCTACGCCGACCTCTTCGTCCGGCTGTGCGAGGTCAGCGCGAATGGCCGTTCGGTCAACCTGAGCGACGGATTCCGCCGGTTGCATCCCGACGACAGCGACCCGCCCGGGTCGATGATCATGATCAGCCTGGAGTCGATCGCCCACCGGTTAGCGGCCGGGAGCCGGATCCGCTTGCAGGTCTCCGGCGGCGCCCATCCTCGCTGGGCCAGGAATTTGGGCACCGACGAGGACCCGGCCACCGGCACCCGGCTGGCGTCGTCGCACCGGACGATCTGTCACGGGGACGGCGGACGGTCCCGGGTCGTCTTGCCGTGCGGCGATCTCACCGTCGCTACCTGACGCCGTCAGCAGGGAACCTCGACTAGGCCCATCGCCTCCGCGTCGACCAAGCTCGCGCGTCCGTCGTGGATGGCTCTGCGGCAGCCGGCCGTTCTCGAGCCGGCACCGACCGTCTTAGGCGCGACCCGACGTCGAGAACGTGAGATCCGAAGCATGGTCACCCTCCGGTCGATGAACACTTATGTCGCCGGTTACCGCATTGCCATCGGAGAGAATCCCACCCGCCGAGGGGCGCCTTGAGCACGATCCCGCTGAGAGCACCCTGAGCGTCGTTCGCCGGTCAGTCGAGCCGCCGAGTCGGGCGCCCGTAATCGGGTCGGCTAGTGGAACGAGATGCGTGGCTCTTCGTGGCGGCTGATCGCGAGCTGCCCGTAGGTTCCTCTGACAACTGGGCCGGAGGTTGAGGAGGCACCAATGGGTGCAGCGGTCGATCGGTTGCGAAAACTGTCTGGATCCATCGCCGGTTTCACCCTTTTCGCAGGTGCGGCCGCACTGCTCACCCCTCGGGCGCGACGGCG
>DATLPF010000213.1:0-5161 GCA_035535875.1 Propionibacteriaceae bacterium
GGCACGCCAACCAGGATGGCCGAAGCGAGAATCGTCAGCCTTACTTCCTTCTTGTCCACCCTTGCGACCACCTAGCCAGGCGAGTTGCGGCGTCTCGAGCAGGCGCCCTCACCACCTTCCAGGGTACCGAGCCTTGACACCAGGTGCCGGTCGTCCTACGGCACACTCGTCCACCACTAGCACAACCGGCCAGGTACGAACGTGCGTCTGCGTGGCGTGCGGACGATCGAAGGTCATCCTCAAGCCGGTTCATCTGCTCGCCGGCTGTGTGTCAGAGCGAGTGCGGTAGGACCTATACAGGGCGCGTTCACGCAGGTGGAGGGTTAGCCGAATCAGTGCGGCGAGCGCTGATTCCACCGGATGAACGAGCAACGACGAAGGCGGCTAGACCGGCGCCAACCAGGGTCCCAACGAGCGCACCGATGACGGGCAGATCGATGGCAAAGCCGCCGCCGAACCCGGCAGCGACGCTCCCGGTCATCAAACCGGCTGCACGCACCCTCGGTCCGCGCCATCGATCGAATCCTGATGTGTGAGCTTCGGAATCAGGCGAACGCTCCGCTCGTCTGCTGGCAGCCAAGAAACCGATTAACAATGCTGGCCTGAGAAGATTGCTGACGTTTTGGATGGTATTTCCTGGAGCTAGATTGCCCGACTCGATGACATCCATGACATGGACGACGGTCGCCCCCAGGCCAGAGACAGTCACCGCGATGACGGTGGCCTCACGGAAACCATCGCGCCGGCCCATGGCGACAATGCCAAGGATCCCCACCGCCAGGTTGGCAAAGCCAACCTCAAGCTGGAAGGGATTACCGGTCGGCCAGCCGATGGACTCCGCGACCGAGTCCGAAATGAAAAAGTGCGCGAAGAATCCACCAATTCCGCTTCCCGCGACACCGACCCCAAACAAATACAGCAGGAAGATTTCCAACTTGCGCTCGCGGGACCGACTAGTCCTATCCAGACCGAGATGACCGGCAGCGATGATCAGCGGCAAGATGGAGAAGCTGAACACGCGGATCGCAACAATGTCCATCCATTCCCCTCCTCGAGGGACATTGTCGCCGCCCGAGTAAGTTTGGGCTCAGCAGCGGCAGCATTTGGTTGTCGCTGTCAATCGCCGGGACCTCGCGTCGGGCAGCAGTAGCTGGAGTCTCCTGCTGATCCTCCCTCGCGTGCCTAAATCCTTCTGCGTGCGCAAGTAGTTCGGGCAGCTACGACTGTGCGGACCGTCGCCCTGCTCGGTGGGTCGCGTTGACCTGTATCCAGGCCTTCATCGATAGTGATCAAAGCGGGGGTCGGGCCGCCGCATCTAAGGAGGGCACCATGAGCTCCACCCCTTACCAACCTCCGGTCGCCTACCCACTTTCCGTGCGGGGTTTTTTTGACCAGCCCAGCCGGTGGTTGTGGCTGGTCAAGTGGTTACTGCTGATCCCGCACTACATCATTCTTGCTTTCTTGTGGCTCGCGTTCTGGATAGTCACTGTGATCGCCTTCTTCGCGATCTTGTTCACGACCAGGTATCCGAAGGGGTTGTTCGACTTCAATGTCGGGGTGATTCGGTGGTCGTGGCGGGTGAGCTTTTACGGCTATGCGGCGCTGGGTACCGACCGGTACCCGCCGTTCACTCTCGCCGATGTCCCCGATTACCCTGCAAGGGTGGACCTGGAGTATCCGCAGCAGCTGAATCGTTGGCTGCCGCTGGTCAAGTGGCTGCTCGCCTTCCCGCAATATCTCATCGTCGGTGCGCTTGTCGGCTCCGGTTATGTCGTGGCCACAAGCATGCAGGATGGTCGTGCCGTCAGCTATTCCACCCCCAGCTTGATCGGCGCATGTGTGCTGATCGCGGCCATCGGGATGCTATTTACTACGCGCTATCCGCCTGGCCTTTTTGACTTGGCACTTGGAATCGATCGGTGGGGCTACCGGTTGCTGGTTTATGTGGCGTTGATGACCGACCGCTACCCGCCATTCCGGCTTGATCAGGGCAGCGTCGATATCGAGGGCCCGCCCCAATCCCCTGCGACGAGCGACGCCTGGCAAGTAGAGCAGCCGCCGGCGTACGGGCCGGAGGCCGAGCGAGGATAGGCGATCGAGCTGGGTCTCGAAGGTCGGCTCGAACGGGGTCCTAGGCCGCCCCTGCGGTGGCGTCGAGTCGGAGCATCTATTGTGGACTGCGCTTCCTTGGGCGGCTGATACGGCTTGTCGTACTGCAGGGTTACTGTTCGAGCCGCACGACGATTTGCCGAGGAGGCCCCGCTATCAGCAATACAGCCGGTCCAGAAGTCTCCGACTAGGACGAGAGCCAGCCCGAGCCACGCGATATCGAGAAGCCCGAGGGTAAAAAGGCCGTAGCTGTGACGAGATTGGCATGATGCCCGAGGGCCAGGGCAGCACGTTCGAGCCCGAAGAGCACCGCGACCCTCAAGGCTGAGACAGAGTTCGGGAACTTAGACGCGGGTCCATCTGCCGCTGCTCCCGCCTTCCCCAAGTGCGATTGTCTGGGACGCCGCCGCTGCATCACGAAGACCGTAAGCGGGTCCCCATGTGGTAATGCTGGTCGGGCAACAACGTTCAGACTCCAGATGCTGGCGTCGCTACGCTCTGCTCATGTCGATCACTCCTCACATTGTCGTTCAGGGCGCCGAGCGCGCTGTCGCGGATTGAGTCGACGCGCAGCGCGGACGGACTCCGTCCTGTCTGCTCGCGAAAGACGCGGTAGAACTGGGCGTAGCTGCCGAAGCCAGCCTCGAGGGCGGCCGCCAGCGCTGTGGTGCGCCGCCCTCTGCCGTAAAGCGGCAGAAAACGCTGCAGTCGCTGCTGGTTGCGAAACCGGCTGATCGACACGCCGGTCTGCTCCTTGAATATCCGGCTCAAGTGCGACGAGCTCAGACGCGCAGCCCGCGCCAGCGTAGCGAGATCACCTGCGTCCGGGTCGGTTCGCAGTATCCGAGCGACCGTCTCCACCGCCGGATGCAGATCGACGCCTTCGACGACGTCGTCGCTGTCGAGGAAAGCTCGCCAGGCGAAGCTCAGCAGGTACGCCAACCCGGTGTTGACAAGAATGTCGTCGACCGTCTCCGCATGCTGTATTTCGTGGAAGAGGGTGCTGAGAGGACGAACCCTGCTGGAGTCGAGACGGCGCGAGAACTGCCCAACCGGGTCCTCCTCCAACAGGGGTCGCGCGTGCCGGACCGTCGCGATCTGAGCGACGAGAGCGGGCCGGAACACCGCCCACCAGAGCTCATGGTCGGACGACTCGTCGACCAGGACGTGATCTTGACCGGGAAACAGCCAGGTCAGCGTGCCGGGCGTGAGCTCATAGCGCCGGTCGCCGAGCAGGTAGGAGGCGGTGCCGCACACGACGAGGTTGACCTCGAGCTCGGCATGGCGGTGGGCGCGGGGTCGAACGTCGCCGACCCTGTGCCGTACCACGCGTCCATCGAGGCCAGCCCGAACTCCAAGGTCGTCGATCATCGCAAGAAACGATAAAAACTCGCGGACCTACGCGAAGACCCAATCACCATTACCGCAGATTATGTGATCGTCCACGATCACAGGAGGGCAAAGCATGGCCGTCTCAGCACTGCGCATCACGTCCGAGCAGGCGCGGCAGTTCCGCGAGGAGGGTCTCTTCGTGCTGAATCGCATCGTGCCGCCAGGCGATCTGGACACGCTGCGTGGGGAATGCCAGCGCTTCATCGACGAGCGCGACCGGGAGATGGATCGTCTCGGCGTCGACAAGCTCGACCTCGACCGGCGCGGCAGCCGCTACTTCGTCCACGCCTACGGCAAGAGCCCAGCAGTGGAGCGCTTCTTGTCATCAGACCTCATGGCGCGGATCGGCCAGGCGGCGCTTGGGGACACCGTCTACCTGTTCAACGAGCAGTACGTGGTGAAGGCCGCCGAGCAGGGGATGCCGTTCAGCTGGCACCAGGACTCGGGCTTCATCGACTACCCGCACCGGCCGTACCTCACCTGCTGGATCGCACTCGACGACATGACCGAAGCCAACGGCACCGTGTATCTGCTGCCCTACTCACGCGCCGGCACCCGAGACGTCGTCAAGCACGCGCGCGAGGAGGAGAGCAACGATCTGGTCGGCTACTTCGGGCACGACCCGGGCGACCCGGTGATCGTGCCGGCCGGCAGCATCGCCTGCTTCTCATCAACGCTCTTCCACCGCAGCGGCCCCAACACCACCGACCGGGTGCGTCGCGTCTACGTAGCGCAATATTCGGCCGAGCCGATCCTCAGCGAAGACGGCTCACAACCGCTGAGACTCGCCGAGCCTCTCCTGCTCGAGGGCAAGCGGGTGAGCTGACCGAGCACACTGGGAGCCTGGCACGCCCACGGCGTCCGCCTGTGGGAGTCGCTAGGCTTCACGATTCTCGCCACCGTCCCGAAAGCTTTCCGACATCCTGACCATGGGTCCGTCGGCCTTCACATCATGCACAGGTTCCTGCGATGGCCCAACGTTTCGACAGACCTTCGGCTTGCGACAAGAGCATCCCACCTCTCCGTCCCCATGTGGGCAATGCTGGGCGGCAACAGCGTTCGAGAGCTCCCGATGCTGGCAATCTAGGCTCGGCTCATGCCAATCACTCCCCACATTGTCGTTCAGGGCGCCGAGCGCGCTGTGGCTTTCTACCGCGACGCCTTCGGGGCCGAGGAGGTGAGCCGGATCCCAGTTCCTGATGGACGGCTGATGTCGGTCCAGTTGCGGATTGGCGACGGTCTGCTGCACATCGCCGACGAGTTCCCTGAGATGGGGGTGCTCGCGCCGCCCTCGATTGGCGGTACGCGGTGGTGTTGGCCCTCGACGTCGCCGACGTCGAGGCCATGTTCGCGCAGGCGGTGGCGGCGGGCGCACAGATTCGTCAACCGTTGGCGGACATGTTCTGGGGCGACCGGCACGGCCAGCTTGAGGACCCGTTCGGGCATCGCTGGAACATCGCTCAACACCTGCGCGACGTGCCACACGATGAGGTCGTAGCCGCCGCCGCACAGGCGTTCAGCTGAGTTAATCACCGACCGTTAAGCACCAGCGGACTGCGCTAGTTGGGCGATGATCTTCGCTGAAGGTTCCTCGAGGGACAGGGCGCCAGAGCTTCACCTGACTCCCGCGGCTCATGCCTCGTGCGGAGTGAGCTGACGC
>DATLPF010000214.1:0-11493 GCA_035535875.1 Propionibacteriaceae bacterium
GTCAGGAGGAATAGTGCGATATCGCTCAATTGTCCGCCTCGGAGTAGCCCTAGCCGCGAGCTCGCTTGTGCTAGCGGCCTGTGGCGGCGGGGGGGACCAGGCCACTGGTGGCGGTGCGTCCCCAAGTGGCGCGACGGAGGCCGCCAAGACCGTCAAGATCGGGCTCATGGGTGACCTCACGGGGGAAAACTCGGGCATAGTCATCCCGCTTAGGAATGCCGCCAAGCTGGCGCTTGAGGAATACAACGCCACCAACCCGGCTACCAAGATCGAGTTAGTGGAGTACGACAGTCAAGGCGTGCCAGAGCAGGCCACGGCTCTCGCCCAGCAGGCCATCAAGACCGACAAGATCGTCGGGCTCATTGGTCCCGCGTTCTCAGGTGAGTCCCGACAGGTTGGGCCCATTCTCGAAGAGGGCACGATCCCCAGCATCTCCGCGTCAGCGACCAACCCACTCCTTAGTCAGAACGGCTGGAAGTACTGGCACCGCATCGTAGCGAACGACGACATCCAAGGTGGGGGCGTGGGCGACTACATCTCCCGGGCGCTTGGTGCGAAGAAGGTCTTCGTCATCCATGACAACCAGGAGTACAGCAAGGGCATCGCCGACGTGGTGTCAAAGACCTTGAAGGGTAGCGGCGTCAACATTCAGACCGACGTCATCGACCCCCAGGGCTCCGACTACGCCTCCACGGTCAATAAGGTCAAGGCCGCGGCACCGGATGCCGTCTTCTACGGCGGCTACTACGCCCAGGGTGGCCGGCTGCTCAAGCAGTTACGTGATGGCGGCGTGAAGGCGCAATTCCTCTCCGGTGATGGCTCATTGGACGCCGGTCTCGCCAAGGGCGCGGGCGGCAATAACGCCGACGGCGCCGTCGTCAGCTGCCCGTGCCTGATCGACCCGACGGGTAAAGCCAGCCCGGCAAGCAAGAAGCTCGCTGACGCCTACCAGGCGAAGTACAACGCCCCAACTGCGATCTACGTCGGTGAGGGCTACGACTCGGCAACCGCGTTCATTGAGGCCATTAAGAATGGCAATACCGACCCTGAGTCGATCAACAAGTACCTCGCGACGATAGACATCCCGGGAGTAACCAAGCAGATCAAGTTCGCTCCCACCGGCGAGCCAACCAGTGGCGAGGTGTACGTCTACCTGTTCAAAGGTGACACGTACTCCCTGCTCGGCAACGCGAAGGAGGCAAGCAAGCCAGCCTGACGCGGCTCGGCGTGAGAGTGTCTTAGTGCAGGCCGAGATCGGGAGCGCCACGGCGCTCCCGATCTACTACCAAAGGTGACCGACGGTGCTCGACAGTTTTCTGACGCAGTTTTGGCCTGCCACCGTTGACGGTCTCTCGCTGGGCTCAATTTACGCTCTGGTCGCGCTCGGCTACACGATGGTGTACGGGGTGCTGCGGCTCATCAATTTTGCGCATTCCGAAGTCTTCATGGTCGGGACTGTTGCGGCATTGTTCACCCTGACGACGATCGGCGTGTCCCATGAGTTGAGCGGCGTGGCGCTCATCGGGATGCTCCTCTTGGTTGCCGTTATCGCGATTGTCGTCTCCGGCGTTACGGCCATGGGACTCGAGTACATCGCTTACCGGCCGCTGCGCAAGCGTGGCGGCTCCCGCCTGGCAGCGCTCATCTCAGCTATCGGCGCGTCGCTTTTTCTTCAGCAGCTCTTTGCGCTCATCGTGATCCCGAGATTGTTTGACCTACCACAGGTAGGTGGACGCCTGCCGGTTCACTCACCGGACTGGGTGCGGCTAAGCGATGTCATAGCGATTGGTGACTTTGTTGTGCGCAATGACAAGCTGCTCGTGGTAGTTGCCGCAGTCGTGATGATGGTGGCGCTCGACCAGTTCGTGAACCGTACCAATCTCGGTCGAGGAATCCGCGCTACAGCCCAGTCACCGGAGAACGCCGTACTGATGGGTGTCAACATCGATCGCATCATCACCGCAACGTTTGCCATCGGCGGAGCAATGGCCGGCGTCGCAGCGGCGCTCTATCTCATGCGATTTCAGGAAACGAACTACTTCGTTGGCTTCTTGCTCGGCATCAAAGCATTCACTGCAGCGGTACTTGGGGGCATCGGAAATCTGCGCGGCGCTCTGGTTGGTGGGCTTGTTCTAGGACTCATCGAGATGTACGGGTCGGCGATCTTCGGATCGGAATGGAAGGACGTGGTCGCGTTCGTCGTCTTGGTTTTGGTGCTCATGTTTCGACCGACCGGCATCCTCGGCGAGTCTCTGCAGCAGGCGCGCGCATGAACAGCAACAGAAGCAGCGCCGGCATCTTGACGAAGAGCCGTCAGACGATCGGCAACCGCATGCAACAAATCCGCGACTGGTGGGCCGACGCGCCGAGATGGGCGCGCTGGCTGGTCTACATAGCACTCATCATCGCTGCCTTGTTGTTGCCGGCGTCTTCGATCGGAAGCTTCATGACACCGCGGAGCGACTGGGCGACTGTCCTGTTTTATCCGATCGGCATCTACGTCGCTTTGGCGATCGGTCTCAACGTCGTGGTCGGCTATGCGGGCCTGCTCGACCTCGGATACGTGGCGTTCTTTGCCATCGGTGGCTACTCAATGGCAGTGCTCGGCACCAAATTCGGCTGGAGCTTCTGGGAAGTCCTCATTGTCGGAGTGCTGCTTACCAGCGGCTCCGGCCTCATCCTTGGTGCCCCAACGTTACGGTTGCGCGGTGACTACCTTGCCATCGTGACCTTGGGATTCGGTGAAATCGTCCGGATCAGTGCTCAGAACACCGACGCCATAGGTGGTCCTCGCGGGATTGCCGGAATCCCGCACCCGCCCAACTTGTCGGACTTCGAGATCCTCGGCGTGAAGCCATTGAGGTACGGTCTCCTCGACCCGCGGCCTTACTACTACCTGCTCGTCCTCCTCATCGTGCTCACGATCATCTTCGTCAAGCGACTAGAGAAGAGTCGCGTCGGTAGGGCGTGGGCGGCAATTCGGGAAGACGAGGACGCGGCCGAGCTTATGGGTGTCCCAACCTTCCGTTACAAGTTAGCTGCCTTCGCGATCGGTGCGTCGATCGGTGGCGCCGTAGGCGTGGTCTGGGCAACCAAGGTGATCTCGATCATTCCAGCCAACTTCCCCTTCTTCTTGTCCGCAACGATCCTTGCCGCCGTCGTGCTTGGGGGATCGGGGAACATCCCCGGCGTCATATTGGGCGCCTTTTTGATTGCCTGGCTGCCCGAGCGGTTCAGAGTGTTTGAGGATTACCGAGTGCTGCTGTTTGGCGCGGCCCTCGTACTCATGATGGCGCTGCGGCCTGAGGGCATATGGCCGTCGCGGCGGCGCCAGGCCGAACTCGCGGAGGGCACCGGTGGGATGGGTGCCCTGGGCGGGGAGGTGGGCGGCCCCGGAGGCGAAGTTGAAGCCGAGGCCCGAGCGCCCGAACTGGAGAGATGAGTAGCGCATGACCGACGCTCCTGTCACCTCGGCAACCCGGCCGTTGCTCGAGCTGAAGACCGTGACAATGCGATTTGGCGGCGTGGTCGCGGTCAACGCGGTCGAGTTCACCATCTACGAGGGTGAGATCTTCGCGTTGATCGGCCCGAACGGTGCGGGCAAGACCACTGTGTTCAACATGGTGACGGGCGTGTACTACCCGACTGAAGGAGAGGTGCTCTTTAACGGCGACCGGATCGACGGCAAGAAGCGCTATATAGTGACCAAGCTCGGGATCGCGCGGACTTTCCAGAACGTGCGGCTCTTCCACAACATGTCTGCGTTGGAGAACGTGCTCGTCGGTGCCGATGCACACCATCGCACCGGCCTCGCTGGCGCCGCCCTTGGTCTGCCATGGCACAGGCGGGAGGAGCGCGAGGGGCGGGCAAAGGCCCTTCAACTGCTGGAGTTTGTCGGTATTCCCAATCGAATTGAAGACACGGCCAAAAACCTGCCCTACGGCGACCAGCGCCGGCTGGAGATCGCCAGGGCGCTCGCCACCGATCCCAAACTGTTGTTGCTCGATGAGCCAGCTGCTGGCATGAATCCCGCGGAGAAACTGGCGCTGCAAAACCTCATCCGCAAGATCCGCGATTCGGGCCGCACCGTCCTTCTGATCGAGCACGACATGAGTCTGGTCATGGGCATCAGTGACCGTGTTGTCGTCCTCGACTTCGGGCAGAAAATTGCGGAGGGCGTCCCTGCAGAGGTACAGCAGAATCCCCGCGTGATCGAGGCATATCTGGGGGCGCCGACCGATGCTTCTTGAGCTTGATGAGATATACGTCCACTACGGAAAGATCGAGGCCATTAGTGGCATCTCGCTGGAGGTAAACGAGGGCGAGATCGTGACGTTGATCGGTGCCAATGGCGCCGGAAAGAGCACAACCCTGAAGACCATTTCGGGGCTGCGTACGGTTTCCCGGGGCGAGATTCGGTTCAACGGTCAGGTCATTACGCGAATGCCCGGGTATAAACGAGTGCTCGCGGGCATCGGTCAGGCACCGGAGGGTCGCGGGATCTTTCCGGGCATGACCGTGGCAGAGAATCTCCACATGGGTGCGTACGCACGCAAGGACGACTCCTCGAACGAGCTTGCTGAGGCCTACGACCTCTTTCCACGGCTGAAGGAGCGCAAGCGGCAGGCGGGCGGAACGCTGTCCGGTGGCGAGCAGCAGATGCTGGCGATTGGCCGGGCGCTCATGACAAAGCCGAAAGTGCTGTTGCTCGATGAGCCGTCGATGGGTCTGGCACCGATGCTGGTCAACCAGATTTTCGAGATCATTGAGGAGATCAACCGGAGAGGCACGACGATCCTGCTCGTGGAGCAGAACGCGCAGCAAGCATTGAGGATCGCTCATCGGGCGTACGTGATAGAAACCGGGCGGATCGTCAAGAGCGCCCCCGCCGCCGACCTTCTCAATGACCCCGAGGTGAAAGCCGCCTACCTTGGCGGTGACCTCGGTCCCGGGGCTCCGGCTCCGCCGCGTTAGCGCAGTGCAGCTACGACAAAGTCTCTCGACCTTTCGGGATCGAACCAGCATCGTCCTTGTCGCAGACGTGAACACCCAACCCAAGATCAACTCGTGCGCTGAGACAAGCAATTTTTGATCGCTCGCGCAATCGCGCTGACCTGTCTTCCTCAGTCGCTCGCGACGAGGAGCGCGCGCGCCTGCTCGCTCGTCCAGACAGGGGCAGTCTGTTGTCCCGTGCTGGCACGCGAACTAGCGTGCGAGTACGCCGGCAGATGATCGGCGGGCAGGAGCACGCCAGTGACAACGTCGTCCCCACTTGGTTCCGAGGCTGCCGTTCCGCACGCAGTGGGAGCGGCGGCAGCCAGCGTCTGGGGAGATGAGACCGAGACTGCTGCAGCAGCAGTGGCTCTGGCCAGCCGTCGTATCAGCAAGCCTTCGGATCCCAAGACAACGGCCCGGCCTGCCTCGGAGCTGCTGGCCGACGCCGGACAGACGATCACGCCTGAAGGGCTAGGTGCCAATGAGGCGCTGCGCATCTTCGAAGACATCATCGCCCCCGCGACCCGGGCCCAAGACGATCCGCTGAATCTCGCCTACATTCCTGCCGCGCCCACGCGGGCTGCGCTGGCCTTCGACGCGGTTGTGAGCAGCTACAACATCTTCGCCGGCAGCTGGGAGTCCGGAGCCGGCGCGATCTTCGCCGAGAATCAGGCACTCGGCTGGCTGATCGAGCTGCTCGGCTGGCCCAAAACCGCTGGCGGCTGCTTTGTTTCCGGTGGCACCACAGGCAATCTCTCCGCGCTGGTTGCCGCACGGCAGTTCGCCCGCAACCAACTGGGCAGGCATCCGGTAGGCCAATGGCGGCTGGCTTGTACCACTCAGGCGCATTCGTCGGTTCAGACGGCTGCGTCCGTGCTCGATGCCGAGGTCGTCATTGTGCCGGAAAATGATCAGGGTCAGCTCACTGGTGAGGCTCTTCGAGCAGCGCTCGCCAGGTCCCATGACGTCTTCGCGGTGGTCGCCTCGGCGGGTACGACCAATGCAGGGATCATTGACGACTTGACCGGTGTCGCGGACGTCTGCGAGCGGTTCGGCGTCTGGATGCACGTCGACGGGGCGTACGGGGGTGCAGCTTTAGCAGCCCCGAGTGTGCGTTCGCTCTTTGGCGGGATCGAGCGCGCCGACAGCTTCATCGTCGACCCACACAAGTGGCTGTTCGCGACGTACGACTGCTGCGGCTTGCTCTACCGGCAGCCCGAACTTGGGCGCGCTGCACACGCACAACACGCGGGGTATCTCGATGCCATTGACCGCGAGGTCTGGAATCCGTGGGACTACGGGGTGCACCTGACCCGGCGGGCTCGGGGTCTGCCGTTCTGGTTCAGCCTGGCGACCCACGGCACGAACCGCTACACCGCAGCGATCGAGCAAACCCTGGCAACCGCGCGTGCCGTGGCAGACGGGATTCGGCGCATCCCTCAGCTGTCCTTGCTGGTGGAGCCGACCTTGTCGGTGGTGCTCTTCGAGCGTCCTGGATGGGACGACGCGGCGTACCGGCGCTGGTCAAGACGCCTCGCGCTCGAGGGCCGGATCCTGTGCGTTCCGACGCAGTGGAAGGGTCGGACCGCGCTGCGGCTCGCCTTCGTGAACCCGGCGACCGAGGCCGACGACGTTCTTGAGGTGCTCGCCGAAACGACCATCGACCCAGATTCCTCTTCTTAAGCTGCTCGCGCCCAAGTCCTCTGGAGCCGGCCGCTGAAACCCACGTGCACGTTGGTTGCGGTCGCTCTGCATGGGTTGCTACGTGTGCAGACCGTCAGCAAACTATGCAAAGCTCCTGCCGTCGGAGCCTTGATCGGAGCCTTTCGAATTCCACCGGCAGTGCTTACGGCTCAGGCACTGCGCGGGGTGACCAGCTGGCAGGTGACCCGGGCCGTACACACTCGCTTGCCGGCATCGTCGGTGATCACGATTTCGTAGCTGGCAACCGACCTGCCGAGATGCAAGGCAGTGGCGGTACCGGTCACCCAGCCCGCGGTCACCGATCGGTGATGCGTCGCGTTGATCTCCACCCCGACCGAGATCCTCTCCGGCTGCGCGTGCATGAAGGAGCCCAATGAGGCGAGTGTCTCGGCCAGCACGCAAGAGGCGCCGCCATGCCATAACCCGTACGGCTGGGTGTTGCCGGTAACCGGCATCCGTCCGACCACTCGCTCAGCCGTCAGGCTGAGCAGCTCGAAACCCATCTTGCTGTCGAGGGCGCTCTTTAGCTCGGCGTATTCGGCCGGGATGTGGTGCCGGTCGTCGATCGGAGTCACGAGCCTCAGTCTCCTAACTTCCTTTACGTTTGGCGTCGTTCAGGTGCGTGGATCGCAAGGCCGACGAGGGAGGGATACCGGGTCGTATGTCGACCAAGGAGAACGCTGCGAGGTGCGTGCCTGGGCGGCGCGAAACGTCAAGAGACTTGGGAGACACGACACTAGGACACCGCTCCCATCTGTATCGGTGATCAAGCCAATCCAGCGCTTGAGTCCGAAGGTCTCACACGGCAAGTCGTGCACTGAGGTCGCTCGTCACACCGGCAGTGTTGATCTGGGGAGCGAACGCACCGATGGAACCGGGTTGTGCCAACGACTCGGCAAATGCTCGATCGGCGAGAACGAGATAAAGCAGCTCGCCCTCATGTTCAGCGATGGCCCGATTCAGCTCCTCGTGCGTCGACACCTTGAGTAACTCAGCGAGCCGGGTCCGCACTCGTACAGGCTCGGCGCTGATCATTGCCGCGATCCGAGTAACAGCATCGTCCTCGCTTGCGCCGAAAGCACCCACCTCGACCAGATCCGCCGGCTCGGGTAGCGGCGCCTGCAATAAGGCCAGCAGGTCGACACGGCCCACGCCGTAGTCGGGATCCCAGCCTGGCGGTACGACGCACACGCCCGGCCAACGCAAGGTTGTGAGAAAGGCCGCCTGGATGCGCTTCGCACCGTACTTGCTGATCAACGACTGGCGGCCGTGACGCGCCAGCCACAAGGCAGCAGCCGCCGCAAGATGCGCGACCGCGAATGAGGTGCCGTTGCCCATACGGACGATCGGGTTTGTGCCGCTGTACGTCGCGACCCACACACACGAGCCCGGCATGCTGACGTCGACCGCCGTCCCTCGGGAGGAGTCCGCCCAAAGGGTGTCGCCAGGTCCAGTCGCGGCCACCGCCAAACAGTTGTCGTAGCTGGCAGGCGCGACCACGATCTGGACGTAGTTGCCGGCTGCTGCCATGACGATCATGCCGGCGTCGACGGCCCGCTGTATTTCACCCTTTAGCCCGAAGAACCCCTTGCCGCCGAGGCTCATCGTCACTACGTGACAGCCCACGTGCCGGGCGTGTGCGACCGCCTTCGCCACATTGGTGTCGAATACCTGGACCACGCTCTCCGTGGCGCGGATCGGCACCAGAAGTGCGCCGCCGGCCAGGCCGACGATCCCTTGGGGGAACGTTCCTTGCCCGACAATCACGCTGGCGGTCGCCGTGCCGTGTCCGGGGTTGGGGAAGGGCCACGCCGGATTGGGAATCAGATCATCAAGAGCGTCGTCATCGCCGTCGATGACATCGCGGTCCCGGTTGAGGTCCAGTCCGACTGCGCCCAGATTCGGATGCAGGGTGTAGCCGGAGTCGGGCTGGCCGACGCTGATGCCGCGACCACCGCGGCTAGCGTTCGACATGGCCGCCAGCGCCTCCGACCAGTGCAGGATTGTGTGGACCCAGTCCTTCGGCGGCGTGTTGTTCTCGCACGGGTTGGCGCCGAACGCCCCGATGGCAACGAGTGCCGGGTCGACTTCCACCGGCACCGGAACATCCGCCTCAACCCGGTGGAACTGCTTGCTGCGGTACAACGTCAGCGCTGCTTCGTGTGACTCGCGTGCATGCTCGGGTGTGCCGACGGTGTGCGCGCTCTTGCCGGTGAGAAGGAACAATCGGCTGCCACGGGTGAGCCGCTGTACGTCCCAGCCGGAGCCAAGTCTCCTCTGGACGATCTCGCTTACGTCGGAATTCTTCTGAGCCGATTTTGGCAGGACGACTACTCGAATTTGGTGCGCTGAGTCAATTGCCATCGCAACCTCACGCTAACAAGATAGCGGGTCTCTCCCACCGCGAGTATGGTAGCGATCTGGGCCGGGTTGAAAATAGGGCGGAGTAGCAGATATGGGATTTGCCGGTGAGGGCCAATCTATCTATCCCATTGTCAATTGTGATCTTTCTGACGTTATCGGCACCCCCGGCTTACCAGACCCCACCACCCTCGCACGCGCGTTGTCTAAGCCCAATCATTCGTGGAAATCGGTGGGTGGTCCGGGCAACTTGTTCCTGGCAACGCGTGCGGCTGGCGTGGGTGCATTCGGGCCCTTCGAGGAGCATCTCGAGCAGAAGGTCGGCAGCGAGAAGGTCCAGGCGACGTTCCACTCGACAGTCTGCGAACAGACAACTCATCAGCAGATGCTGCGCAGGCACCCGGTGGTCGGGGCGCGGTTTCGGACGGTCACCTCGCTTTCGGGGAGTGTGGTGCTCGGCGGCCCTGTGGGAGACCTCGAGAGGCGCGATCCGGGCCGGGTTCCACGGCACTCCAAGACAGCAGTAACTCGAGCCGTCCGTGATCAGCTAAAGGTGCCGGCGAGCGCAAAGATTGAGGTGGAGCTCGTCGTCTGGCCGTATGAGGGTCGAGGTGTTTGGGCCTATCGCGCCAGGGTGATCGATTTCACCGAGCCGATCGACGTCCGCGCGTACGTGCAAGCCGACAAGGAGCTGGGACTGCTGTACGCACAAGATGTGAGCTGTTCCGCGAACTTCGGCGAGGGCCGGGTGTTCCGGCTTAATCCAGGCCGGGATCCAGTGCCTCAGGTGGTGCGGCTGGCGGAGCTTGAAGGTCGACGCGGCATCCTGAACACAGGCAAGCTCATCACTGTTCCGGCGATGGGAAATGCGATCAGCAACGGCAAACGCGACTTCCGGCTCGAACCCGATCAGGAGGGCTTCGACGAGGTCTGTGCCTTTGGTCACATGGCCAATGCGATGCAGTTTTTCCGCGACCTTTTGGGCCTGGACGTATTCAATGACGAGCTTTTTACGCCGCTAACAATTCGGGTGCAGGACCGAACCGTCCGTTCTCAGGTTGGTGCATTCTTTCCCGGCCAGAAGATGATCAGACTCGCTGACAGACCGCATCCCGCGGCGCGGTCCGGTGATATCTGCGTCCACGAGTTCACCCATGCCGTTGTTCATCGCATTGCACGCCTCGACGACGAATTCGCCTCGCCCATTGCACTCGGCCTCAACGAGGGCTACGGCGACTACGCTCAGGCGACGTTCTACAACGACCCGCGGTTCGGTGACTGGGTGCGCGACGAGCCCGAGGGCGCCCGACGTTGTGACGACAAGACGCTCCGGCTGAAGGCCGATCGGCGGGACTCCCAAGACCCGCACGAGGTGGGTGCCGCATGGGCGGCTCTGCTCTGGGACCTCCGGACCTCGGTTGGACCCGGCGTCGCGGATGCCGTTACGTTTCATTCGTTGCAGTTCCTCGGGCCGAAGTGCACCTACGAGACCGCACGCCAGGCTCTGCATCATGCCGATCTCGCCCTATTTCCCGCGCGCCGGGACGGACGCCACAAGGCCCAGATCGACGAGGTCGTCGACGGACGAATGGCGTGAGGCTGCCTCTGCTGGCCATCGGAACCTGGCTGCTGGGTACCCTCAAAGAGTGCAGCTCACCGTCAGCATCCGCGGCGGGGTGATGGACGACGACCGTGTTATCTCGGTCTACGGCAATCACCTCACCGTCACCGACCATGGCAAGATCCGCACAGATCGTCGGCTGGAGCCCGCGGCTGTGGACCAGGTTGAGCGACTCGCACACGAGGTCATTGGTGTCACTATCCCCGAACGAGTCCACCCAAAGGCGGTTGACGGCGGCTCAACAGCCATTGAGATCGTGGCCGAAAAAACTAAGCGGATCGAGTTGTGGGCCGGGGAGGATGCGCCTGAACCGGTATGGGCGCTCCTCGATGCCGTCGATGCACTGTCTCGTGACGCGGAGTCGTGGCGGTACTGACATTTCCAGGGCTGACTGTGCTGGGCGAGCGGCAAGATCGTCATTCGCACCTTGACGTCACAAACGCGACGCAGAGCGTCAGTGCACGCGGCTAAAGTCGGCATGTGCCGACCACGACTCAGTTAGCTCCTGCGCCCACCAGCGAGCTGCCGACGCGGCCCAAGCTGATGCTGATTGACGGCCACTCCATCGCGTACCGGGCTTTCTTCGCCCTCCCGGTCGAGAACTTCTCGACCCAGACCGGCCAGCACACCAATGGGGTGTTCGGGTTCACCTCGATGTTGATCAATGTGCTACGCGACGAGAAGCCGACCCATCTGGGCGTTGCCTTCGATGTCTCGCGTCATACGTTCCGCTCCGAGATCTACAGCGAGTACAAGGCAAATCGCACCACGACCCCTGATGAGTTCAGAGGTCAACTGGACCTGGTCAAGGA
>DATLPF010000215.1:0-19261 GCA_035535875.1 Propionibacteriaceae bacterium
AGGTCGTGGACGACGTCGAAAAGCGCATGGAAGGAGTCACGTTCCCGCTTGGCTATCACGCGGAGGTGATTGGCGAGTCCACTGAGCTCGACGCCGCAGAGGACACGCTGGCGATCTTTGGCATCGCGGCAGCAGTCGCAACCTTGCTGCTACTGCAGGTCGCATTCGGCAGCTTCCGGCCGGCGCTGTTGACCTTCGTACTGTTGCCCATGGCGCTGGTTGGCGGTGCGATCGCAGTCTGGATGGGCGGGCGGGTGCTATCGCTTGGGTCACTGGTCGGCTTCCTCGCGGTCTTCGGTATTGCGGCTCGCAATGGGATCTTGATGGTCAGCCACTTCCAGCACCTTGAGCGGGTAGAAGGTGTGCGGTTCGGGCCAGGTCTGGTGATTCAGGGCGCCAAGGAACGTCTGGCACCGATCATGATGACCGCCCTGGCCACCGGTTTGGCGCTGGTTCCGCTCGTAGTCGCAGGCAGCATTCCGGGCCACGAGATCGAGCATCCCATGGCGATAGTGATCCTCGGCGGCCTGATCACGGCGACCTTGATCAACTTGTTTGTGCTGCCGTCGCTATACCTGGCGTTCGGCAAGAGCAAGCGGGAACGTGAGGCGGAGCCTGTGGAGGCTGATGCGGCGGCTCCTGCCTGAACCTGCCGACTTGTCAGCGTCTCACGGTGCTATAGCCCTTTGAGACGCTGACAACTCGGAGTTAGCGGCGCTGTGAGCGGTAGTAGGTGATCAAGGACTGGGTCGAGGGGTCTTGCTTGGCCAGGGCGTCCTCGTCGCCGCCGACTGCGGGCGTTACCTGGAGCGCGAGCTGCTTGCCCAGTTCGACACCCCATTGGTCGAAGCTGTCGATCCCCCACACGACTCCTTCGGTGAAGGTGATGTGCTCGTAGAGCGCGATCAGCTCGCCAACGACGCGCGGACTCAGCTCGGGAGCCATGATCGAAGTGGTCGGGCGGTTTCCAGGGAAGACGCGGGCCGGCACGATCGCCTCGGAAGTCCCCTCCGCACGGACCTCGTCGGCCGTCTTGCCGAAGGCCAGTGCGGCAGTCTGGGCGAAGAAGTTGGCCAGAAACAGCTCGTGGACGTCGTTGTCGCCATCGACGAGCGGGTGCGCCGGGTTGGCAATGGCGATGAAGTCGCACGGGATCATCTGAGTTCCCTGGTGGATCAGCTGGTAGAAGGCGTGCTGGCCGTTCGTGCCGGGCTCGCCCCAGAACACCTCTCCGGTCTCAGTGGTCACAGGCGAGCCGTCATAGCGCACACTCTTGCCGTTGGACTCCATGGTGAGTTGCTGCAGGTACGCCGGGAACCGATGCAAGAGCTGGGCGTACGGGAGCACGGCGTGGCTTCCGGCCTTGAAGAAGTTCACGTACCAGACGTTCAGCAGACCCATCAGCGCTGGCACGTTGCTGGCAAGGTCCGTCTCGGCGAAGTGCCGGTCGATGGCATGGAAGCCTGCCAGGAAGTCAGCGAAGTTCGCTGGTCCGATGGCGACCGCAACCGACGTGCCAATTGCCGAATCGACTGAATATCGCCCGCCGACCCAATCCCAGAAGCCGAACGCGTTCTCGGGGTCGATGCCGAACGCAGCCACCTTGTCGAGCGCGGTGGACACCGCAACAAAGTGCTTGGCGACGGCGGCATTGGCTGCGTCCTCACCCGCCTCGATGGCGCCGGATTCGCGAAGATTGTCCAGGAGCCAGCTACGCGCCAGGCGCGCGTTGGTCAGCGTCTCCAAAGTGGTGAAGGTCTTTGAGGCAACGATGAAGAGGGTGGTCTCCGGATCAAGGTCCTTGGTCTTCTCTGCTACGTCAGTCGGGTCAATGTTGGAGATGAATCGCGCCGTGAACCCCGGCTTCACGTACGGCTGCAGGGCCTCATAGACCATCACCGGACCAAGATCAGATCCCCCGATCCCGATGTTCACCACTGTTGTGATCGGTTTGCCGGTAACGCCAACCCATTCGCCGCTGCGTACCTTGTCGGCGAAGGCGTACACCTTGGCCAGCACCTTGTGTACCTCGGGGATGACATCGGTCCCGTCGACAATCAGGCTGGATCCCTCGGGAGCCCGCAGCGCCGTGTGCAGCACCGCTCGATCCTCGGTGACGTTGATGTGCTCTCCGGCGTACATGGCATCACGACGCTCCACCAAACCGACCTGATCGGCAAGATCAGCAAGGGCGCTCAGGATGTCAGCGTTGATCAAGTTCTTGGAAAGGTCGACGTAGAGATCGCCCGCTGTGAAGGTGAACGATTTCGCCCGAGACGGATCGTCGGCGAACCAGCCGCGTAGATCGGGCTCCAAAGACTCGTAGAGGGCAGTCAGCCTTGCCCAGGCCGGGGTGGTGGTCGGATCTACAGGCTGGCTCATCAGGTTCCCCTCGTTGATCGGCTGGTACCAGGTCACACTACTGAGCCGGGCTCGCTCACCTCAATGACCTGCGCCGGCAGGAAGTGCGCGCTGGTCGGTTCGATAGCGTGCGGGACATGGATTTCCGGCTGGCCAGGTCGCATCCGGAGCCGGATCGTCGGTACCCGCCCGGCGAATCGGAGTTCCGTACTGACCTCGAGCGGATCCGGTTCGCGAGCGCCCTCTCTCGGCTGGCCGACGTCACGCAGGTGGTTACCTCGATGGCGACCAGTGGAGTAGTCCACAACCGGCTCACCCACACGATCAAGGTGACAGCAGTCGCTCGAGCGATCGCTGTGCGGCTCCTCCGCACCCAGGATCAGCAACTGCTTCATGATCTTGGAGGTCTTGATCATGTCGTGGTACAGGCGGCGGCGACCGCTCATGATCTTGGCCATCCTCCGTTCGGCCATCTGGGTGAGCGGGTTCTTGATCGATTGGCGCGAATGAGGTTCGGGCTGTCGGACGGTTTTGAGGGAAACGCACAGACCTTCCGAATCCTGACCGAGCTGGAAGTCCTCGGGCCCGGCGAACACGGGCTCAACCTCACCGCGGCGACTCGAGCTGCGGTGCTGAAGTATCCGTGGGCCTGTTTCCACTATCCCGATCCACATCCGATCGCGTGGCCCATTCCTCCACGCGGCGCCGGCCACGCTCGCGGCACCGCGGGAGCCGCGAAGTTCTCCGCCTACATCATCGACCTGCCGCAGATGCTGGATGCGCTTGCCGCATTCCCGCAGCTGCCGCCGGGGCGGCAGACCCTGGAGTGCTCGGTCATGGATCTCGCCGACGACATTGCGTACTCGCTGCACGATCTGGATGACTTTCATCGCTCGGGAGTGCTGCAGTTCTCCCCCGTGTCCGGCGAATTTCGATCATGGGAGAGCGGACGAGGCGACTTCGCTGATCTTGATGACAGCGATCTGGTGCGTGCCCACCGCCAACCGGGGGCTGGCCTGGAGCGCTTGCGGCGGCGGCTGAAACGCAGAGAGGGTTGGATCTTCGACGAGGACATCTTCGCGACTGCGGTGCGGACGGTCGGCGATGAGTTCGTCGACGGTGTCCTGGCCACGCCGTACGACGGATCGATGGCCGCCGACGGAGCAATCTCCGGATTCACCTCACGGTGGATCGACCACTTGATCAGTTCCGTCAGTCCCAATCCGGATCCGGCAGTCCGCTCCGGCTATGTCTCTATGGATTCGCGGGCCTGGCATGAGGTGTCGGTGCTGAAGTTCGTCAACCAGTACTTCATCTTGGACCGGCCCGACTTGGCCATGTTCCAGCGCGGTCAAGAGCAAACGGTCGAACATCTCGTCCTTGCATTTGAGGACTGGCTCTCTGACCGGATCGACGCAGGCCGGGCGCCGCGACGGCTGCTGGATCTGGTGAACGCAGCAAGTTCGGCGTACCAGGCGGTGGCCAAGGAGCATCCGGAGTGGCTCGGCGGGAACGTCTCCGATGCCGAATTGGCGCGCATGGGCAGGGGTCGCGGGATTATCGACTTCGTCAGCAGCCTGACAGACGCTCAAACAGTCGCCTTCGGCGCGCGGGTGAGTGGGGCGAGCGGGATGCTGTGGAGCAGCAGTCTTTGAGGACCCGAGGCCCGTTCGGCAAGCTCAGGTGCATTCATCGTTCATGCTTGAGGCGTGGAGCTGATTGCTGAGGTGTGGCGGCGGGCGATGGCAGTCCAGCCTCCGCCGGCACCCCTCGTTGTCGCCCTGGCAGCGGTGATTGCCGGTGCTCTTGTCTTGCCACGCGCAATCTGGCCGTACACCCGGGTGCTGGTCACCATCACGCACGAGGGCGCCCACGGCGTCGCAGCGCTCCTGACGGGCCGGCGCCTGCAGGGCATCCGACTGCACTCGGACGCGTCCGGGCTGACCGTTTCGAGCGGGCGACCGAGTGGCCCGGGCATGGTGACGATGCTGCTCGCTGGCTACCTGGGATCGGCCGTGGTCGGCTTGGGTGCGGTCGCGCTCCTGATTGCTGGCCACAGCCTTGGCTTGCTCTGGTTGTTCGTGATCTTGCTGGCGCTGCTACTGGTCCAGATCCGCAACTTCTACGGTTTTGTTCTGGTCGTTGGCTGCGCGGTCGTGCTGATCCTGGTGAGCTGGTACCTTCCTGCGACGATGCAGTCCGGCCTGGCCTATGTGCTGACGTGGACGCTGCTGCTCGCGGCGCCAAAACCGGTGCTAGAGCTCATTCGGCAGCGCCGAGGCGGACGGGCGCCGCATTCTGACGCCGATCAGCTGGCTAGGCTGACGCGTGTACCAGCCAGTCTCTGGGCGGGGGGTTTCCTCATTGTCAACTGCGCCGGCCTCGTGCTCGGAACGGTGCTCCTGCTACCGGCTCTGGCCGAGCTGGGTCAGAACATCGCCGGGCAGCTGGCGGCCGCCTAGTGTCAAGGGCTCTCATCCGAATTGGATGAGAGCCCTTGTTGGTCAAGTCTTTTAGAAGACGTTGCCACCCCGCTGAGCAACCAGAATCAGTTCGTCGCGCATGGCGGGAGTCGAGGCGTTCGCAATCGCCCGATTCAGCTGCCTGCGGGCACGAAGGATCTCACGGCGGCTGCGGATGGCCTTGGTGAGGCGTGACATAGCGACCATCCTTTCGATACTTGAGGCTTCATACTGAACATTTGACAACGCAACCCCAGCAGTGCCACAGATATTCCAGTTAGGTCATGGAACGGCTCGCGCTGCCGTAGCAAACCCGCGCGTTGTGGAGCGTTCGAGTGCCGTTTGTGGGTGGTGCCGTTTCAAGCATCTTAAGTTTGCTACGCCCGCACGGGCATCGCTCCGCTCAAAGGCTGCGAGCGACTACGACGGCGGCGGATCCCAAGCGCGATGCGCGAGCAGCTCCAAACTATCTGGCTTAGGCAGCTTGGCCGAACCGTCGGTCGCTCAAGATCAGTCCAGCGCGTTCCAACTCTGCCTCGACGCGGATCCGTTCGATGTCGCGCTCGAAGCCAATGGAGTCGCCGTCCAGATCGTTTTCGACCTCCAGCATCTCGCAGACCTGCATGAGCAGCTTGTCGTACGCGAGCCGGTTGCCCATCTGATGAGCGGCGGAACGATGGGCATCGGTACCGAGAATCGCGCGCAAGCGCCGCAGGTCAGCGGCCAGCTGCTCGATCGGGACACCTTGCTGGTGACGCAGCTCCCGTACGGCGTGCCGGTGCGCCACCGCCGAGGAGCGCCGATCTCGCCACCGATGGAGGCCTTCGTCCCACCTTCCGACGAGCAGGTCGTAGATGACCACGCTCAGAATGGGGACAAGCACCATGATGGCGACGGCGATGCCACCAAGTATCACCTGGTACAAGTCCACCGCCATGAAATAACACTAAGTCGGGCTGTGAGCGTTCACAAGCCACGGTCAGACCGTGAACAAGCCGTTACCTTCGTGCACCCGGGCGTCCGCCAGACGGCCAGCCCAAGCAACTCCCTAGGCGGTGCCGCTGCTGCCGTACACCGAGACGTGCACGTGGTCCATGTGATTGGCAGTCGGTGAACCACGGTCCGACATCGAGCGCCACCCCTCAGAACTCCGCTGGACCGTCCATATCTGCTGGTGGTAGATCACCTCACTCACGCCCAACGACTTGGCATTGGCTCGGACCCACTTCGCCGCGTTCCAACCGACCGACGAGTCAGAGATCATGCAGTCAAGAGCACGGCCGGACCCGTGGTTACCACCAGAGCCCCGGCGGCCAAGGAAGCTCGTGAACTGCGGGTAGCGATGGCAGAGCGCGCGGTGGACGCGGATTGCGTCAGAGGTGAGACCGGACTCGACCGAGGACCCTCCTGAGCAGGGAGCTCCTGATATTCCACCGCTACCGCTACCTCCGTTGCTGCTGGAGGTTGTGGCCTTTGGCTTCGTGTCGGAGAGGTACTTGTTCTTCACCCAGCGACCCTTGCCGTGGTAGGACACGTACCGGAATCCGTTGGTGATGATCTTGGTGACCGCCAGCTTGGTCCCTTTATGGACCACCGCGACCACTGAGGCGCCATTGCGGGGCTCGGTCCGAACGTTCAGACCACTGGTGGCGTACTTGCGATCGGTGATCTTCAGGGACAGGATCGGTGCGATCGTCTCCGAAGCGGAACTCTTGGGCTTCGGCTCCGACGCGACCTCGATTCTCGGTCGCGCGTTGCCCCGGCTGAGCTCCTGCGCTCGTGCAGTCGTCTCGATCGGAGCCGACTCGACCGACGCCGTCGAGGCTGGAGCTGGATACGCGACCTGTGCGTTATCACCTGGCATGACTGCACCGGCGACGCCTACGCCCAACGCAGTTATCACTGCCGCTGGAACCGCGATTCGTACTACGCGCGCCGCAAGAGGCGGCCGCATGGCCCTTCGTGGGCGCGGTCTAGACAAGTGTTCTCAATCCCCCGAGCAAATGAGACCAAAGCGTTATCTCCCGGAGGAGTCTAAACAGTTCGATCACGATTGCCCAACCCTGAACCCGAGTTTGGACTGCTTTTTTTCAGTCGGAAGGCGAGATTGCGCCAGAAAGTGGCCGGAATCCAGGGCGCGCACGATTGCTGCCACGGATTGTGGTCATCATTTCGTTACATTCGCAGTGCCACTTCAAGGGTGCGGCACCACCTCTCAGCCGTCGGTCGTGGCCGCAATAGCGTTGGAGCTTGTCGATTCCCTCAAGGTTGGAGACCCGTATGGCTCACTACGACGCGATTGTCATCGGAGCGGGCCAGCCCGGTCCCGGGGTGGCCGGGGCTTTGGTGGATGACGGCAAGCGGGTGGCCCTCATTGAGATGGACCGCGCCGGCGGCACCTGCCTCAACCACGGCTGCAAGCCGACCAAAGCCCTGCGCGCCAGCGCCTCAATCGCTCATCAGGCCCGGCGCGCTGCGGCGTACGGGGTGAATACCGGCGACGTGACGGTTGACTTTGCCGTCGCCATGTCACGGGTGCGGTCGATCATCGACGGAATGCGCGACTCGCTCGACGACTGGCTGGCTGGCGTCGATGGTCTGCATCTCCTGCACGGCACGGCGACCGTTGTCACCGACCCCGCAGGCCAGCAGCATCAGGTCACCGTTGAGGACCAGCAGCTGACAGCCCAGCAGCTCTACCTCAACCTGGGCGCCCGCGCGGCAAGGCCAGCGATTCCGGGCCTGGAGACTGTCGAGGCCATGACCGAGGTCGAGCTACTGGCCCTGAATTCCCTCCCGGAGCACCTGGTGATCGTGGGCGGTGGGTACATCGGGCTGGAGTTCGGTCAGATATTTCGGCGCTTCGGGTCCCGGGTGACGATCATTACTGGCAGCCGTCTCGCCGAGCGGGAGGACGAGGACGTGTCCGCAATGCTTGCGGAGATGCTGACTGATGAGGGCGTCGATATCGTCTACGGGCGACCTGCTCGAGTCGGGCCGGGTCTGGGTGGAATCGACGTGGAGCTCGGGGACGACACGACCATCCCTGGCAGTCATCTGCTCGTGGCCACCGGTCGTCGATCGAACTCCGACCTGCTCGGCCCAGAACACGGGATCGAGACCGATGAGCGGGGATTCTTCACCATCGACGGCCGATTCAAGACCTCCGTCAAGGGCGTGTGGGCGCTGGGCGATGTGAACGGTCACGGGGCGTTCACGCACACCGCCTATCAGGACGGGCAGATCCTGCTGCATCCGCCGCGTACGGTCGACGGCCGAGTGACCATCTATGCGGTGTACACGGACCCCCCGCTAGGACGGGTGGGTATGACGGTCAGCCAGGCCCGCGCCTCCGGCCGGAACGTCCTGAAGGCGGAGGTGCCGATGAGCAGTGTCAGTCGCGCCATTCTGGAAGGCGAGACCATGGGGCTGATGCGGATCCTGGTTGACGCCGACACGGAGCAATTCCTGGGCGCGGCAATCCTCGGGCTGCATGGTGATGACCTCATTCAGGTCATCGGGACTGCGATGCAGGCTGGCGTCCGTTATCCGGCGGTTCGTGATGCGTTGCCGATTCACCCCACGATGGCCGAGTTCATCCCGTCAGCGCTCGGGTCGCTCAAGCCTCTGGACTGAATGTGCACTGGCTCCTGTTTGCGAGCGACGAAGAGTCAGATCAGACGCCCCGCCTTCAGCGTGCAATCCCACATCGCCACCTTTCCGGTCACATCAATGAAGTCCCGGCCGTCAAGGACTATGACGACAACCGATGTGAGGATGGAACTGATGGCTCAAGACGATTGGCTGGCGGACCGATTCGAGCAGCACCGCAGTCATCTGCGGGCCGTGGCCTACCGGATGCTCGGATCGGCGAGTGACGCCGACGACGCGGTCCAGGAGGCGTGGATCAGGCTCAGCCGGTCTGACAGCAGTGCCGTTGAGAACCTCGGCGGCTGGCTCACCACTGTGGTGGCTCGGGTCGCACTGGACATGTTGCGTTCGCGTACGTCGCGGCGCGAAGAACCAGTTGGCGAGGTGCCGCCACCGCCCGCTGATACCGGCACATTCGGAGCTGAGCCCGAGCGTGCCGCCGAGCTCGCTGACTCCCTAGGACCAGCCATGCTCGTGGTGCTGGAGACGTTGTCACCAGCCGAGCGGATCGCCTTTGTGCTGCATGACATGTTCGCCGTTCCGTTCGATGAGATCGCCCCGATCGTCGGGCGTTCACCAGCTGCGGCGCGACAGCTGGCGAGCCGCGCTCGCCGCCGCGTCCAGGGAGTCGCTGTCGCTCCCGACGATCGCGGCCGTACCCGGCGAATCGTCGAGGCTTTCCTGGCCGCGTCCCGCAATGGAGATTTCGGAGCATTGCTTGCGCTGCTCGATCCGGACGTCGTGCTGTCCGCAGACGCCGATGCCGTGCGGGTGGGCGCGTCGGATCTGGTAGGCGGCGCCAAGGCCGTCGCCGAGTCGTTCTCGGGACGAGCCCGAGCTGCGCAACTGGCCTTGATCGATGGGCAACCCGGAGCTGTCTGGGCGCCTGGCGGAAAGCCTCGGGTCGTCTTCAGCTTCACAGTCCATGACGACAAGATCACCGCGATCCAGTTGCTGGCTGACGCGACTCGACTTGGTGAGCTGGACCTTGTGTTGTTGGGCGACTGACGCCTCAGTCCTGAATATGCATCGTGATTGCGCCCAAAATGGGCGAAACACCCCGAGCTCGGATCACTGGTGTTGCGAAATCAGGGTGCCCTAGTGATCATTCCACCGCTGCGCGATCGGGCTACCCGTGATCATGCGGGGCGCCGCCCGCGGGCTGCGCTTGTAATCCGACACGAAACGGCTGTCGCCGATCCAGAATCGCCAGGGCCGATCCGCCTCGACGGAAACCCCGACTCGGGGTCCGACCATGATCATCTCCGCTTCACCGGCCGGAAACTCCAGCGTCACCGGGCCGTCGCCGAGCAGGTCGCAGCCCTTGTGCTCGGGGTGCAGGCCGAGTGCCTGGGTGAGCCGGCCTGGACCGCGTGCCAGATCACGATCGCTTGCCCGCCCCCGTCGCGACCTGGCCACTTCAACGCCCTCCACCACCTCGCCGGCCCGCATCAACACACCGCAGCCGACTCCCTCCGGCCCGCAGCTGATGTTCCCAGCCCAGTGCATGCCGTAGGTGAAGTACAGGTACAGGTGGCCAGGTGGTCCGAACATCACCGCATTCCGCGGAGTACGGCCGCGATAGGCATGGGACGCAGGATCAGTGGCACCGTCGTACGCCTCGAGCTCGGTCAGCCGAACGGCCACCGGACCATGCCGTATCACGGTGCCAAGCAGCCGCGGCGCCACTTCCTCGACCGGTTGGCAGAGGTCCACTCTCATCTGAGCACCTCGACAGTTCCCGCCGTCCCGTCCACTCGTACCCGGTCGCCGGTCCGGAGTCGCATGGTGGCGTTGCCACAACCGACGACCGCGGGAATGCCGAGCTCGCGCGCGACGATCGCGGCGTGGGAGAGCGGCGCGCCGACGTCGGTGATCACCGCTGCCGCCCGCGGGAACAGCGGGGTCCAACCAACGTTGGTGATCGTCGTGACGAGCACCTCGCCGGGCTGTAGTGCAGCACCGTCAGCCGCATCCCTGAGCACCCGCACCGGGGCCTCGACGACGCCAGCCGATCCTGGGAAGCCGCGTACAGAGACCTCGGCTTCGCTCACGCTGCCCTCGATGAAGATGTCCGACCGCCGGTTCGGGTCAGCCGCCCAGGTATAGGGGTTGAAAGTGCCGCGGATCAACGCTGGATACTTCGGCAGCGCTGAATACGCCTGGTATGCCGCGCGGCGACGGTTGATCAGCGTGGTGCTGATCGTCTCGCCCTGAAGAACGCGAACGATCTCCGCCTTGTCGAGATAGAAGATGTCGTCCCCCAGCCCGGTGAGCTCACCGGCCCGCAGCGCGTACGCCCGCAGCACCCAGAAGTATCGGATCACCTCTGATCGAGCTCGCTCCCGATCTCGAGAGATCTTGGCCCACACCCGCAACTGATGGTGCAAGATCCTGGCGTGCACGGGGTGCCGCTGCTCCAGCTCGGCCCATGCCTCACTGCGCTTCTGCTCCTGGCGGCCGAGCATAGCGCGATAGTTGGTCGCCGCCGCCGCACGTGCAGCCAGCTGCATGTCGATCCAATTGGGATCCTCGCCAGGCCGCGGCAGTGAGATCTCGAACTCATGCGGCCCGCGGTGACCATAGCGTCGATTGAAGGTGTCCCGGTCGATCTCACCAGCGGCGAGCTGCTCGAGGCCGTCCAGTAGCCCGAGGCTCGCCAGCTGCCCGGCCTGGGCACCCAGCCCAGCAGTCAGGGCATTCGCAGCGGCGTCACCGACCAGGCCCTGCAGCCGCTTCCGGGTCGTAATGAACGAGGCTCCGCTGGATCGGGTTGCAGCGGACAGCATCCAGCTCACTCGATTGAACTCGGGATCGAGTACATCAGTCCAGAGGTCTGCAAGCTCCACCGGCGTGGCTACCGCTGCAATGTGAGCGCGGCGGCGATCACAGAGCGCTGGATGGTCGGCGAGGTAGGCATCCAGCACCTTGACGTCGCGGCGGGCTTCTCCGAGCACGTGTAGTCCCATCGGCAACACGGCGCGGAGGATGTTTAGCTTCCGCGCCTTCACCGGGGGGATCTCAAGATCAGCGGGAAGTCTCCCGAAGACTTCCTCGGTCAGGCTGCGATAGCGCTGCTCGCTGACCCCCACCGCGGCGGAAAGCGTCATCAACACGCTGATGTTGAGATAGATCCGCCCGCCAATCCGGCCATAGCCGACGTACGGCGGGATGGAGGCCGTCGCCATCGCATCGGTCAGGAACACCTGGACCATCGACCAAGTCGCCGGTGTCATCACGTCCGGAATGGCCTCACCCACATTGGTATTGGTCCACAGGAAATCGCCGGAGCGGCTGTCGTTCCACGGATCAGGGTGGATCGCGGTGGTGATCGGCCTCGCCTGCAGCACGAAGAGTTGATCACCTCTGCGGCACCACTCGATGTCCACCGGTTCCTTGAAGTGGTCCTCGACCATGGACGCAAGATCGACCAGTCGCAGCGCTTGCGGCTCGGTCAGGGCCGGTGCGTTCTGCCGATCCCTGGGGACCGACTGCGTGGTTGTGCCCTCGTCAGCGAGCTCGGTCATGATCGTTTTCGTGTTGATCACGCTACGCGCGATTCGGCCGGAAGCGTGATCAACCGTAATCGTGTCCGGAGTCACCTGGCCACCGACAACCGCCTCACCAAGACCCCAGGCAGCATTGATCTCGATCATGGTGTCGTCGCCCGTCACCGGATCGGCGGTGAACACGATCCCCGACGCCTCCGCGTCAACGAGTTCCTGCACCACGACCGCAAGGCTGATCTTTTCGGGCTCGATCTGGTGTTGCGCCCGGTAGCTGATGGCGCGGGCGGTCCACAGCGAGGCCCAGCAGCGACGCACCGCTTCCAGAAGTTGATCAATGCCCGAAACGTTGAGGAACGTCTCCTGCTGTCCAGCGAAAGAGGCTTCCGGCAGATCCTCGGCTGTCGCAGAGGAGCGCACTGCCACCGGCGGCGAACCGAGCTGCTGGTAGGCCCGCACTATGTCGGCCGCGATCACGGGCGTGATGTCCTGGCTGGTGATCAGCGCTGCGATGGCCGACGCTACCCGGTCGGTTGCGTTGCTGGCCGCATCGTCGACAGTTGCTAGCTGCTTCTGAATCGGATCCTCGAGATGGTGATCGGCGATGAAGTCGTCGTACGCAGCCGTGGTGATGTGGAATCCGTCCGGCACCGGCAATCCGGCAGACGCGAGCCGGGCAAGTGACTGACCCTTGCCACCGATCTCGGAGAGGCCGAGGCCTTCGTCGGCAAGGGAACGAATGTACGTCGCGGTCATGAGTCGCGTGCCTACCGTTTCGACACTAGCCGACGCTGACCCACTCCCCGCTCCCCGCTGACCGCAGCATCGCGTCACAGATTTCTGCAGCCCGGGCCCCGTCCGCAAAGGTAGGCAGTCCGTCGGGGACCTGCCCCATGCCGTCCTGGGCCTCCACTGCGGCATAGGAGTCGGCGACATAGTTCTCAAAGCACTGGGCGTAGCCCTGGGTATGACCCGCAGGCAGCTGGGACAGGCGTCGCTGCTCGGCCGAGCCATGATTGGGGTCGCGTACCAGCAGCCGGGCTCCCCACTCGTCACCGATCCACAGCTGCTCGGACAGTTCTTGATCGAAGGCTGCGCTCTGGTGCATGCCGTCGACCTCGATCCAGAGGCGGTTCTTGCGGCCGGCGCTCAGCTGGCTGATCACCGCAGAACCGGCGATGTCGTTCGCCGTGCGGAACATGATCAACGCGGTGTCCTCGGTTTGCACATCCACCAGCGGGGCGTCGCTCTCGACCGCACTCATGGTGGCCGCGGTCGAGGCCGGGCGCTGCTTGATCGTGATGGACGTGGTAGCGACGAGCCGGGCGATTCGATCACCGGTCACCCACTCCGCAAGATCGCACCAGTGTGAACCGATGTCACCAAAGGCTCGCGATGGTCCGCCTGCCTTGGGATCGACGCGCCAGCTGGTGGCCTTGGGATTGAGCAGCCAGTCCTGCAGATAGCTGCCATGCATCAGGTTGATCGCCCCGAACTCTTCAGACTGCACTCGAGCCCGCATTTCGCGCGCCATCGGGTGGAACCGGTACGCGAATGGGATCGTATTGACCACACCTGCGTCCTCGGCAACCTTCGCCGCGTACTGGGCGTCCTCGAGGTTGATTCCCAGGGGCTTCTCGCAGAGCACATGCTTGCCGGCCTCCATCAAGGCCACCGCATACGGCACGTGGGAGGCGTTCGGCGTACAGATGTGCACGATCTCCGCGTCGCTCTCGGCGACTTCCTCGATGCCTCCGTACGCCTGCTCGACTCCCCAGGCTCGGGCGACTTCGCGGGAGCGCTCCGGGCTGGAGGCCATCACCCCAACAAGCTGGGCTCCGGCGAGCACTGCAGCCCGCCGATGCACGTCACCGATCATCCCCGCACCCAGAATCGCCACCTGCTTTGCCGCCATGCCGCACAGACTATGCGGGCAAGGCCTGTCGAAGCCCTCGGGTGCCGTTGACCAGCTCAGCACCTATGACGCAGGCGCTGCTGACTCAAATTTCCGCCCAATGCGAGGTTCTTGACGACTGGGGTGGCTGCTGGTGCTCCAATCTCCAACCATTGCGGAGTTCTTGACAGGGCGGACCAGACCACCGCCAAGCGCCCGCCCACCAGGCAGAATGACCGTGTGACCGCGGCTCGGATCCTCGTGGTGGAGGACAGCAACGCCATTCGGTTGCCTGTCGTCACGGCCTTGTCCGCCCACGGGTTCGCGCTCGCGTCGGCGGCTGACGGCGCCGATCTTGAGAGACTCCTGCCGTCCTTTGGGCCGGATCTGGTGATCTTGGATGTGATGCTGCCGGGCCGCGACGGCTTCGAGCTGCTCCAGGTGGTACGCCGGGCCAGCACTGCAGCGGTGTTGATGTTGACAGCTCGGGACAGCCTTGCCGACCGGATACAAGGCCTAACCGGAGGCGCCGACGATTATTTGATCAAGCCTTTCGCCATGGCGGAGCTCGTGGCACGGATCCACGCGGTGCTGCGGCGCAGCCGGCCCGGCGGCAGCTCGATCTCCATCGGTGACCTCGTGATCAACGACGATGCAACCCTTGTGCAACGTGGGGGCGACTCACTCGGCCTGACCGATACCGAACGGCGACTGCTGGGCTACCTTGCCGAGCATCGTGACCATGTGGTGAGCAAGACGCAAATCTTGACCGCGGTCTGGGGCTACGACGGCTTCGACGAGAACGTGGTCGAGGTGCACGTCTCCTCGCTGCGTCGCAAGCTCGAGGCTGGCGGGCGCTCGCGCCTCGTCCATACGGTTCGGGGCCGCGGATACCTGCTCGGAATGACAGCGTGACTCAAACGACTCCCCCGGCAACGGCAACGAAGAACCGGCTGAACACTGTCTCGCTCAGGTTGCGTGTGACCGTCGCGGTATTGGCGGTCCTCGCGGTGATGTTGATCTTGCTCAGCATCGCGATCAATGCGATCTTCATCGCCCAGTCCAATCGGAACCTCGATGCTCTGCTGACCGGTCAGGCGCAGCTCGCGCGGCAACTGGCTCGCTCGGGCGTCGGGCCACAACAGATCGTGAATCGAGTGCAGGCCGGCGGCGTACAGGCCCACCTGGTGCTGCGGAACGGGACTGAGTTCGGCACACCGATCACCAGCGGCACCGTCAAGACGACCACGATCACGCTCAATGCACCCACCCGAGTGGATGGCGCGAACCTCACCCTCGCCGTTGACACCGCGCTCGTCTTCGACGCACGGCGTACGCTGCGCCGAATACTAATGATCACTGCCGTGATCGCCTTGGTCGTCAGTGCTGTGCTCGTCGCGGCGGCAGTCCGCCTCGCGTTGCGGCCGCTCGACTCAATGGCCGCACTCGCCAAGACCGTCAGTCAGGGCAACCGCGGCTATCGGCTTGCGCCGACCCGCACCGACACCGAACTGGGCCAAACGGCACAAGCGTTCGACGAAATGCTGGACGAGCTCGAGGGCGCGGAGACTCGCGCTCAACAAGCGGAAGAACGCACCCGGGCGTTTCTTGCGGATGCGGCGCATGAGCTGCGGACCCCAATCGCTGGGGTGCAGGCCGCGGCCGAGACGCTGCTACATCACGACGACCAGCTTGATCATGATGAACGCCAGCATCTGCAAGCGTTGCTGGTACGCGAAGCTGAACGCGCCGGCGCCCTCATCTCGGATCTGCTCACCGCAGCGCGGCTGGATGCCGGCATCGACCTTGATCTTGCTCCGGTGTCACTACGGACCCTGGCCCATAGCGAGATTGATCGGGTACGGCTGCTTCATCCCGAGACGGCCGTGACGATGAGCGGACCAGAGGTGATCGCCCATGCCGACGCCGCCAGGGTCAGCAGCATCCTGCGCAACGTGATCGATAACGCGGTGCGTGCGGCCGGTCCCGAGGGTCAGGTGCACCTGGTGGTACGCGAGCATGATCAATTTGCGATCGCTGAGATCTGGGACTCCGGGCCCGGCGTGCCGCCGTCGCAGCGAGAACGGATCTTCGAACGACTCGTACGACTTGATCATGGTCGGGCAGGAGATGCCGGCGGCTCGGGCCTGGGGCTGGCGATCGCCCGGGGCTATGCCCGGGCACACGGCGGGGATCTCACGTGCGAGGATCCTCGCGGGAGCGGTGCGATGTTCCGGCTGGTGCTGCCGCTGGAACCGCGACAGATGGCGGTCCGCTAGCCGAGCCCCGTCAGGAACGCTCGACCTCGATGCGGATGTCGCCGAGCCCGCGTGCAACGAGCAAGGTGCCGCCGGATGGAGTGACCCAACCCGAGGCTACTTCGTCCCAGAGCCGGAAGGCGCGCGGGTCACACGTGACCCTGACCGTACGCGTCTCGCCGGGCACCACCTCATCGGCGATGGCGTAGCCCACGAGCCGCACTGGGGCGGCTCCCTCAGGCCGCCAGTAGACCTGAACGACTTCGCGCGAAGCCCGGTCGGCAGTGTTGGCGAGCACCACCGCCACCGCCACGCCGTCATCGCTGCGCACCTGCTCTGCGGAGCGATAGTCCCAGACGCCCCACCCGAGCCCGCTGCCAAACCAGAAGGCCGGCTCGGCATCCGCTCCGTACCACCCGCGATAGCCGACGCGCGTGCCCTCGGCATAATCCAATGCGCCGTCCTGGGGGGTGACGTTCCAGGCTGGGCCGTCGCCATCTGCTACCGGGCAGGTGGTCACCAGCCGGCCGGTCGGCTCAGCCTTGCCGAGCAACACGTCGGCGATCGCATGACCGCCTTCTTGTCCGGGCAGGCCGGCCCAGAGCACGGCGTCCACCTGATCCAGCCACGGCATCAGCACGGGAGTCGCCGAATTGATCACCACGACCGTATGTTGGGCTGCCTCCGCGACTGCCCGGACAAGATCATCTTGGCGGCCCGGCAGTGCCAGCGTGTTCTTGTCAACGGCCTCTGTCTCCTGCTCGGCGGTCAAACCGACGACCACAACTGCCGTGGCCGCATCCCGAGCCGCCAGCGCCGCTTCTGTGATCAACTGCTCATCTGAGGTTGGAACCGACTGGACCACCAGCCCGGCCAGAGAGATCCGTTCAGAGATCGCCAGCCGGGCGACCAGAATCCGGCCGGGTGCCACCTCGACCACATGAGTCCAACTTGGCGGAACCATGAAACCCACTTCCGCGGAGTCGCCCGGAAGCAGAGTGGTCGCAAATGCGTACGTCTCGTCGCCGTAGCTCAGGGTCCACTCGCCGACACCGCGTACGCCAACCAGCAGCGGGGTACCGGGCGGCGCGACCAGCTCTGCGGAAAGCTCCACGACACTCGCTCCCTCATGCGGTCCGCTCGACAGGCCGAGCACAAACTCCGCCACTTCGCTGTTGCTGGACGCCTGCTCCGCGCCCGACCCATCGAAACTGGTAATCCGCATGCCCGGCCGACCGGTCTGTGGATCGATGATCGACTCCGGCGCAGCAGCCGTCGGGTTACTCCGTACCACGACGCCGTCCAAGGCTCGCACCCGGTCTTCGCCGAGCGCTTCAGTCAGCCCGTCGGCGATTGATATCTGATGGGGCGGGCGGACCGAAGCCGAACCCCCACCCTGGAGAGAGGTCTCGAGCGCGTGCCGCCCAATCAGCACCAGCGGCGAGTCGTCGGTGATCAAGGAATCCTGTAGGGGGAGGATGTCCTGGCCCTTGAGCAATACCATCCCGGCCGATGCCAGATTGCGCAAGCTCAGCCGCATCGCAGGTGAGTCAGCCGGTGCCAACGGACCCATCTCAGCCGACCGCGCGGAAGGAATGCCATCCAGCGCACCGACCCGCCCGGCCAGTCTCAGCAGTCGCACAAGATGATCATCGATCGTCGCCTCCGCGACAGCGCCGGAACGCGCTGCAGCCACGAGCTGATCACCCCATGGCCCTCGTGGTCCGGGCATCACAAGATCAAGTCCGCCGTTCGCAGCCGGCGCGGCAGTCTTCGTCGCTCCCCAGTCCGACATCAGTAGGCCGTCCCAAGCCCATTCGGACTTGAGCACACCATTGTTCAGCTCGTCCTGCTCGGTTGCCGGGACGTCGTTGACGTTGTTGTAGGCGGCCATGATCGTCCAGGGATGCGCATCGGCGACGCAGATCTCGAACGGCAGCAGGTAGAGCTCGCGCAACGCGGCCTCGGAGACCCGCGCGTTTACGGTGCGCCGTTGGGTCTCCGATTCGTTTGCGACGTAGTGCTTGACGCAAGCCCCGATGCCGTAGCGCTGGATGCCCCGGATGTAGGCAGCGGCCAATCGGCCACTCAGCAGGGGATCTTCGGCGTACGCCTCGAACAACCGGCCACCAAGTGGAGACCGGTGCAGATTGACGGTTGGGCCGAGAACCACGTCGACATCCTGAGCGCGGCCCTCCCCCGCGAGCATTTCGCCGACCCGCTCGGCGGCCGCCTCGTCCCATGCCTGCGCGAGCAGCGTCGCATTGGGGAACAACGCGACCTTCTTGCCACCAACGAATTCACTGCCACGGACTCCAGTCGGCCCGTCGCTGAAGATCATCGGACGCAGTCCGATGGCTTCGGTGCCGTGCAGGGAGAACGCCGCTGCGCCGGTCAGCAACTCCACCTTCTCGTCAAGATCGAGTTCGCGCAGCGCTCGAGCGATCACGTCGTCGATCGCGCTGGCTGAGGCTTCATTGCCCTGGGACATGCGGTTCTCCTTCATCTCGCGGCTTCATCTCGCGGCCATCTCGCCGAAACCCACGTTTACGTTGGTTTCGGTCGCTCTGCATACGTTCCAACATGTGTAGAGCGTCAGCAAGCTGTGCAGAGCAGGCATAGCACATTGATGATCAGGGGAGCTCAGATGAAGCCCGCTCAAATCCCGGTCTGAGCTGAATGCGGTGCACGTCGAGACGCTCGATGTCGCCCCATCGGACGAGGAACGAGCCGCGGTGCCGCCATCGCACCAGAGCCGCAATCGGCCACGGTGACCGGACTCCGGAACGCTCGAAGCCCAGCGAAGAGGAACGGGCATGTGGGCTGACGATGATCCCGTGGAGCCGGACCGGTTGGCCTACCGATTCTGACTCGAGGATGAACCGCACATCGCTCACAAAACCCAAGAAGTCTGGGCCGAACACCCGTGAGCCGAGCAGGTCGGTGATGATCACGATTTGCCTCGCTCATTGGAATCGTCGTGCTGCTCCTGGCCGGGATTGTGGCGGCCCCCCGGGATGCGTCCGATGACGTGGTCCCGGACCCACCGCTCGGTCCATGCGAGATCTCTGGTGTCCCGGCCAACCGCCAACTTGATCACAACACCGATCTCCACGATGGCGACCCACG
>DATLPF010000216.1:0-4002 GCA_035535875.1 Propionibacteriaceae bacterium
TGTCCACGCTGGTACATTGCCTTTCGGCCCTCTTCTGGGCCGCAGCTTGCCGGGTGACAGGCCCCCGTAGCTCAGGGGATAGAGCACCGCCCTCCGGAGGCGGGAGCGCGAGTTCGAATCTCGCCGGGGGCGCCATCCGAATTTGGCGCCCGACCTGCGGTTTTACCTTTCACCTCGTAGGCGGCCAAGTCGACCGCATCGGCGTTTGGCAACACTTTGGCAACAGGATTTTGAGCATTGGCAACAGCAGCGGTGGATCCGCACTCTCGATAGGCAGCTGAAGGCGAACGCCCAAGCCATCGCCCGACTCGTGGCCGCCGCGGGAACTACGCTTACCGAAGTCGTCGGCGTGGGGCCCATCGTGGCTGGCCGGTTGATCAGTCGGACCGGTCGCGTCAGCCGCTTCCCCACCGCGTCAGCTTTCGCCAACTACGCCGGTGCGGCCCCGGAGGAGATTGCCAGCGCGGAGAAGTCCCGGCACCGTCTCTCACGCCACGGGGATCGGCAACTCAACTCCGCCCTTCACACCATTGCGATCACCCAGATCCGCCATGTCGGGCAGCCGCGGCAACCGCTACTACCGAACCAAGATCGCCGAGGGAAAGACACCACGCGAGGCCGCGCGCTGCCTGAAGAGACGCCTCGCCGACCACCTTTGGCGCGTCATGATCACCGACGAACGACGGCAGGCGGCGAGCCTGGGAGGACATCTGGGGGCGGCTCTGCAATCCAGCGCGGCTGGCCCAACCCCACCAACCAGCTCTTCGGACAAGTCACTTCCCAGACCCGCCAACCACGACTCTACGACGACCAAGCCAGCCGCTTGACAAACACAGAGGCACCCAAGGGGAGCGACCTCGCCGTGCATCCCGAGGCCGAGCTGGACCGGGTCGCCGCCGAACTCAACGACCGGCCCCGCAAACGGCTCGGATTCCGCAAACCGGTCGAACAGATCGCTGACCTGCTTCTGGCAGCGTGAAGAACATCCCGCTCAACCGCCAGCGCCCGACCACACCTCCACGTCCTTCCTCATAGCGGCCAGCCCGGATGCCGCGCCGGAGGAGTCCAGATGGAGCCCCCGCAGCCGCGCAGCGGCGAGGAGGAACGACCTTGACGCCGACCAGCGGCAACCCACCATCAAGCGGCGAGGAAGGGAGCCGACCACATCCGCGAAACCCTGCCAGCGCAGCTCAGGAAACGCTACACACGCCAGCTTCAACCACCGTGGCACTATCGCAGGAAGCGTGTGTGTTGCAACCACCGGCAGAATCCGCCGAACCGCCAGCGGGACGATTTCGGGGCACCGATCAGGCAGCAGACGCACCGCAATTGCCGAGGTGCTGGACGCGCAGGGGCCACTCCGGGAGCGCGCTGTCGCGACGACGAAGGACGTGCGATGCGGAGATGTCGTTTCGCGCCGTTCTAGGTAGGTACTCGCACTTGTGTGCCTTTGACGAACACGGCGGCCACGTCGTGGATGGTGTTGATGTCTTCGAGGGGGTTGCCGCGCACGGCCACGAAGTCGGCATCCTTGCCCGGCTCGAGCGTGCCGGTTGTGTCGGCGATCCCGCATACCTCGGCCGCCACTGCGGTGGTGGCGGTGAGGGCTTGCGCGTTGGTCATGCCCATTCGGGGGAGAAAGACCACGCCGTGAGGAAGCACGTCATGAGGCTTGTTGGGGCCGACGCCGGCGTCGCTGCTGCACACCACTCGTGCTCCGGCGCGTACCAGGGTGGCACAGTTGGCGAGGATGGCGTCGAGTCGCTTCCGCATAGCTGGGTAGGGCACTTCGCTGCCAGGAAGGAGCGCGGCGGTCATCGAGATGGCCACGCCGCTTCGAGCGAGCTGTTCCAAGAGGTCGGGGTCCGCGTCGACTCCCTCGGCGGTGAAGAACGTGCAGTGCTCGATGGAATCCACTCTGGTGGCGAACGCATCGGCGATCCCCTGCGGGCCGTGGGCATGCGCCGCGATCCTGAGCCCGTGGGCGTGCGCCTCGTCAACGGCCGCAGCGAGCTCCGCGCGGTTGTACTGCGACTCGTGGGGTCCGAATGTAGGGGTCATGTTCCCCCCGGTTGCCATGATCTTGATGACATCGACGCCGTGGGTCACCCGCTCGCGGACCGCTCGGCGAACGCCATCCTCGCCATCGGCTACACCCCCAAGGAACCAGCAGTGGCCGCCCGAGACGGTGAGGGGCGGCCCGGCGGTAAGGATACGAGGGCCGACCTCGTGGCCGTCGCGGAACAGGTCCCGCAGCCTGAGGGACAGGTAGTTGCGGTCCCCAAGGTCGCGGATCGTGGTGATTCCCACGGCGAGAGCTCGCTGCGCGGCACTCTGCATCCGTTGCAGCACGGCGGCGTCATCTGCTGCCTGGAGATGGGCCACCGGGTCGTCCGAGGCGTCGAACACCAGGTGCTGGTGGACGTCGATGAGGCCTGGAAGCAGCGTGACGTCTCCAAGATCAACGACATCACCGGCATCCGATCCTGACGCCGCTCGCGAGCGGGGCCCGACATCCAGAATGCGGCCGTCCTCGACCTCGACCACCCAATCGCGGAACACCTTCGGGGTCCGGCCATCGAAGAGCCGATGAGCCCTGAACAACATCGCGCCTCCTCCTGGAAATTCAAGTTCACTCCAACGGCGGAGCAGAGTTGGGGCCGATCATCTCGCTTGGGAGGCGAGTGGTCCCAGAACCTGGGCACCGCCCCGCCTTCCACTGATTGCCAGCCAGCACAGCTACTCAGACATCCGGATCTGCCGGCGAGCCGCGCGCACCGCCCAGGCCACCCTGTAAAGGGACGGTATACGGCCAGTCAGCCATCCCGCCTCATAATTGTCGACCTGGCAACCCTGGCCAGCGACCAGGAGTCGGCGCGCCTCCCCGCCGACATCGCGTTCCCCGAACCGGCCCTGTCTGATCGCGAGCCCGCTCGCGACTTCTTCCAGAATGCACCGCGCACTAGACGCGCCCACCACCAGGCTTGAGCACGAACAACGGCTCGCTGAGTGGCTGCGTGCGCTGATCGAGCGCTCCTCCTCCGTCCGGCCGCTGCGATCACCGCTCAACCCTCACGACGACCGAGCGGGCCTCGACGAGCTCGCCGCCGCCGGTATCGGGAAGTTCCGCCTCATCCGCCTCTTCCGCGAGCGCACCGGCCTAGCACCCACGCGCCGCAGGTCGCCCACCGCATCCGTAAGGCCCGCCGACTACTCGAAGCCGGCGAGACGATCGCCGACGTCGCCGCCTCCAGCGGCTTCACCGATGGAGGCGGAGGGACTCGTCGGTCGTCTAGTCGAGGCCCTGCACGGCGACTGCGCGCAGGTGCGCTGCGCCCTCGCGCAGCTTCTTCGCCTCCTGGTAGGTATCCGACTGGTACCAGCGCTTCGCGGCCCCGAGGTCCTCGAACTCCAGCACCACGAGGCGGGACGGCTGCCAGTCGCCCTCGAGGACGGCGAGCTCGCCGCCACGGGCGAGGAAGCGGCCGCCGCCGGCTGCGATCGCGCCTGGCGACGCGGCCTTGTACTGCTCGTACTGCTCCGGGTCGGTGACGTCGGTTTCGACGATGACGTATGCAGCCATGACGGGAATCTACGCTTGCGACGTGGGGACCAGAGCCGAAGCCTCGCGAGTCTGCTATTTCAACGTGTCACAAGGGGACCGACATACGGGCATCCGCCGCTATGAACAGGCTGCCCTTTGAGCTGCCCACAAGAAGCGGTAAACGGGCTCATCGCCCGCCCCCAGCGATGATCGTGCCAGCTCCGGCGGTAGCCTCCCAGCGATTCGCAACTCTTATGAGGGCCACCTCCCACTTCTCACAGAGTCTCAGCGATGCTCTTCCCGCCGCGTCGATGCGTGACGTAGGCCTCGCGGAGCCATCGGTAGCCAGTCTCCTTCCCGATGCCGGCCTCCCGGGCTGACCTATTGAGACCCCTGCCTTCCCTCACCGACGTGAGAAACCGGACACCTGCCGCTGACGAGGAACTGAGATGCATGTC
>DATLPF010000217.1:0-4551 GCA_035535875.1 Propionibacteriaceae bacterium
AAGCGACCGTGAGCGGCGGCTATTTTATCTTCGATTTATATACGAGATGGGGCTTTCGACGCTGGAACGATATTTCGATCATGGACACAGGTGACACTTTCACACTCCAGCGAGGAATATATGATGGCGGTTCGAGGGCGCAGACTCTATTCAGTGGCTTCATTCGGGACGGCGAGCAATTCACACGGTTCGAAGAATCGATTTACAATACAGTCTTCGAGCTAACGAGTGTTCAGCAATTGCTTACGCAGACTGGCTGGGGCTCGGCATACTTTGCACGATCAGACGACCTCGCGGAACCAATTTCAGAACCAGAGCATGAGGATCGCGTGTGGATCGTCGCCAAGCGATGATCCACGGGTCAATTAGTCAGAATTCACCAATTGTGCTTTAGGCCTGCGTTGCGCTATCACCACTCGGCGACAAGCATGGCCAGCTGAATATGGTATGTGGTTTTGTCCACCAGGCGGTGGTGTTGTCCGTTTCGCGCGGCGGACGCTGCCGTCGCTAGGCCGCCTGTTGATCTTGCTCTGACGAGGCCTTCGGCAGTTTGATGGTGAAGAGGGCTTGGACGCAGGCGTGGAGGTCGAAGCGTTCGCCGGTCCAGCGGGGTCGGATGGTGTGGGCGTCGGAGTGGTGGAAGCTGTCGACCTCGGCTAGTTGATACTGGGCTTGCTGGCGGCGGAGGGCGTAGTGGAGGTGCTGGTTCTTATCGCTGACCCATGGCTGGCAGGTTGTCCGTCGGGCTTGGTGAACAGCCAGCTGCATGGGGTACCGGTGATGGTGATGCCGCCTTCGTGGACTGCGGTGTGGTGCCATTGGCATAGCAAGATCAGATTGCAAACACTGCGCTAAACGTACCTAAGCGGTGACTTCGAGACCGGGCTGCCGACTCCCAATTAGCCGGACCCGCCAGGAGCTGCGAACTGCGAAACGGGCCCTCGACGGGATGGAGCCCGCCGTGACAACATCATCCCCCAGAATCACCCTCGCTGAGGGTGCAATCACGAGGGCCGATCGATTGAGCGTCCAACTCGTCAGGCCGCGTGACAGTCCCAGTGTCGTGCTTCTGGTCTGGCCCGCAGCGCCTACAGCGACCCATGGCAGCCCTAAAGCGCTGGCCAACATCGCCGCAGCTATCGTCCGCCTCATGGCCGAGGCGCAAGCGCAACTCGCCACGATCCGAAGGTAAAGATGATCATGAAGGTCGAGACTTCGATGACGCGCGGCGCGATGGCTTGCACCTGATGTGGGGTCGGCCAGCTCTTGCCTGTTACATGCAGCAGTTCAATCCCTACAAAGAGTTCTTGTACGGGCCTAGAGCAAGATGAGCTTGATCAACTGAACGCGATGCTTGTGCGGCGGCGTGAGCAAGGATGAGATCTTGCTGACGCTGCACGAGTGGGCCGATCTCGCTCTGGACGAGTATGAGAAACCGATGGAGCAGTGCGCCATCGGATACCTGGCGATCGCGCTTGATTGGGAGCGTGAAGTGTCTGGTGACCCGGAAGCGCCGACCGTGTAATCCTCACTTTGATCTTGGCCGACCGCGAGGGCGTCACCAAGGGATGGCCGAACTCGAAGCCAAGGGATTCAAAAGCCACGAGCGCGAGGGAGTGACCAACGCGATGCAAGGCTATTGGTTGATCACGATGGCCGCCAATGGCTTGGCCCGCTCCACCAAGTTCGAGACATTGGCCGAGCTTGATCAAGCATTCAATGCTCTTAACGAGGAGTACAGCCAGTGGCTCGAGCCCTGACCAAGGACCAGGAGTCCGGCTGCACCGAGGGGGTCGCCGGGGCCCATTAATCCTCACCCTGCGGTCGAGTTTGGAGTGGAGGATCGTGGACGCGATAGCGTTCGCGAAGTCTCCCGGCGGACCGGGGCCAGCGCCCATGTTGAGACGAGAGACGGAGGGCCACGGGGTGTTGCGACGACCTTCGCAGAGACATGATGTTGCCGTGGTCGTGGCTTCGAGCGCGTTCCAAGTGTCTCGTGGCCGACCCGGATCGGTGAAGCTGCTGCTGTGATCACTGCGTGGGTTCTGCTGGGTGTGGCAGCGGTCCTGGTTGTCGGAAACGCGGTGTTCGTGGCCGCGGAAACAGCGTTGGTCACAGTGGATCGCAACCTGGTCGAGTCGCGGGCCCGGGAGGGCAGCATTCGGTTCGGTCGCGTGCGGGGAACCCTGCAACGGCTATCGACGTACCTGTCGGGCGCTCAGTTGGGTATCACGGTCACGAGTTTGGCGATCGGCTTTGTGGCGGAGCCGTCGATCGCGACATTGCTGCGGGGGCCGCTCGATGTGCTCGGGCTCGATGCCGATGTCGCAGAGGTCGCAGCGGTAGCTCTGGCGTTGCTGCTGGCCACCGCGGCGCAGATGGTCTTCGGCGAGCTGGTGCCGAAGAACATCGCCTTGTCGCGACCCGTCGGCAGCGTGGTGTGGGTGGTCATCCCGCTATTGGTATTCACGAAGGTGACACGTCCGCTGATTGCGGTGCTGAATGGCTCGGCGAACCAGCTGCTGCGCCTGGCTGGGGTGGAGCCGGTGGAGGAGCTGCGCTCCGCCCGCACCCCGGACGAGTTGGCATCGGTGGTGCGGCGAGCGGGTATGCAAGGAGCGCTAGGTTCCGAGACAGCGGTCCTGATGGAACAGTCACTGACCTTCAGCGCAAAGACCGCAGCAGATGTCATGACCCCCCGCACCCGTGTACGGACCGTGTCGGCGTCCGCGCCGGTCGCGACGGTGATTGAAGCCACCCGCGATACGGGCCGCTCCCGGTTCCCTGTGATCGGGGACGGCGTCGACGACATCCGCGGTCTCATCCACGTCAAGCAAGCCGTTACAGTCCCTCAGGTGGACCGCGGCACGAGGCGAGTCCGAGAGGTGATGACAGCGCCGGTGCTCGTGCCGCCCTCCATGGCGTTGGATCCGCTGCTGCATCTGCTGCAAGAAAAGGGCCTGCAGCTGGCGGTGGTGGTCGACGAGTACGGAGGCGCGGCCGGGATCGTCACCTTCGAAGACGTGGTGGAGGAGCTTGTCGGCGACGTCGACGACGAACACGACTCGCCCGCACCCGGGATCCGGCGCCAGCCCGACGGATCTTGGCTACTGTCCGGGCTGCTGCGGCCTGATGAGATCCAAGCCGCCATCGGTCTCGAGCTGCCGGCCGGACGTGCCAACTACGAGACGGTGGCCGGGCTCATTCTGCAGCTGCTCCGCCGGATCCCCGACGTTGGCGACCGGGTCGGCGTACCGGGCGCAACGCTCACAGTGGACCGGCTCGACGGCCGCCGCATTGACCGGGTGCAAGTCACCCTCCACCCTGACAACATTGATGGCAGGGTCGTCGACGTTTCCACTGCCGACCGAACCGGCCGCGAGGAGGCCGTCTCGTGACTGCGGCGCTGCTGTTGCTCGCGGTCGGGCTCATCGCGGCGAACGGGTTCTTCGTCGGGGCAGAATTCGCGGTCCTCGCGAGCCGCCGCGCCAGGCTGGAGCCGCTGCTCCGCAGCTCCCGCAGGGCTCGGACCGCACTGCGGGCGATCGAACAGCTGCCCTTGATGATCTCGGCCTGCCAGTTCGGCATCACCCTCGCCTCACTCGGGCTGGGCGCGCTCGCAGAACCCGTGGTCGCCTCGCTGCTGACCGGTCCCTTGGCCGCGCTTCATGTCCCGCATGAACTAGTCCATCCGCTGGCGCTCGTAATCGCGCTCACACTGGTGGCCTGCCTGCACATGCTGCTCGGCGAAATGGTGCCGAAGAACCTCGCCCTGACAGGGCCGGAACGCGCCGCGATGATGCTTGCCCCGCCCCTGCTGTTGTTCGTGCAGATATTCCGCCCGATCATCATCGGCCTGACTGCTGTGGCAACCGGTGTGTTGAAATTGCTCCGCGTTCAGCCGGCGAGCGAAATCGGCGATGTCACCGACCGAGACTCCGTCGCCGCACTGATCGGTGAGTCCAGCGAAGAAGGACTCCTCGAATCGAACCAACAAGAGCTGCTCACCGGTGCTCTCGCCTTTGAGGAAACCATGGCGCACGTCGTCAAACTGCCGCTGGAGGACCTCGTCACCGTCAAACCGGATGTCACCCCGACACAGGTCGAGCAGCTCGTGGCCGCCACCGGATATTCCCGGTTCCCCGTCCGAGCAGACCACGACCCACCAACCGGAACAGATCTCATCGGCTACATTCACCTCGCCGACGTCCTAGCTGCCGACGCCGCTCATCGCGACCGGCCGGTGGACCGCCGCCGGATCCTGCCGCTCCGCGACATCCCGATCACCGCCACCCTGCAGACCGCTCTCGCGATGCTGCGTGGCACCCATTCACACCTTGCCCGGCTCATCGACGAGGACGGCCAAACGCAAGGCGTGATCGCCCTCGAAGACATCCTCGAACAACTCGTCGGAGAAGTAGCCGACGCCACCCGACGCCCAAACGAAACCTGAAAGCAAGAAACGCTCTCGGGAGCCTGCCCCTCCAGTAGTAGCCCGTCAAGCTCGAGCGTGGGAGAGAGGCGCGAGAGAGAGGGTGTTGACTCCGTCAT
>DATLPF010000218.1:0-9335 GCA_035535875.1 Propionibacteriaceae bacterium
GACCGCTGACCGCTTCATTGGCGACCTGGAGGCCTACTGCGGTTGATGCCGGTGACACAAGGTCAGAGCTGCACGCCTCGTGTCAGCGCGCCGTCGACGACGAGGTTGGTGCCGCTCACCCGGCTGGCCACGGGACTGGCGAGAAAGACTACCGGTGCGGCGACATGTTCCGGAGTGCCCATTTGGCCGGTCGGGTTCAGGCCCACCGCGGTCTCGAAGAGGGCCGGGTTGCCGGTCTCGATACTGTGCCAGACGCCGCCCTCGAAGTACGTGTTCCCGGGCGAGACGGTGTTGGCCCGAATGTTCTTTTCTGCCAGCTGGAACGCCAGACCATGAATGTAGCCGACGATCGCCGTCTTCGCGGTGCCGTAGGGACCTGATGCGAAATCGGACTCGCGTCCGGAGACACTCGAGATCGCGATGATCGAGGCGGCGTCACTGCGCTCCAGATGGGGCAGCGCGGCTCGGACGAGGCGAACGGTGTGCATGACGTCAACGTTGAGACTTGTCTGCCAGTTCTCCTCCGTGTCCGGGATCGCGAGAGCGCTGACGTTCGCCACCACGACGTCGAGGCCGCCGAAGGCCTCGGCCGACCTCTCGACCCACGCCGCGAGGGCGTCGCCGTCGCTTACGTCGACGACCGACCCCGTGACGTTGCCGCGGCTGCGCAGCTCGTCGTTCGTCCTTGCCACATCGCCGGAGTCTCGCGCGCAGAAGCCGACGACAACCCCTTCGTCGAGGAAGGCGCCGACGATGGCGCGCCCGATGCCACGCGTCCCTCCCGTCACCAGAACTCGCTTGCCGGTGAGCTGAAGATCCATGGTGCTGGCCTTTCGTTGAGTGATGGCAGGCTGAGAGCCGCTGCGTCGCCGAGCGGCCTCATGTCGTTATGAGTGAGCGGGCTCGCGCGCGGAGGTCGGCGTGCATCCCGCCGAAGGCGTCCGCCGCGGGGAGGAGCGCCTTCGCCGCCTTGACGACGACGCTGTAGTTGACGTCAACGACGTTGGCGACCGGCACCTCGGCAATTTGCGAGCAAAGCTGGTAAGCGTCCATGGTGTGCAGGCCGTGGAGCTGGCTGACCCAGTGCACGAGCTCGGCGTTGGCGATCCGCCACGAGTCCTCCATTGGGCGGCTCGAGCCCACCGTCATCCAGTGGGTGTCGTCCTCGATCCGTGGCCAGCCCGGCGCGCTGCCCTTGATGAGCTCAACGATGAGGGTCGTGGTCATCGCGCCCTCGACAGCCGTGCCGCAGGCCTCGCCTTCCCCCTGCCGGTAATGCCCGTCACCGATCGAAAACATTGCCCCCTCGACGTTGACGCCAAGGAAGATGGTCGAGCCGGCCCGCATCTGCGGAGTGTCCATGTTGCCGCCGAACCGGTCGGGCACGAGGGACGAACGTGCCTCTCCTCCGGCAGGGGCGACGCCAACGGTGCCGAGCATCGGCTCGATCGGGAGCTCAATCCGGTGGTCGCTGTGCCGCGCCGCGAATCCGACTGTGCCGCGATCACGGTCGAGCTCGTAAATCCACGTCGTATCTGGAAGCGGCTCCTGCAGAGTGACGACGCGGTCGGTGCTCGTCATGCCGCCGAAGAAGGGGATGGCCGCCGAGGCGCCCCAGTCCCGCGCAGGTTCCACCGCGACGAGATGGAGCACCAGCGTGTCCCCGGGTTCCGCGCCCTCGACGTAGAACGGACCGGTCTGCGGGTTGACGAAACGCAGGTCGACCTTGGCACTCGATAGGTCATCGACGCTGCGCAGGACCCCATTGAACGCGTCCTCCGACCAGAGCCGAAGCGCGGTGCCGGGCCTGACCCGCATGACGGACGCGACTCCACCGAAGGTGTAGGCGTACTGGTCACGGGTGGGCGTGTACTCGCGGACGTCCATGTTCGAACTATTGCAGAGACCCACGCATCCGCACGTGGTCCGTGCGAAGAGCCGATACCTGCGTTACCCCGAGGAGCGCGAGCGTCGACCTGACCTCCTGGACCAGGATGTCGGCCACCCGCCCCACCCCCCGCTCGCCGCCGGCCATCAGCCCGTAAAGATATGCGCGTCCCACCAGGGCAGCCCTCGCCCCCACCGCCACCGCGGCGACGACGTCGCTGCCCGACATGACGCCTCCGTCGACGTACACCTCGGCCCGGTCGCCCACCGCATCGAGCACCGACGGCAGCGCCTCTAACGGGGTAGCGGCCCGGTCGAGCTGTCGTCCCCCGTGGTTCGACACGACGACAGCATCCGCTCCGGCGTCGACGACGACCCGGGCATCAGCCGGGTTGAGGATGCCCTTGACGACGAGCGGCCCCTGCCAAATCGAGCGGAGCCAGGCAAGATCGGCGATCGTCGCGGCCGGGTCGAACAGGCGGCCAGCCAGCTCGGCGACGGTACCCTCGAAGCGCTTGAGCGAGGCGAACTCGAGCGGCTCGGTAGTGAAGAGGTCGAACCACCACGCAGGGTGCAAGGCGCCCTCCGCGAAGGTCTTCAGCGACAAGGACGGCGGGATGGTCAGGCCGTTGCGGACGTCGCGCAGCCGTGGCCCGGCGATCGGGGTGTCGACGGTGAGCACGAGCGCCTCGTAGCCGGCGGCCTCGGCCCGAGCCACGAAGTCGCGGCTCGCCTCGCGGTCGCGCCACAGGTAGAGCTGGAACCACCGCCGTCCGTCCGGGGCAGCTGCAGCTAGGCCCTCGATCGACGTCGTGCCCATCGTCGACAACGCGTACGGGATGCCGACCCGTTCGGCGACACGCGCGACGGCTGGCTCGCCGTCGGTATGCATCATCCGGGTGAAGCCGGTCGGTCCGAACCCGAACGGTGCAGCCGCGGGCCGACCGAGGATGACTGTGGAGGTGTCCACGGAAGACACGTCCTGCAGCACGTGCGGGCTGAACTCGAGACTCTCATAAACCTGTCGAGAACGACGAAGAGCAAGCTCGTCACCTGCGGCGCCATCGGTGTAGTCGAAGACGGCACGCGGAGCTCGACGACGCGCCAGTAGGCGTAGGTCGGCGATGGACGCCGCGCCAGCCAGCCGTCGATCCGTCGAGTTGAGCGCCATACGGCGCGGCCGGAGCAGAGGTCTCACCTCGGACCATCGCGGCACGCGTCGAGCGGTCATGATCGAGTTCTACACGACGATGCGCGTCACCGGTAGGTGCCCAGGCATTCGGTGCAACGAGGGTTGGTTTCGAGCGAATCGCATCAGGGGAACAGTGACCTAAGTGCGGAAGTACGCTTGCTGCACGGGCAGACCAACCCGCAAGGATTGGATTTGGCGTTTCGTGTCCGACGACCAGTGGCGGCCCGATTCCTTGCCATGTTCGCCAAGGTCGGCACGACGAAGCGGGATCACACACCGTCGCACGAGAGGAGCGCGGAGAGTGGTCGGGCCGCGTACACGGTCCAAACGGTCGTCGGGTCTGGATTAGAGTCGCTGATCTTCGTGCGGCCAAAGACGGAGAATGGGCGGTGACTTGCGGTTGTCATTATCGCCATTGCCCGGCCGGTCACCCGACTTTCCCAAGACGAGCAAGGCACAAGCAGGGGGGCCGGGAGAGGGAGCAATCAGTTCCGAGCATGTCCTGCTCCCAGAGAGTGCCGCCAGAAATCGTTGATCTCCCCGGTATCAAGATCAACGAGGCCAAGCCGCGGCGATTGGGTCGGATGACGCAACGAGTACGCAGCATGAGAGTCGGCGGCACACGCATGCATCCTCCGGCGACCGGCTTCAGCGGTGGGGCGGATGTAACGGCCTTGGCGGGCCAGGATTGGTGATCTTCTTGACAGTGGTTGCGTAGTCGCATCTTCATCCGTTCGGTGAAGGATCTCCATCCGTTCGGTGAAGGACGGCAGGCTGTATCGGTGCCACTTCTCTAGCGCGTCACTGATGAGCACTCAAGCCCGCCGTGAAGCTCGATCGCCCAACACCGATCTTGGCGAACTAGCTCAAGGCAGAGAGGATCAACATGGCCCGGCAGATCTCCCTCATGATCGTAGGCGCCGGGGACCGGGGGCAGTTGTATGCCGACCTTGCCGCCCGCGATCCTCGTGTTCGCATCGCCGCCGTGGCTGACCCTGACGAACGCCGCCGGACCACCCTCGCAGAGCGGCACGCCGTGCCATCAACGCGCCGGTATTCGGATTGGCGCGACGTCATCGAGCAGCCCCGGATCGCCGACGCCGCCGTGATCGCGACCCTCGACCGGCTGCACCATGAACCCGCCCTCGCGCTGGCCGAACAGGGCTACCACCTTCTGCTAGAAAAGCCCATGGCCGTGACGCCCCACATGTGCCGCGCAATCGTCGAAGCGGCGCGGGCGGCTCGGGTCACACTCGCCGTGTGCCACGTCCTCCGCTACACCCCCTACAGCCGGGCACTACGGCGACTCCTCGACTCGGGCGTCATCGGTCAAATCGTGTCAGTGCAGCATCTCGAGCCGGTTGGCTGGTGGCATCAGGCGCACTCCTTCGTACGCGGCAACTGGCGGCGCACCGACGAGTCGACGTTTATGTTGATGGCCAAGAGTGTGCATGACATCGACTGGCTCAACCATTTGGTTGGGCGGCCGGCGCGTCGGGTGTCCTCGTTCGGTGGCCTCCACCACTTTCGTCCCGAGCAACGTCCCTCCGGTGCCGGTGAGCGCTGCATCGACTGCGCCATCGAGCCTGATTGTCCCTACTCAGCGAAGAGGATTTATCTGGGCTGCCTGGGCAACCCCGCTGCCGAGCGGTGGCCGTTGCAGACTGTCACCTCCGCCCGCACAGAAGAAGGTGTGCTGGATGCGCTGCGGACAGGTCCTTACGGTCGCTGCGTCTACCGCTGCGACAACGATGTGGTGGACCACCAGGTGGTCAACCTTGAGTACGAGGGCGGCACCACCGCGTCGTTCACGATGACAGCCTTCACCGACTTCGCCTTCCGCCAGACCAAGATCTTCGGCACCCACGGATGCCTCGAGGGCAACGGCCGGAAGGTGGAGGTGCTGAACTTCCGCACCGGGAAACCTGAGCGGCACCTCATCGAAGGCTCAAGCGAGCATGACCCGCACGCCGGCGGCGACACCGGCCTCGTTCGGGCGTTCATTGAGGCCCTCCTCTCCAGCCGACCCGAGGACCATCTCACAACCCCTGAGGAGAGCCTGGCCTCACACCTCGTGACCTGGGCTGCCGAACGAGCTCGGCTCACCTCCACCGTCGTCCACCTCAACTGACCATCCGATTACCAGTCCTCACCAGCACAGACGTCTATCTCAGGTCACTGGCCGGTCGTATCGTAAGCGGATCTCTATCCGGGCGTCCCGTCGTGCTCTCTTTTTTTGGCGAGCTGCTGTAGTTGCCATTCATACACGCCGGGCAGCCAATCCTTGCCGAACGTGGCCAATGGGCCGATGCGCGGGTCATCGGGAGCATGGCTGTCACGCAAGGCATGCATGTACGCGCGATCCTGTTCGATCCGTGCGCGTACCTGATCAGTTCCGCCGACGGACCCGTGACCGGGGATGAGGACATCAACGTCGTCCGCCACGCCCTCGAGCAGCCGCAGCCCTACGAGGTAGTCCTCAATCGGATTCGCGGCGTCCAGGTCGGGGAACGGAATCAGGATGTCAGAAAGCATGTCGCCGGCCACGAGAACGCCGCGCTCCTCGATCAACAGCGCCGCGTGGCCCTGGGCATGCGCCGGATGTTCGATAATCCGGACTTCAGGGCCATCCCAAGGAATCTGCGCAGTTTCGGCAGGCAGACCGGTAATGAGGCCGAACAGGTCCAGCGGTATCTCCTCGGCGATTTCCGGCGGTAACCCTTCGGCGACGCGGGCCTTCCAGTCCGCGTTCGACAGCAGATCTCGCATATAAGCTGCGCAGCGGGCTGTACCGTAACGGGGCGCTTCGCCGAGCTCGGCGTGCCAGAGCACGTGATCCCAATCAGGATGCGTCGAGAAGCCTGCCACAACGGGCTGGCCCAACTCGCGAAGGTCGTTCGCGAGGCAGGCCATTTCGGAGCCTTGTATCCCGGGGTCGATGAGCAACACGCCGGCCCGGCCTTGCACGACAACGGCGTTGTTCTGGAGTAACTCGCTTTGGTGGACCAGCACACCCTCCGCGACCTGTTTCAGCATGGGGCTCCTTCCGCTTGTGGTTGCAACCGCTTTCCGAGACGGTAATACCAGGCGGTGGTAGCCGCGGTCGGGGGCCCGATCAACGCCACCGTCGAGGTGTTCGGCGATCGCTGGAGCCTGCTCGTCCTCCGCGACATCGTCTTCGGAGACCGGCGCTATTTCCGAGAGCTGCAGGCCGGCTCAGAAGAGGGGATCGCCTCAAATATTTTCGCCGACCGACTCAAGCGACTCGTCGAGTTGGGATTGCTCACCCGTGAGGACACGCGAGCCGGCCAGCGGGCGCGCTACAGCCTGACCGAACCCGCGATCCAACTCGTACCTGTGTTCGCGCAGCTCGGCAGCTGGGGACTTCGCCACCGGCCCACGAGCCGCGCGCTGCGCGTTCGCGCCGAGCTGCTCGAACAAGGCGGCCCCGCGCTATGGGAAGAGTTCATGGACGAGCTTCGCCGCTCGCACCTTGGCTCCAAATCCCCAGCGCGATCACCGAGCGTTCGTGAGCGCCTGAACGCGGCCTACCTCGCTGCTACCAACTCCTCGTAGCTGCCAGGCAGTGGACCATGTCCAAGGGCGCCGACGGACGCCGCCCGAGCTGTCTCACATGTGAACGTCTACCGGGATGCGAGGGCTTCCGCGAGCTGGATACCGGGTATCGCTGACGGCCTCCTCGGTGGCATCGACGCTGAGGATGGCGACAGCGAACTGGCGTTCAGGAATCCGGACAGTCTTGGCGAGCCAGCGCGGCCAATTCCCGCCATGAGTGATCAGCCGTCCGTACGGTGGGGCGTGATTCGCACGCCCCACGCGTAGTCCAGGTGCGATCCGTCGACGAGCTGAGTCGTCGTCTCGGTCAGACGCTGAGCGGAGACGCGAACTCCGCCATGTTGCGGGCCCTCAACCAGCTGGTCAGGTCGGCGATCGAGGTCCACAGTCCGCCATCGCCGAGACCGAGCGTGGTACGTGTTTCAGCTGATCCTGCGGATCCGGCCGACCTGGGGAATGACTCCCTGCCGGACGCCGTTGTCAAACACCTACGCAACGACGCGCTCCGATCCGACATGTTTGACGGCTTCGACCGCCGTTTTGCTACCGAAAAGGTCCCCCAGACATGACCACCGATACATCCACGCTGCCCCGACGCGCCCTCGTAGAACGCGACGACTCGGCCACACCTACACGTCGAGACTCGCCGCTAGGAACCGACCATCGCCGCCCAGCCGCTCGGCCTCCCCGAACGAACGGCGGCGGCGGACATTTGCTCCGTCTGCGGCTGCCTGACGAGAGCCGGCAGCCGGCTTCTGATCCCTTGCTCCTGCTCGGTCCCAATGGCGGACCGCTCTGGACGTCCCGCACCCAGTAGTAGCCGTCCAGGGTTCCAGACCGTCCCCCGTCCTTTGGCGTCACTGTGCCGTAGGTGGACCCTCCAGCGGCCGCGCAAACTGGCGAGAAGCCGCCGTTCCCGGGTGCGACAGCCCGGTGCCATCAAGGGTCGGCTTGTCGTGCGGAGTCTGCTCAGGCCCTCGGACCGAGCAGCGGAAACCGGCAAGGATCTGCTGCAGGTGCATCACCTGACGAGGTATGAACTCGGCGATGGTGAGGGCGACAACCTCGGCCGCACCGTCGATGTCGGCGACCACGCGGCGCGCTTCCGCAGTGGTGAGGCCACCGAGATCGGCGCCCAGACCCAGCTGGAGCTCGCCCGCGTCGATCGTGTCGACGTCAAAGTGCATGGCCACGTTCGTGGCGCCGGTGTCGCCCAGCCAGTCGAGCAGTGGCGCGCTGGTGGACCGTAGCGCGCCAGGGCTGAACACGCTCAGACCCCACTCGTCGGCAATTGCCGGCAGCATCGGGTCGGTCCAGTCATGCATGCCGACAAGCGCGACCCGATCGGCGGTGGTCGTGGCCGGCAGAATCTCGAGGAGCTCCTGGTCGCCGTGACCGGTGAGCGCGGAGACGACCATGGCGTGGAAGCCGGGATAGGCAGTCTCACCCGTGCCCATGTCAGGGTGGGAGTCGACCCAAAAGGATCGCCAGGTCAGCGCCGTGCTTATTGATCAGGTACGAGAACGGCGCCATGCTTACCGAGCACTCGCCGCCAACCGTCGTGATGCGCGCAGGTTCGTGTTCCTGGATGATCGCCAGCGCGCTGCGCAGCTGCTGAAGCACAACGGCCTTCGCCTCGATGCCGTCGCGCTCCTCGAGCCCGAAATCGCCCATCTCGACGGGCACGACAGCGGTCGGGCCATCGTGCTCAGGCAGCACCGCTTGGAGCACCTTCGTGCCAACTGAGTAGCCGCGCCGAGCGACATCGAAGGGAAACTCCGGAGCCAGCGAGCGAACGCTCTCGGTACCGGCGCCCTGCCACTGCGGCCACACCAAACGCAGGTGTGGGCCAGCGGTGATCGGATCTACTTGGTTCAAGCGTCTCTCCTGTCGCGGTGACATTGGCACCGTGGCGGGACCGGCTAGCGGATACGACGGCAATACCGCCACTTTCCCGGCTCTTCATGGTCGGCATGGACATGCAATGTCGTCATGTCGGAGTCCGCGATCACGGCAACGACCAACACAGCATCTGCTATTAGCGTGTCGCAATGGAACTGATCGATGAGTATCTCGCAGCGCTTGAGGTCGGCGACGCCGAGCGTGTTTTGGCCCTCTTCGCACCCGACGGGATCGTGCACTCCCCCCTCTACGGCTCTGTGCCCGCTCGGCAGTTCTATCCGACGCTATTTGCCGACACCGCCGAAGCAAAGCTCACACTCCGGCGCGTCTTCCGCGACGACAGGGAGGCGGTTGCGTTCTGGTTCGACTTCGCCTGGGTACTCGCCGACGGTATGCCGGCGCCATTCACAGTCGTCGACATCGCCGAGCTGACTGAGGACGGGCTGATCGCCAACCTCCACATCATCTACGACACCTCTCCAATCCGCGGGGACTTTGAACAAGCCACACTAAACCGGAAGCCCTGAGACAGTGGCTAGGTGCCGCAATGATTAGAACGAAGTGCCGCGGGATGTCGGCTAGCCGACCCCGCACCGGACGCTGATTTAGCTGAGGGGAGCTAGGACGACTTGACGTCAACACGGCATGCTGTCCTGATGACGCCCGTGCACCACGCAATCAACTATGTCGAGATCACCGTCACCGATATGGATGCGGCCCAGCACTTCTACACCGCGGCCTTCGGCTGGCGGTTCACCGACTATGCGCCGGCCTACGC
>DATLPF010000219.1:0-19671 GCA_035535875.1 Propionibacteriaceae bacterium
CTCACCACGCCGGCGCGCGATACCCGACGCTCGCAGCATGGATGGACAACTGAAGCGTTAACAGTCAGGTAACGAGACTGTGAGTAGGCTCCGCCTTATGGCGGACGTGCTCTCCAACTACCGAACAGGTGATGCGTTCGACGAGATGATGGATGCGGAGGGCAGCGTCCGGCCCTCGTACAAGGCGGTTTACTCCGCACTCAGCCGATCAACCTCAGACGATCTCCGCATGATCGCGGAATCTCTCGCCAACAACTACACCCAAGCCGGCGTGACCTTCGACGTTGGCGGCGTGGAACGGCCCTTTCCCCTCGACCTAGTGCCGCGGGTCATTGCTTCGCCGGAATGGGAGATCATCGAGGCCGGCGTCGCCCAGCGGGTGCGAGCGCTCGAGGCCTTTCTCGCCGATCTTTACACCGAGGCGCGGGTGATCTCCGACGGTGTCATTCCGAGCCAGCTAGTCACTTCCTCGACCCACTTCCACCGGGCGGTGTGGGGTATCACGCCTGCCAACGGGGTTCGTATCCACGTCGCTGGTGTGGACCTGATCCGCAATCCGGACGGCGACGTACGCGTGCTCGAGGACAACGTCCGCGTGCCGAGCGGAGTCTCCTACGTGATGACCAATCGCAACGCGATGATCACCGCGATGCCTGAGGCCTTCGCCAACCAGCGCATCCGACCCGTGACGGGTTATCCAACCCGCCTGCTCACGGCCCTCCGCATGGCCGCGCCTGCCGGCGTCGACGACCCAACCGTTGTGGTACTGACGCCAGGCGTCTACAACCCTGCCTACTTTGAGCACACCCTGCTGGCGCGCACCATGGGCCTCGAGCTGGTTGAGGGCCGTGATCTTGAGTGTCGTCGCGGCAGGGTCTTCATGCGTACTACTGCCGGGCTGCAGCGGGTGGACGTGATCTACCGCCGGGTCGACGACGACTTCCTCGATCCGGTGCACTTCCGCAGCGACTCGATGCTCGGTGTACCCGGACTGGTGAACGCGGTGCGTACCGGCGGTGTGGCGCTGGCCAACGCCATCGGTAACGGTGTGGCGGACGACAAGTTGATCTACACCTATGTGCCAGATCTGATCAAGTACTACCTACGCGAAGATCCGATCCTGCCCAACGTCGACACCTGGCGGCTCGAGGAGGACGAAGCCCGCGAGGAGGTGCTGGACCGTCTCGACGAGCTGGTCGTCAAGCCCGTCGACGGCTCTGGCGGCAAGGGCATCGTGATCGGGCCGCGGGCCAGCAAGAGCGAGCTGGATGCCCTCCGCCGTCGAGTGAGCGAGGACCCTCGCGGTTGGATCGCACAGCCGGTGGTCCAGCTTTCCACTGTGCCAACGCTGATCGAGGACTGCCTACAGCCGCGCCATGTCGATCTTCGACCGTTCGCGGTCAACAACGGCGAAGACGTGTGGGTGCTTCCGGGCGGACTCACCCGCGTGGCATTGCCCGAAGGAGAACTGGTCGTCAACAGCAGCAAGGGGGGCGGGAGCAAGGACACCTGGGTCCTCAGCCCACCCCCGCACAGATCGCCTTCAGGTCGGAACTCCACCGAGCACAAGGAGGAGGATGTTGATCATGCCGAGTCGCAGACGGCAGTGCCGCTGACCGTGGCCCAGATTCCTGTCGGAATGAAGCCGAGAATCAATTCCCAACGGCAGCAGCAAGATCAGCAACAGCAGGGTCCACAACGGGGTTGGACATGCTGAGCCGGATCGCCGAGTCCCTGTTCTGGATCGGCCGGTACGTTGAGCGCGCCGAGGACACGGCGCGATTCCTGCAGACCCACCTGAGGATGCTCATCGAGGACACCACAGCCGCCGAGGTGGATGCTTGTCGCAACCTCTTGGCGCTGATGAGTGTTGATGAAGTCGAAGATCCGACGCTGACCGAGTTGCTGCGGGTGCTCGGATACGACCCCTCCGAGCCGACGTCGATCTACTTCGCATACGCCGCGGCGCGGGACAATGCGCGCCGGGCTCGCGAGGTGATCCCGCTCGATCTCTGGGAGTGCGTGAATAGCACCTGGCACCAGCTCCCGACTACGCCTTTCGGGGCTAGCGGTGCCCATGTGTTCTTGAACTGGGTACGCGAGCGCAGCGCCATGTTCGCAGGAATCTCTCGCAGCATCATGGTCCGCGACGACGGCTGGGAGTTCATGTCGATGGGCCGATCTTTGGAACAAGTGGACATGACCTCGCGGCTGGTTGCATCGGCATCCCTTACTCACGGCAGCAGCCAGTGGCCGGCCGTGCTGCGCGGCTGCGGCGGACACGACGCCTTCCTGAGGACCTATCGGGGTCTGTACACCGATCGCGAGGCGGCGGAGTTCTTGATCGTGGACACCAAGTTCCCGCGTTCGATCATGCACGGGCTGATCGCCGCTACCGACAGCTTGGAGAAAGTGGCGCAGAACAACGTGCTGACCGCACGCCACGCCCAGACCGCCATCCGCTCGCTTGGTCAGCTCCGGGCCCGCTTGGAGTATGCCGATCTGGACGATCTGCTCGACAACCTCAACCATGAGATGTCCGCCGTGCAGGACGTCACGGCGGAGGCGACGATTGCCGTCGCCACCAGCTATTTCGCCGCCGCGGACCCGACCGCATGGATCACCGAAGGGACGCGCTGAGATGCGGTTGAGCATTGATCATCAGACCGGGTTTCGGTACGCCACACGGGTCAAGTCCTCCTACAACGAGGCGCGGATGACTCCGGCGGAGACCGACCACCAGACGGTGTGGAGCAGCCGGGTCACGATCGAACCTGCGGCGTGGAGCTTCAACTACACCGACTACTGGGGCACTCTTGCCACCACCTTCGAGGTGCACGAGCCGCACCATCGGTTGACAGTGCACGCACAGAGCGTCGTCGAGACCCATGGCGATGATCTTGCCTGGGACACCGAACGGCGGGTGGCGCCCAATGATCTTGGCTGGCCAGCGCTGCAGGACCGCGCCGTGGTGGACAAGATGGCTGAGTTCCTGACGCTCAACGAGCGCACCCTGCCTCCTGAAGAACTGACCCGCCTGGCCGCCGCGAGGATCGAGCAACCGCCGCGGTTGGCGGCCTTGGACGTATGCGCCCTGATTCATGATCGTCTGAGCTACGAGCGAGGCTCAACGAAAGTGACGAGCACGGCCAGTGAGGTCTGGGAGTTGGGTCGCGGCGTCTGCCAGGACTACAGCCACCTCGCACTCGGAGCCTTGCGTTCGATGGGCCTCCCTGCGCGTTACGTGTCCGGATATCTGCATCCGGGCGGCGGGGAACCGAACACGACCGTGGAAGGGGAAAGCCACTCCTGGGTGGAGTGGTGGTGCGGCAGCTGGGTGGCGTACGACCCGACGTTGTGCCGGCGGATCACCGACGGGTACGTGCGCGTCGGCCACGGCCGCGACTATGGCGACGTGGCCCCGTTGCGCGGCACGTACTCCGGCGGCCGTTCGGAGATGTTCGTCACTGTGGAGGTGACTGAGCTCGGCTAGACCGCACCGCACGCGTCTGGGCGCAGCTGTCCTGGGCCGATATCTTGTCGGCATGAGCAACTACGGGCAGCAGCCGCCTTACGGGCAGAATCCGGCCAATCCGTACGGGCAGCCGCAGCCCGGGCAGTACGGACAACCGCAGCAGCCGTATGGGCAGCCGTCCGCCGGACGCCAACCTCAGCCGCCATATCCGGGCCAACAGGGGCAGTACCCGCAGCAGCCGGGTCAATACCCACCGCCGCAGCAGCCGTACGGTCAGCCCGGCCAAGGCCCGTACGGGCAGCAACCAACACAGTGGACTCCCCAACCACCTGCCATGAGGCAGCCCGCTGTCGTGCAGCGCGCGCTGCCGGTCGTGACGATGGAGACGGTTCCGGGTCGCGAGATCTCCTCGGTGGTCGGAGACGTGGTCGGTGTCGTGGCGCGTACCCGTGAGCTGCGGCCCGACCTTCGCGGCGGACACCCGGTAGACGGCTACGTCGTGATGCTGACCGACTCACGTCAAGACGCGGTGGCGCGCATGGTTGAGATGGCGCTGGTCGCCGGGGCGGATGCGGTTGTCGGGCTCAGGTTTGACTGCAGCGAGATCACCCAGTCGCTCAGCGAGGTCGCCGCGTACGGCACGGCGGTGACGTTGGTGCCACAGAAGGAGGACGATGTGGCTGACTCCGGCGCAGCCGAGCAGAGCAGCACAGCGACCGACAGCGGTGATCAACCTATGGGCGACGAGGACACCATCCGGAGCTGGCCGCCGAGCTCATGGCCGTCGAACGAACCGAGACAGCAATCCGCTGGCTCGGCCGGTGATCAACGGTAGGAATGGAGCCCATGACCGCTCGCGACAAACCTGATCAAGATCAGGCGCCCGAGGACGAGACCAAGCGCAAGTTCCGAGAAGCACTGGCCGCGAAGCAGGGTCGTCAAGGTGAGGACCACATTGACAACGCTCCGCAGCACGTACACGGACACGGTCCGGCTGAGAGGAAGCGCACCTTCCGGCGCAAGACCGGCTAGCTCGCTGTGCCGTAAGCCGGTTGCAGAGCGCCAGCCGGCTCATGGACAAGCCTCACCCGGACGCCTTCCTGACTTACGTCGAATCGGACCTCCGAAAGGTCAGTGACGATGGCGTCGGCGTCGAGCATCTCGCGGGGTGTCGTCGTCACCACGGCCAGCGTGAAACAGCCTGCGGCCTGAGCTGCCTCTAGGCCCTTCGCAGCGTCCTCGACCACGAGGCAGCGCCGCGGATCGGCACCCAGCCGCCGGGCCGCCTCCAGGAACGGCTCGGGGTGCGGCTTGCCGTGCACCACGTCATCGACCGTCACTAGTACAGAGGGCGGCACGAGCCGCGCAGCCGCGATCCGGGCTTCGGCCAGTGGCACGGTGCACGATGTGGCGATTGCGTTCTTCGCACTTGCCAGGGACGCCAGCGCCTCGACCGCGCCTGGCAGCACCACAACGTCGTAAAGGTTGGCCATTTCCAGCTCAGTGATGCGCCGCATGGCGTCATCGTGCAGATGCTCGGGCATCAGAGCGCGCACCACCGACGCCGAGGGAATGCCATGGTGCTTGAGCAAGTTCATCGGGGCGAGCCCGTATTCGCTGCTCCAGGCGGACCAGGCCCGGATGACCGCAGGGGTCGAATCGACCAGCGTCCCATCCAAGTCGAAGATGACCGCCTCAAAGGCCTCATTGGCCAGTTCGCCCAAACCCACCGTCTACTCCTCACACAATTGCCCCTCGGTCACTGTGGCTAACCGGGGAACGCCCCCGGATAATCCAGCTGATGACGGATCACTCCCATTCTTCTGCGGAATTCGCTTGTTGAGTGAGTGCTCACTCACTAGGCTGGCTCGGTGACTCGTGCCGCGCCGTTGCCTCTCGATGAGCGCCGCGCCGCACTCATCGCGGCGACCGAGCCGCTGCTGGAACGATTTGGCCGTGAGGTGAGTACCCGGCAGATCGCCGAGGCGGCGGGGATCGCGGAGGGCACCATCTTCCGCGCTTTTGCTACCAAGGAGGCGCTGATCGATGCCGTCATCAAGGATTCCTTCGACATCCACCGCACCTGCGACGAGCTCGCGCAGATCGATCGGGACTTGAGCCTTCAGCAGCGGCTGATTGCAGCGGTTGCCATCCTGCAGGGCCGGCTGCGGCGAGTCTTTGCCTTGTTCGGATCGCTGGGGCTCCGTCGGGAGGCATCCGACCATGACAGTTTCCGAATCAAGCAGCAAGCCGACAATGAGCTGATCAACAGTGCGATCGCCTCGCTGATTCAGCCGGACCAAGATCAGCTCCGGCTGGACGTCATGGAGGCGGCCAGCGCTCTGCGTACGATTACCTTTTCGATCACCCATCCCATTCTCGGCGACCAGCGTCTCGCTGAACCACAGCAGATCGTTGATCTTGTGCTGCACGGCATCTGCCAGCACCCGGTACCAGACAGAGAACGGACATCATGCTGATCCGCTTGCTCCGTACCTACCTTGCTCAGTACCAGCGCCCGATCGCTGGACTGCTGGTCTTGTCTCTCGCCGGCACTATGGCTGCGCTGCTGCTGCCCAGCCTGAACGCGGCGATCATCGACGAGGGTGTCGCCAAGGGTGACACCGGCTACATCTGGCGTACGGGTGGCATGATGCTGGCCGTCACGTTGGTACAAGTCGGCTGCTCCATCTGGGCCACCTATCTGGGCGCGAAGGTGGCCATGAGCTTTGGCCGTGACGTACGCGCGGGGATCTTCGAGCGCGTGCTCTCCTTTTCTTCCCGAGAGCTCAACCACTTCGGGGCGCCGTCGCTGATTACCCGCAACACTAACGATGTTCAGCAGGTGCAGACGCTGGTGTTGCTGAGCGGCACCATGTTCGTCGCAGCGCCGATCACCATGATCGGCGGCATCATCATGGCGCTGCGTACCGACGTCGGCCTTTCCTGGCTGGTCGCAGTAGCTGTGCCGGTGCTCGCGTTCTCGATCTTCCTGGTGATCCGCAAGATGGGTCCGTTGTTCCGGCTGATGCAGACCCAAATCGACACGGTCAATCGGATTCTGCGTGAACAGATCACAGGCATCCGAGTGGTTCGGGCGTTCGTCCGCGAGCCGTACGAGACAGCGCGCTTCGCACGGGCCAACACCGAGCTCACCTCCACCACCACCTCGGTCGGACGGTACGTGGCCTCGATCTTCCCGATCGTGATGTTCATCCTGAACGTCTTCAGCGTCGCGGTGCTGTGGTTTGGAGCGCGGCGCATCGATTCGGGCGAGATGCAGATCGGAGCGTTGACGGCCTTTCTGACGTACCTGATCCAGATCTTGATGTCGGTCATGATGGCGACCTTCCTACTCATCATCGCGCCACGTGCCGCGGTCTGCGCCGAGCGGATCGAGGATGTGTTGAGCACCGAGTCCTCGGTGGTGCCGCCCCGGCATCCGGTCACGGAGTTGCCCGTCGCCGGCGTCGTGGCGTTCCAGGACACAGAGTTCACCTATCCGGGAGCCGAGTCATCCGTGCTGCAGAACATCAGCTTGACCGCTGAGGCTGGGCAGACAACGGCGATCATCGGCTCCACCGGCGCCGGCAAGTCCACGCTGGTCTCGCTGATACCCCGGCTGTTCGACGCAACCGGCGGGTCAGTCAAGGTGGACGGAGTCGAGGTACGGGACTGCGATCCTGAGCTGCTATGGAGCCGGATCGGCCTAGTACCACAGAAGGCCTTGCTCTTTTCGGGCACCGTCGCCAGCAACCTTCGGTACGGCAAGCCGGATGCCACCGATGAAGAGCTTTGGCGGGCTCTCCAGGTGGCTCAGGCCGACGACTTTGTACGCGAAATGCCCGGACAGCTGGAGGCCCCCATCTCTCAAGGCGGCATCAATGTCTCGGGCGGTCAGCGACAGCGTCTGTCTATCGCGCGGGTGCTGGTAAAGCGACCTGAGATCTACGTCTTCGATGACTCTTTTTCGGCGCTTGACGTTGCCACGGACGCGCGGCTGCGGGCGGCGTTGGAACATGAGACGGCCGAGGCTGCGGTGATCATCGTCGGACAGCGGGTGGCAACCATCGCCGACGCCGACAAGATCGTTGTGCTGGAGCATGGCGAGATCGTCGGCAGCGGTACACACGAGGAGCTCCTTGCCCACTGTCCGACTTACGTGGAGATCGTCGATTCCCAGCTCAGCGCAGAGGAGGCCGCCGCATGAGCGATGGGCGGGAACGAGGTGATCAGCAGCAAGTTGTGAGTGGCAACGGCCAGACGGCGCCCGCCAGTGGCAATGGGCAGTCAACAGCGCCCAAGGCGCCGGAGCGCCCGAAATATGGTCCGTCGGGTGGCGGGCGCATGTGGGGGCAAGCACGGCCGGTCGAGAAGTCGCTGAACTTCCTACCTTCGCTGAGGCGGCTGCTCGGGCACCTGGCGCCTGAACGGATGATCTTGACCCTGGTGGTGCTGCTTGCGGTCATCGGCATCGCGATGAACGTGCTGGGACCGAAGATCTTGGGCATGGCCACGGACGTGATCTTCACCGGCGTACTCGGCAAGAACCTGCCGAGCGGGGCGACCAAGGAGCAGGTGGTCGCTGCGCTGCGCGCCCAAGGCAATAACACCTTCGCCGACATGGTGGAACGGCTGAACATAGTTCCTGGTCAGGGCATCGACTTCACGCTGCTGGGCGAGTTGCTGCTGGTGGCGCTCGGCCTGTATCTGGTGGCGTCGTTGTTCCTGTGGTTGCAGGGTTACCTGCTGAACGGCGCGGTGCAGCGCTCCATCTACACCCTGCGTAGCCAGGTCGAGGAGAAGATCAACAGGCTGCCACTCAGCTATTTCGACAAGCAGACTCGCGGCGAGCTCTTGAGCCGGGTGACCAATGACATCGACAACATTTCCCAAGCGCTGCAGCAAACACTGAGCCAGTTGCTCACCTCACTGCTCACCGTTCTTGGTGTCACCGTGATGATGTTCGTCATTTCGCCAGTGCTAGCGCTGATCGCGTTGGTGACGATCCCGGTAGCGATTCTCGTAACAGCGCTGATCGGCAGGCGCTCACAGAAGCTCTTCATCGAGCAATGGAAGTCGACCGGTGAGCTGAATGGTCACATCGAGGAGGCGTTCACCGGGCATGCGCTGGTCAAGGTGTTCGGCCGTCAGCGTGAGGTCGAGGGGGTGTTCGCGGACCGTAACGATACGTTGTACAAGGCTAGCTTCGGCGCCCAGTTCATCTCCGGTTTGATCATGCCGACGATGTTCTTCATTGGAAACCTCAACTATGTGGCGATTGCCGTGGTTGGAGGGCTCCGGGTGGCCAGTGGCACGATGAACCTCGGCGACGTACAGGCGTTCATCCAATACACCCGGATGTTCACTCAACCGCTGACCCAGCTAGCCTCGATGGCCAACGTGCTGCAATCTGGTGTCGCATCGGCCGAACGGGTCTTTGAGGTGCTCGACGAAGAAGAGCAGGTGCCGGAGGAGGCGAGCTCGCTCAACCCGACCTGCGGGCGGGTGGCGTTCGAACACGTCTGGTTCTCTTACGATGCCGACACCACCAAGGGGGACGACCCCCATGAACCCCCGAAAAAGCGCAAGAAGCCACTGATCAGGGACCTGTCTCTGGTGGCCGAGCCGGGAAGCACGGTGGCCATCGTTGGTCCGACCGGAGCCGGCAAGACCACGCTGGTCAACCTGATCATGAGGTTTTATGAGCTGGATCGCGGCCGCATCACCCTGGACGGGGTGGACATTGCCACAGTGCCGCGGTCAGCGCTGCGCGCCAATATCGGCATGGTGCTGCAGGACACCTGGCTGTTCCACGGCACGATTCGAGACAACATTGCCTACGGCCGGCCGACGGCCACCGAGGAGGAGCTTCACGCGGCGGCCGAGGCGACCTATGTCGATCGCTTTGTGCATGCATTGCCGGACGGCTATGACACGGTCCTGGACGAGGAAGCCAGCAACATCAGTGCAGGCGAGAAGCAGCTGATTACCATCGCCAGGGCATTCCTGGCCGATCCGGCGCTGCTGATCTTGGACGAGGCGACTAGCTCGGTCGACACCCGCACCGAGGTGCTGGTGCAGCGGGCGATGGCTGCGTTGCGGACGGATCGGACCAGCTTCGTGATCGCCCACCGGCTCTCCACCATCCGGGACGCCGACGTCATCTTGGTGATGGAGGACGGCCAGATCGTCGAGCAAGGCACCCACCACGAGCTGCTCGAGGCCCGCGGGCCTTACTTCGATCTTTACAACTCGCAGTTCACCGCGGCCATCGAAGAGCCCGAGGAAGAAAGGCCCGCTGTACCGGTGGGTGCTGGACGAGGAGCCGGCCCGAGGCCGTTCTGATCCTTGTCAGGATTGCCTGGCCGTCAGTATCTCGATTGCCTCGCGCACCATGGCGATCACCCTTTCAGGGTGTTCCTCGATCATGGCCCAGGTGAACCGCAGCACAAACCAGCCGTTCAGGACAAGCAGGTGCTGCCGCCACCCGGTCGCTCTCGAAGACCTCGGCGCCGGTGTGGTTCTGCGAGCGTCGGTAGGCGCCCGCTGGTGATCGGAGGAACGATGAGCGGAACACGCCCGCGAGCGGAGCGAGCAAATCTAATACCGTCGTTTCGCGAAGAGTGACGACGGCACCAGCTTGCATGGGCGCCGCGCGAGCAGAAAAGGGCCAGCCGGCCGTCAATCTCGATGACGAGCTTGAGTTTGCGAAAGAGTATGTCGACGTAGAACGTCGAGTCATCCAGGACGACGGGTCGGTTTGCTTGCCATCCGGTGATTCCGGCATCTCGTAGATGGCGATGGAACAACCGCTCGGCCTTCGACCAGGGCTCGGCGCGGAAATCGAGCAGCAGCTGGCGCCTGGTTCGGTTGCCGACCCTTGCAGCTGTGAGCTCCATCGCCCGATGGAGCTGCGCAAGAGTGGTCGCTCGAGTCCTCAGCGCCTGGTCGATCGATCGCCACCCATGGCCCCGCACAGATCCAATGCCGTTAGCGCTGGAGACGTGTAGCGAATCCCGGAGCGGTTGACGACAAGCTCGGCCGGGACCTGCTGCCGAGTGAACTCATAACCCGCCTGAGGCCGGCGATGATGCTTGAGGCCGCACACTATGCGGGACACCCGAATCTCGGGCCAGAAGGACACCCAAGCGGCGGCTGACCCGATGAGCACGACGTCCGGATCCCAGCGCATGAGCGCTCATATCTGTCTTCGAATCGAGTCGCACGCTTCGGGGTGGGCGTAGACGCCTGGCAAGACTGGGCGAAGGCCGCCATTGCGGACCAGCCAGTCGATGGCGCTGATCAGCTTGGGGTGATCGCGTCGAACGACTATGCCCTCGGTGGCAAGCAGGTGCTGAACGTCATGTTGCAGAGTCCTCACACTTAGTGAAGGCCTCAGAAAGGACCCCGATGTTAACGGTCAGCCCAAATTCCCTCGAAACTTCACTCGACATGAGGTTCCGAGTCAGATTTGGGCCCAAACCGAGCATCTAGGGTGAAGTTTCCAGGGCGTCAGCCATCACTCGGCTGGAAATGTCGGAAGGTGAGGTTCATTCGGGGCCCGACCGGCCGTGACGTCTTCGGTACTGCATGCGCATAGTCGCTTTGCGACTCATCCCGCATGACCAGCAGGTCACCGTAGCCAAGATCCCAGCTCCATCGCTCGCGAGTCACACGATGCCGCAGCACGAACCGGCGCCGATCGCCGAGGCTGACCGACGCGATGGTCGGCCGCCGGCCCAGCTCCGATTCGTTGTCGCTGTGGTATCCGATCGAGTCAGTCCCGTCCCGATACAGATTCGCCAGGCAGGAGTTGAAGTCGACCCCGAGCTCCCGGCGAAGCCGGTGGCGCAGCTCGACCAGAGCCCCGGGCCATGGAGCTGGCTCGTTCACGATGCCGGAGTAGCGGTAGGCGCTGTCCCCGATCCACGCGGTCAGGCGGGGCGTGGGCGTCGTGCGGCCATACAGCGTCACGGCATGCTGCTCCCAGATCATCTCGTCATGAAGCACCCTGAACAGCCGGTCAGCATCTTCGACCCAGCCCGCGTAGTAGTCGACGCAGCCCGGCGGCATTGCCCTATTTCACCGCGATCCCGTGTGCTCGGCACCGCTGTGATGGATACGTAAGCACCAGTTTGTTGTCCGACGACCAACCGCAGCGCAGGATGGGGAGGTGCACAGGCGCGATGAGCGAGACGTAGCACGCGCCACCCGATGGTGGGCACGGCTCGCTGGAGCCGTCGCCGGCCTGGCCGGCCTCGGAATTGCCGGGCTTGCGGCCTGGATCGTCGCGGCCAGTGGATCCCCGGTACCCGCCGTCGGCGAACTGATCATCAATCTGCTGCCCGCTTCGCTGGTCAACTTCGGCAAGGAAACCCTCGGCCTGGCCGACAAACCCGTCCTGCTCGCCATCATTGTTGCCGGAGTCTTGATCATCTGCGCGATCGCTGGCGAGCTCGAGCTGCGGCGCCGCTTTGCAGGCGCAGCGCTGTTCGCCATTGTGGCCGTGCTCGGCCTGATCGGAGTCGGTGCGCAGTCCGAGGTCACGATCGCCGCGTTCGTGCCAACGATCGTCGGCCTGCTGCTGGGCTACATGATCTTGAGCACGCTGATCGGCAAGCTGCAAAGGTGGGGTCCGTCACGTGCCACCGCCGAGAAGGGTGAGGCGCAGTCTGCCGCGCGGCGCGACTTTCTGGGCTGGACGATCGTGGTTGGAGCTGCGGCGGTAGTGGCTGCCATTACCGGCCAGCTGCTGGCCAGCGCGTCGACCGCTGTCAACACCGCACGCGAGAAGCTGAGGCTCCCGACTCCGGTGAAACCTACGCCTGGGCCGCCACCGGGTGCCGACCTCCACATCGCTGGCCTGACCCCATACGTGACGCCGAACGGTGACTTTTACCGCATCGACACGGCACTCCAGGTGCCCGTGATCGATCCCCCATCCTGGAGCCTCCAGATCACTGGGATGGTGCAGAACCCCATCCAGATCAACTACGCCGAACTGATTGCCAAGCCGCTGGTGGAGCACCTAACCACCCTGACCTGCGTCTCCAACGAGGTTGGCGGCGATCTAGCCGGCAACGCGCTGTGGCTGGGATACCCGATACGCGAGCTGCTGGCCGAGGCGAAGCCTCTGGCGGGCGCCGACATGGTGCTCTCGAAGAGTCACGACGGCTGGACCGCCAGTACGCCGCTGTCGGCTCTTACCGACCCACATCGTGAGGCGATGCTGGCGATCGGCATGAACGGCGAGCCCTTGCCCATCGAGCACGGATTTCCCGTACGCATGGTCGTCCCAGGCCTCTACGGCTATGTGTCCGCGACGAAGTGGGTGACCTCGCTGAGCGTGACCACTTATGCCAAAGATCAGGCCTACTGGACGCCTTTGGGCTGGTCATCACGGGGGCCGATCAAGCTGGCCTCGCGGATCGATGTGCCACGCAAGTCGACCGTCGATGCCGGCCCGGTCGTCGTCGCCGGAGTCGCCTGGGCCCAGCACACCGGAATATCGGCCGTCGAAGTGCAGATCGACCAGAACGGTTGGCAGCCGGCCCAGCTTGCCGAGATCATCGGTCCTGACACCTGGCGCCAATGGAAATACGAGTGGGCGGCTACTCCGGGCACGCACACGCTCACCGTTCGTGCCACGGATGCGAACGGCAAGCTCCAGACAGCCGCGGTCGCGCCGCCCATCCCGGACGGCGCAACCGGATACCACTCAATGAAGGTCAAAGTCCGCTGACTCCACGCCGACTTGTCAGAATCTAGCTGAGCTATGGCTCAACTGGATTCTGACAAGTCGGCGTGCATTAGGTTCGTGATGTGCGCATCGCGGTAGCCCGGGAAATGGCTCCCGGCGAGGCTCGCGTTGCGCTGGTTCCCGACCTGGTGGGCAAGCTACGTGCTGCCGGTTACGAGGTCGCCGTACAGGCAGGAGCGGGCGCCGGGGCTTTCCTGACCGACGCCGCGTACGAGGCGGCGGGTGCCTTAGTCATCGAGCACCCCTTCGACGAAGCGGACCTGGTGCTGAGCGTGCAACCGCTCGACGCCGGATGCTTGGCGCCTTTGCCGTCTGGGGCTGCGACAATCTCGTTCTTTCCGCTGGCTGGGCGCCCGGGCGACATCGCCGTCCGCCGCGATCGGAAGATCACAACCTTCGGGATGGAGTATGTGCCGCGGATTTCCCGCGCCCAGTCCATGGATGCTCTGAGCTCCCAGGCCATGGTCGTTGGCTATCGGGGAGCAATTGTCGCTGCCGAGATGCTGGGTCAGTTCTTCCCGCTGAGCATGACCGCGGCTGGAACGGTGCCACCGGCCCAGGTGGTCGTGCTCGGTGCCGGCGTCGCCGGACTGCAGGCGATCGCCACCTGCCGACGCTTGGGTGCGGTGGTCAAGGGCTATGACGTACGCGCGGCGGCCGCAGAAGAGATTAGATCAATGGGCGCGCAGGCGATCGAGCTGGCGCTGCCGACGCTCGAGGGCGCAGGTGGCTACGCCAGGGAGATGACCGAGGATCACGCCCAGCGGCAACGCGAGCTGCTCGCCAGCCACATTGCTGCCGCTGACGCCTTGATCACGACAGCGGCCGTGCCGGGACGACGAGCACCGCTGTTGGTGACCACCGAGATGCTCTTGCAGATGGGGCCAGGGTCGGTTGTTGTCGACATTGCGGCCGAAGCCGGAGGTAACGTCGAGGGCGTGGTGGCCGGCAGCGTAGTGCAAGTGGGCCCCGTGCAGCTGTGGGGTGGTGCGAACGTACCGAGCCAGATGCCCGCACCGGCCAGCCGGCTCTACGCCCAGAACCTGCTGAATGTGATCATGCTGATGACCCGTGACGGTCGCTTCGCGCCCGACCTTGACGACGAGATCATCTCCGCGATGTGCATCACCCACGATGGACAAGTGTTTGACGGAACTAAGTCTGGAGCGAGCAATTGAACACTGGTACTGAGCCCATCATCTGGCTGACGATCTTCGTGCTGTCCATTTTCATCGGCGTGGAGGTTATCTCGAAGGTCTCCTCTACGCTGCATACCCCTCTGATGTCAGGAGCCAACGCGATCCATGGCGTGATCTTGATCGGTGCGATCCTGGTGGCCGGTACCGCTCAGTCGACACCCATTCTGGTGTTGGGTCTGGTTGCCGTGATCTTGGGATCGATCAACATGGTCGGCGGTTTCGTGGTGACCGACCGGATGTTGATCATGTTCTCGCGCCCCCGACGGGCGTTGGAAAAGCCGGTACGCCGAGAGCTCGACCAGTGACACCAGCCTGGGCCCAGCTCGGCTACCTCGTGGCCGCGGTCTGTTTCATCGTCGCTCTCAAAGGGTTGTCTTCACCCAGGACCGCCCGCCGCGGCAACCTGATCGGCGCGGCTGGCGCGCTCTTGGCATGCGTGATCGTCTTTCTGGTCTCCGACCTCAACCATCTGCTTCCGATCTTGGCGGCCATCGCAGCTGGCACGGCTATCGGCGTTCTCGGCGCCTACCGCGTCCAGATGACACAGATGCCGCAGCTGGTGGCGTTGTTCAACGGTGTCGGGGGTGGCGCCGCGGCAATTGTGGCGATCATCGAGCTCACTGAACTCGGCACGGGCTCAGCGCCTGTCTTCGATTTGATCGCCACGGCCTTCACCATCGTCGTCGGCTCAGTGAGTTTCGCCGGCTCCGTCGTCACCTTCCTCAAGCTGCAAGAGCTGATGACCACGCGGCCAGTGGTGTTCCGCGGATACCCGATCGTGTACGGGCTGGGATTGCTGGCCGCGGTCGGTCTCAGCGTCGGCCTGGTTCTGGCCCCCAGCATGCTGTTCGCGCTGCTGCTGGCAGCCATCGGCGTCGCACTGGGCGTGCTGCTGGTGCTGCCCGTTGGTGGTGCCGACGTACCGATCGTGATCTCGTTGCTGAACGCATTTACCGGGCTGACGGTCGCCGCCAGCGGCTACTTACTCGAGAACATCCTGCTGCTGGTCGCTGGCACTCTGGTTGGCTCCGCCGGCACCTTGCTTACCCGCTTGATGGCCAGCGCTATGGGTCGGTCGTTGATCAACATCCTTTTCGGTGCGCTCAAGGGTGGGTCGACGCTCGGCGCGACCACAGTCAGCGATCGGCCCGTGAAGTCCTCCGGACCCGCCGATGTGGCGATCCTGCTCGCGTACGCGCAGCGCGTGATCATCATCCCCGGCTACGGGCTCGCGGTCGCGCAAGCGCAGCACACGCTGCGCCAACTGGTCGACCTGTTGATCGAACGCGGCGTACAAGTCGATTACGCCATCCACCCCGTCGCCGGCCGGATGCCCGGTCATATGAACGTGCTCCTCGCCGAGGCCCAGGTGCCGTACGAGCAGCTCAAGGAGATGGACGAGATCGATCCGGAGTTCAAGCAGGCCGACGTGGCGCTGGTGGTTGGCGCAAACGATGTCGTCAACCCCGCCGCCGAGACCACCCCCGGCGCGCCGATCTACGGCATGCCGATTCTGCATGCCAACCAGGCGCGTCAGGTCGTCTTCATGAAGCGTTCAATGCGCCCCGGCTTTGCCGGCATTGAAAACGAGCTCCTGTACGAGCCGACAACCACGCTGCTCTTCGGTGACGCCAAGGACACCATGGGCAAGCTGCTCGCCGAGCTCAAAGCCCTCACCGTCTAACCCCTCCGACTACGGCGGCAACCTAGGTGCACAGAGAGTATGTGAGGGTGACCCCCACATACTCTCTGTGCACGTAGGCTGCGACAGCGGCGAGAGGCTGTGTTACCAACCCAGGAATTCGCGGAAGGTTACCAACCCAGGAATTCGCGAAAGGATGAGCCGCCGATCTTCGCCGCCGGACCGGGAAGGTTAGCTCCGGCCTCGTACGCTCGAAGGGTGCCTCCAATGGCCGGCACCGTGATCAGCCGAGGTGCCGGCTTCACTTCCTTGGCGCGGATCAGCGGTACCGCTTCGGCGAGGCTGACCCGCTCCGGTCCGGCCCGATCAGGGGCTCGCTGATAGCCCGACGGTGCTGGCCCGAGTGCAATGTCGGCGAGCTCACTGGCGACCCAACAATGGTCGGAGGGCTGGAATGACATGCCTCTGGGCACGAACCCCAGCGGACCGCGCGTCACGGTCCGCGCAATCGCCGCGATCAAGATGTGGAACTGCGTCGCCCGTACCACGGTGACCGGCAGCTGGCTGCGCTCGAGCACCAGCTCGCAGGCATACTTCGCGCGGTAGTACCGCAGCGGGATACGATCGCAGCCCGCGATCGAGATGTAGACGACATGCGGCGGCGCGCGTCGATCGGCCAAGATCCTGATCATGCGGCGGGTACCGTCCAGGCCGACTCTGCGGGACCGCAGCCGATGGCTGGCGGTATGGACGACGCAGTCGATGTCGTCGAGGGCCGCCTCCAGTCCAGCGCCAGTAGCAAGATCAACACCGGTGCGCCGGCTTGCTGAGGTCACCGTCGCACCGCGCGCCTCAAGCCTCCGTACGACCTCAGTGCCCAGCGGACTGCTGCCTCCGGTGACCACAACCTTCATGCGGCGAGAGTATTAGGCAGGGGGTTGCCGGCTCCTTATGCATGAGGGCATGAGCGCAAGGAGGTCACTATGGCGGTCGCTAGTCGAAGAGCGGCGCTGACCGCATTCCAGGAGTTGATCAATCATCAACCGGTGGAGGCTGGGACGATCCTGCGCCGAGAGTATCTGCCCGAAGGCCTGGAGCCCTCGGGCGATCCGGTCGGCATGGAGTCCTCGACGTTGATCGGCGGGTACGGTGATGAGGCGCGCTACATCCTGAGCGCAGACAATTCGGCGCCCATGCCTGATCTTGCTAAACCACCAGCAGATGTGCTGTACGGACGCCCATCGATCACCACCAGCGAGACGGTCGCGGCCTACGTGAAAACCAGCCTCGATCTCACCATGGAGGGCGGTACCACATCAGGCGTGGTCTACCCCCTGGCCGTGTGCGAGCTGGCCACGAGCTTCAGGTTCCGCAACGTCGGCGGCGCGTCGGCCGGCGCCATTGCAGCCGCGCTCACCGCAGCGGCCGAGTTGGGTCGCAGCAGCCGGATGCTGGCGTCCAGCAAACTGGACCGCCAGGAGAGCGCGCCAGACCAACCCCCGCCGCCAACCGACGGCAATCAGATACGCCAAGGTTTCACCGGCATGTCCGACATCATCAGCTGGCTGGTCCAGACGCGCCCCGACGATCAAGAGGCTGATGAGTATCGGCTCGCGCAGCTCTTCCGACCCGGCCGGGCAACCGCTGCCATCTTCCGGGTCGCCATCGCGATCATGCGCGGCCAGAGCTGGCCGCTACCGTTGCTGGCCTTGTTCGCGTTTGGATGGGCGCCACGCCTGTTCACCATCGCCTTGATCCTCGGAGCCGTGGTGCTCACCGGATACCTCGAATGGCGGTTCACTGGAGCGCCTCGCGCGGTGCTTGAGATGATCGGTTTGGGCGCGCTCGGCGTGGCCGCGTTCGTCGCCACGCTGGTCGGCTTTGCTCTGCTCACTCAGGGAATCCGGTCAGGTCTCCGCAAGGCGCCATCCGAAGATGACACCACGGAAGATCCGCTGCAACAGCTGCGCCGCTTTACCAGCACGTATGCCACTCCGCGCTCGACGACCGTCCGCCAGTTGATCATTGGCGTTGCAGTGATTATTGCTGTAGTGGTGTTCGGTTTCTGGCGACCGGCGCTCTACGCCAGCGCCGTCCTGGTGGGCCTGGCCGCGAGCCTGGTGGTCGCAGTTGGACTACTGAGCTCGATTGTGATCTACGTCGGCAAGTTCAAGTCCCGGGCTTTCGGCCTCGTGCCGGGCACCACGCCGCAGCGCCGTCGAAACCTGCTGGACGTCATGGCCGCCGCGCCCAAACCAACGGTAGAGAAGTCGCTGGTTCCCTGGCTCAACGACTGCCTCAACGCTCTCGCCGGCCTGCCGGATGATCAAGTGCTGCGGTTCGGGCATCTCTGGGCGGGTCTGGACTATGACGAGCGACGCAGCGCGAGCCAAGACGTGACCGATTGGCGGCTCATGTCAACCGAACCTGATCGCCGGCTGGTCAACCTGCAACTAATGACGACTGATCTGACGCGGCAACGTCCGTTCCGCTTCCCCTTGGACGCCAACGACGATGATGATCCCGAGCAGTTGTGGGTCTGCGTCGATCAACTGCGCGACGGCGAGTCGTCGATCTTCCCAGAGCCGATCTTGCAGGCGCTATCGAAGACAGAAAGCGTCAAGGTGTGTGATCGTCACGAACACGAGCTCAGGCTTCACAAGTTGCCGCAACCCTGGGACCTTCCAGTGATCTTCGCCGTTCGGATCAGCATGTCGCTGCCCGCTCTCTTCCAGGCTGTGCGGCTGTACCGTATCCGGCGGCCGTCACGGATTGAGGACGACCTCGGACGTACGCTCACCGATCATGGCCAGCCGCTGAATCTGCTCAGTCCGCTCGACTCCGCGCAGGAATTGTGGTTCTCCGACGGGGGCATTACGTCCAACTTTCCGGTGCACTTCTTCGACAATGCCCTGCCGCGTTGGCCGACTGTCTCGCTCAACCTCGGCGTCCATCCCCACGACGCACCACACCAGGACGTCTGGCTTGCGCAGGACTGGGACGATTTGAACATCCCCGTCAAGACGCTCGGGGACTCCGGGTTGGGGTTCGGCAAATCGATCTTCGACACGGCCATGTCGTGGCGGGACAGCCTGCAGTCTGCGTTGCCGGGCTACCGCAATCGGATCGCCCAGGTGCGGACGAATCCCGGGGAGGGGGGCACCAATCTGTTCATGCCGCGGGAGATCATCGCCTCCCTGGCTCTGCGCGGCGCCTTGGCCGGCGCGCGGCTGCGTACGCGGTTCATCAGTGACAATCAGTGGGACCGCTTCCGCTGGCTGCGGCTGCGCACCGCCCTGAGCAACATCGAGGAACTGCGCGCCAACACGTTCGCGCGGCGTGGGTTCTACGCAGACGCGTTCTCCACGGAGGAGTGGCTCGACAAGCTGGTAGATCGCTTCTGCGAGAAGCCTTCCGCCAGGGAGATCCCGTGGTATCGGCCATATCCGGGATTCTGGCCCAAGGCTGCCCGGCTCCTGAACACTTTTGCTGATGGATACCGGCCGGCGGAGGACCCGGAGAACGTGATGACGTGCCGAACGCCGATGCCGCAGCCCCGCATTCGCCAAGTTCCCCGCGAATAACACACAGT
>DATLPF010000220.1:0-2360 GCA_035535875.1 Propionibacteriaceae bacterium
TCAGGTCTGGCGGGCGTCCGCTCGAGCCAGACGTGCGCGTCGATATGGAGGCGCGCTTGGGTCACGACTTCTCTGACGTGAGTGTGCACGACGACTCGGCGGCGGCCGCCTCGGCGACGTCGGTCAATGCGCACGCGTACACGGTTGGTTCGAACGTGGTCTTCCAGCGGGACAGGTACGACCCGTCGACGCAGGAGGGCAAGACCGCGCTGGCCCATGAACTGACCCACGTCGTACAGCAGCGAAGTGGACCCGTGGACGGCACGTCGGCGCCGGGCGGCGTGAAGATCAGCGATCCCTCGGACCGATTCGAGCGTGAAGCCGCCGCAAATGCCGACCGGGCGATGTCCACCCCTGCGCCGGTGCAGATGGCAGCCGTTTCGGCGGCGGGTCCTTCGGTGCGACGACACGCGGCCGAGGACGAGCCTGCCGTACAAGGCATGTTTGTGCAACGGCAAGACGAGGAAGAGGAGCCCATGCAGGGCTTGCACGTGCAGCGCGCCGAGGGTGAGGAAGAGGAAGAGCCGGTGCAGGGCCTCTTTGTACAGCGCGCCGAGGGTGAGGAAGAGAAAGAGGAAGAGACCCCCGCCTAACCCTGGTCTTTCATGAGGCGTTCTGATTCCTGGCGTTGTTGATCTTGCTGGGGTGTGCCGGCTGATTGGCTGGCTTGGTCGCGACGGTTCGCCGGGTGGCGCTCCGGGTGCGGGTCTCCGATGGTTCCTCAGCTGGTGGTGTGGGGAGCCTGTTGATCAGGTGGGTGCGGGGATGATCATGATCCTGCGGAACGCTTCGGTGATCTGGGCGGCCCATGGCCAGTGCTGCGGGAGCTGGAGGCGGCGCTTTCGTGCGCCGAGCACCAGTCGGCCGGGCATGTGGAGCATCCGGAACCGCAGCGTTTTCGGTTCGGCGTCAGCGAGGTCGTCGTCGAGGGCGAGCAGCCGCAGCCATGCGGTCAGGTCCGCAGCGACCGCGACGATCTGCACCCACGCTTGGTTGATGGCGTACTCGCGTGAGGGGAGCCGGCCCAGACCGGTGTCTTTCGCGGTTTTGATGCGGTCCTCGACCCGGGCGTGGGCTCGGTGCCGGGCCTCCAGGAACCCGAGCTGCCCGCTGCCGGTGTTGGTGGCCAAGGCTTGGTAGCGGTAGCCGTCGTGCTCCTCGAACAACGACAGCTGGGCTCCGGGGTGCGGATGCTCGCGGCGAACGATGACTCGCATCCCGGCCGGCCAACGGGACAGGTCCAACAAGCCGGTGACCTCGGCGACCTCAGCGCCATCACGGACCTCACCGTCAGCGGCCAGCGCAGGTGTCCACGCGCGTGCCGGCAGCTTGGTGATGGCGCTGGTCACAGCGTTGTTCTTGGTCGGGAAGCCGACCGAGTACTCCACCTGCCTGCCGCGGACCTGGCCTAAGGCGGTGAGCCAGTCCAACAGCTCGTGGGTGGCGCCGGCGCCGTCGGCCCGGATCAGCAGGTGTCGGCGATGCGCGGCGGGAACCTGCACGATCGCGCGGGTCAGCACCTCGATGTGGTCACCGGCATGGTTGCTGCCGGCGTTCCCCGGCCGCAGAGTGACCGCGAGCATCTCCTGGGTGTTGTCGCACCACACCCCGATGGGATGGAATCCGTAACCGCCCTTGAACGTCGCCGCGGCCTGCTGTTTCTCCGAGTGGGCCGTGACCAACGTCGCGTCGGCATCGAGCACAATCACCTCACCCAAGTCGACCCCGGCGACCCTCGAAGGCGGGACGGCCGGGAACAGCCCCCAGACGTGCCGGCGGATCCGCGCCCGCGCCTTCTCCACCCGCATCAACGCGGCCGGGGTCATCTCATCCAACATCCGCCACACCGTCGGCGGTGAGGCCACCGGCCCCAGCACCTCCCTCTGGTACCGGAGAGTGTCGATGTCGGCGATCGCCTCACCGCCAGCTGTCAACATGGTCGCCACATCCAGCCAGACCCGACCGCGGTCATGCACCGGGATGAAACCGCGACGGTTCACAGCCGCCGACACTGCGTCGGTGAGCCCGACCCGATCAGCCAAGAGCCGAACCGCAATCGCTCCAGCCAACGGCACCACACCCGACCCGTCAGCAGTAACGGACAACCCTCGAGACCACGAAGTAGGCTTCACCTGCGAAGTGCCTTCCAGACAAGAAGAATCGAACCCTAAGCAAGTCCGATTCTCCCTTATCTGCAAGGCACTTTCGCCGCTTCAAACTCGGTGTCACTCGATCAGTGATGAACGATCCGGGTTAATACCGAGGCCCGGCCCATAGCGCTCCAGGTGGCTTTACTCCTGCCCCTAATAGCCGGTCTGATAGGCCTGTTGAATTCCTTCCGGATGAGCCGCCTGCCCGAT
>DATLPF010000221.1:0-8137 GCA_035535875.1 Propionibacteriaceae bacterium
CTGGCACCTGCAGCGGGGCCGCTCTGTGATTCCGAAGTCGACCAAGCCGCAGCGGATCGCTGAGAACATCGACGTGTTCGACTTCGAACTCTCTACTGAGGAGCTCGCGGCGATCGACGCCCTCGACACCGGCCAGCGGGGCGGGCCAGAACCCGACGCCATCACCATGGAGACCTTCGGACGACCCATCCCCGAAGACTGAGCCAGGGCACAGCGGCAGCGGCTCGAACCGCTCCCGCGGTTGGCCACCCAGATCCGGGTGACACCACTGCCGCTGCCGGTCAGGGCCGATCAGGTTAGGACACACCCCATGAACACGCCTATCCCCAGGCGCACCCTCCTGACAGGAGGACTTCTGCTCGGAGCGAGCACGTGGATCGGAACAGCCGCCTGCTCAGCGCCGGACAGCCCGCCGTCCACCCTGGAGACGATCACGGCGGAACCGACCATGTCACCGGCGCCGACCGGCGCCGGCACTGCGCCGCGGACGCTGCTGGCGTACTTCTCCCGGACCGGGGAGAACTACTACTACGGCGGCCGCCGCGACCTGGAGGTCGGCAACACCGAGGTGCTGGCCCGAATGATCAGCGAGCTCATCGACTGCGATGTCCACCGCATCGTCGCCGCGGATCCGTACCCGGCCGGCTACGACGCGACTGTTGCGCGTAATGTCCGCGAGCAGGACGCCGATGCGCGCCCGAAGATCGCGAATTCCTTGGCCTCGATCGGGCAGTACGACGTCGTGCTGCTGGGCAGCCCGATCTGGAACGTCCGGGCCCCGATGATCATGTCGACCTTCACCGACAGCCACGACTTCACCGGCAAGACGGTCCATCCGTTCGTCACCTACGCCGTCAGCGGCCTCGGCAGCATCGAACGCGACTACGCGACCGCCTGCCCGAAAGCGCGGATCGGTGCGGGCCTGGCGGTGCGAGGCGAAGAGGTTCCCCAGCATCGGCGGGACGTCGAGACCTGGCTGCGTGAGGCCAGGCTCCCCGCATGACCCGACGGCACCGGCGTCGGACCCGATGAACACAACCCACCCCGGAACGTGACCGCCGCCTCGAAGCGGGGCGGTGGACGTGAAGCATCCACTACAGGCGATCAGCCACCGGACGCGCTCTGCGCGGAGAAAGGACACAGACATGGACAAGCGGCACCTCGGCACTGCCCTGGAGGTCTCAGCGATCGGGCTCGGCTGCATGGGCCTCAGCACCAACTACGGGGACCCGGTCGACACCGAGCACGGCATCAACCTCATCCGAGGCGCCCACGACCAAGGGGTGACGTTCTTCGACACCGCTGAGGCGTACGGCCCCCGCACGAACGAGACCCTGGTAGGCGAAGCGCTCGAACCGATCCGCGACGAGGTGGTGCTGGCCACGAAGTTCGGTTTCGAGTTCGACCCTCGACGACTGAACAGCCGACCGGACCACATCCGCGAGGTCGTCGACCAGATGCTGCAGCGACTGCGGACCGACCGCATCGACCTGCTCTACCAGCACCGGGTCGACCCGGACGTACCGATCGAGGACGTCGCCGGGACCGTCCGCGACCTCATCGCGCAGGGCAAGGTCGGCCACTTCGGGCTGTCGGAGGCCAGCGCGGACACGATCCGCCGCGCCCATGCCGTCCAGCCAGTCGCTGCCGTGCAGAGCGAGTACTCCATCTGGGCGCGTGACCCCGAGGCCGAGGTCCTCCCAGCCTGCGAGGAGCTCAGCATCGGGTTCGTGCCGTGGTCACCTCTCGGTCAGGGCTTCCTCACCGGCACGGTCGGTCGCGGCGAGGCGTTCTCCGACAACGACATCCGCAGCCGGTTCCCCCGCTTCACCCGCGAAGCTCTCGAGGCCAACCAGCCCATCGTCGATCTGGTGACCGAGATCGCCGCCCGCAAAGAGGTCACGCCGGGGCAGATCGCGCTCGCCTGGCTGCTGGCGAAGTCACCGAGGATCGTGCCCATCCCCGGCAGCAGGAGGACCGAACGGGTCACCGAGAACATCAAGGCCGCCGACATCACCCTCACCGCCGCCGAAGTCGAGGAGATCGACGCGCGCTCCGTGCACCTCACCGTCACCGGCGCCCGCGGCAGCGGCCACGAGAGCTACAGATGACAGCACGGTCCGACGAACAACCGGGAATCACTCAGACCAACAGGAGGAACAGTGGAGGTCCAGCCCAAGCGCCCGACGGTCAAAGGACCGGCCGAGACGTTCACCGGCGACGTCTGGGTCGACATGATCGCCCACGGCGAACCGCCGTCCCGGCTGCGCGTGGGCATCGTCCGGTTCTCTCCCGCAGCGCACACAGCCTGGCATCGTCACGTCAACGGTCAGACCCTGCACGTCATCGACGGGCGCGGGCTGGTGCAGTGCCGTAACGGTCAGGTCCTGCAGGTCGGTCCGGGTGACACGATCTACACCCCACCCGGGGAGTGGCACTGGCACGGTGCGGCCCCGGGCCACTTCATGACCCACCTCGCCATGTCCGGGGACCTGGCCGACGGTCAGCAGGGTCCGGCCACCGAGTGGGGCGACCACCTCACCGACGCCGAGTACCCCGCCATTGACCCGAACAGCCGCCACACTCCATCCCCACCGACCCAAACCAATGACCGCGAGGAGAAACCATGATCGACGCTGACAATCTGACGCCCGCGCAGCGGGCGATCGGTGACTTCGCCCCGAAGCTGGTGTCGTTGACCGATGAGGTGCTGTTCGGGGACGTGTGGGAACGGGAGGAGCTGTCGAAGCGGGACCGCAGCCTCGTCACCGTCGCAGCCCTGGTAGCCGGCGGCAACACCGAGCAGTTGCGGAACCATTTACTGCGGGCGAAGGCGAATGGGCTGAGCGAGGCCGAGCTCAAGGAAGTGATCATCCACCTCGCCTTCTATGCCGGCTGGCCCCGAGCCATGTCGGCCATCAACGTCGCCAAAGCCGCCTTCGCCGACTGAACTGCAACGCTGGACCAGTCGCCGTAAACAGATAGGACAGGAGATGTTGAGTTGATCGAGGAGCAGAACACCGGTCGGGTGGCGGTGATCACCGGCGCGTCGTCGGGTATCGGCGCAGCGACCGCGCGGGCCCTTGCCGCGCACGGCTACCGTCTGGCGCTGTTGGCCCGGCGGGTGGACCGCCTGGAGCAGCTGGCCGCCGAGCTCGGTCCAACCGCGGTCGCGATCGCTGCGGACGTGACCGACCGTAATGCCTTGGTCGCGGCAGCAGACCGGGTCCATCAGGAGTTCGACGGCGCTGATCTGCTGGTCAACAACGCCGGAGTGATGCTTCTAGGCCCGTTCAGCAGCGCCCAACGCGACGAGGCCCGACGGATGGTGGAGGTCAACCTGCTCGGCGCGATGACAGCGACCGAGGTCTTCCTCGACCAGCTCCGAGACGGCGGAGGCGACTGGTCAACATCTCCTCGGTCGCCGGCCGCACTGCCCGGGCCGGCAACGCGGCGTACGCGGCGACGAAATGGGGCATGAACGGCTGGTCCGAGGCATTGCGGCAGGAACTGCAGCCCGACATCCGGGTCACGCTCATCGAACCAGGCGCGGTGGCGACCGAGCTGACCGACCACATCACCGACCTGGCAGCCAAGCAGGGCGCTGAACGGCTCTACGCGCAGCTGGCCATCACCGCCGACGACGTCGCCGAAGTGATCGCTTTCGCGGTGACCCGACCACGGCGAGTGACGCTGAACGAGATCCTGCTGCGACCCACCAGCCAACCCGGATGAGACTTGCCCACCCGCCTCGACAGACCGAAGGACACGGTGTGAAACGGCGGCTGGTGCCCTCCTCGGCGCTGCTGTTCTCCCGGTCGCTGAGGACGGCCGAGTGGGCCAACACCACCATTGCCGCTGGTGACACGGCCGAAGAGGTCAACAAGCTCAGGCGAGGCGGCGACGGCCACATCGTGGTCTGGGGCGGCGTCAGCTTCTGGCGGTCGCTCATGCGGCTCGACCTGATCGATGAGTTCCACCTGGACTTGTACCCCGATGTTGCGGGCGAGGGCGCCCGGCTGTTCGACGACGTCGCCAAGTCCTACCGGCTCGACCCGGTCTCCCAGCACCGCGTTCAGCAACGGGGCCGTCGGGCTGCAGTACCGCCGGCACCGCTAACCCAACGGCCGACATCCACGACGAGTGGCAATCAGGCGAGCGCCACTACCTGTCCGAGGAGTCCACGGCCCAACTCAAACCAACCAGCGATACTGGCGGCCTCGCCGCGATCGACAGCGACAAGTAGACACCGAGGACCCAACCTCAAAGCCCACCACTCCGCGGGGCATTGCCTCCGCCGCGCTGTCGCCACATCCTTGATCGTGCACTGGCGACCTCAACGGTGCGCACCTTGCCAGCCTGACGGGCTCAGCCCTACTGCCCATCGGACTCGCCACGACCCTTCAGCGACGTACCCCAAGCGGACCCTGAACCGGCATGGCGATGCACTACATCGGCAGGGCTCGTGGTTCTTTGGTCAGGACTGTCGCCGGCTCGAAATCGCGGTCCACCCTCTCATAGATCCGCCACTGGCATCGCTGGTAGAAGCCGACCGCCGCCCCTCCTGTGGCAACCCACAACTGCTCGTAACCCTGCCGATGTGCCCACCTCACAAGGTGCGCGAGCAGAAGCCGTCCGATACCTGCTCCGCGACGGTCGCGCCGAACGATCATGCCCAGCAGCCACGTGAGCGGTCGCGGCGTTCCTCGATCTCGAACTGACCGAGACCGACCGCGCCTAACGCTGCACTCTGGTCGCTCGCGATCCACGTTATGGGAAGCCCGCTGCGGCCCGCCTCGCGAACCGTGGCGGCATGCCACCAGTCACGGTCGATGGGTTCAGGAGCATGTCCCCACTCCAACCAGCGAAGATCGGTCACCGCCTCAATTAGGTCGGCTCTGTCGGCCGCTTCCAGTCACGGCTACCCAGCGCACGACACCGTTGGGGGATACGCAAGCGCTGCGCACTCCTGTGCCATTGGCGGACCCGCTTGCGGACGGTTGGCTACGGCAGATCTGCATCGGCTAGCGGACACTTGGCCGGCCAAATGCAGAACGGTTGACCGGAACGGGTGTTCATTTACCTTCGAATCGAGATTCCAGTTGAATCAAATACAAGGGATCCCTGCGGGGCGGCATGAACCGACAGCTGCGACACTGCTTCCCACCGGCACGTGAGCCGGGGCGCTGTAGGCGGGCGCAGATCCAAACCTTCAGCGGTTAGTCGCGCCTTCTTGCAACGTCTAACGAAACAACGAGAAGGCGGGGCCCTAACTACCTCGAACCAAGGAGACCCGATGGAGATGAAGCTCGAGCTGGTGCCTATTCCAGTCACCGATGTCGACCGCGCGAAAACGTTCTACGTCGAACGGCTCGGTTTTGTTGAAGACGTCGACGTGCAGCCGGCGGCGGGCGTCCGGGTCGTGCAGCTGACGCCGGCAGGCTCGGCCTGCTCGATCGGCATGGGCACCGGATTGCCGGCCTACGACGAGATGGCACCCGGGACGATCAAGGGCTTGCACCTGGTGGTGGCGGACATCGAGCAAGCCCGCGCTGAGCTGGCCGGCCGCGGCGTTGAGGTCGGCGCCGTGGAGGATGTGGGCGGAGGAGTCAAGTACGCATGGCTGGCCGACCCCGATGGCAACACTCTGACGCTGCAGGAGATGGCCTGGCGCACCGGAGACAAGTTCTAAAGCCTGATCGCCGGTAAGCGCCGACTGGGTCGAATCTGCCGACGGCCGGGCGTTCAGATCCTCCGCTGGTCCCGACGTCAGCTCCCGGGCGTGCGCCCGCACGAGGACCTTCACTGGGCACGTTCCTACGGGTGCTCGCGGCGCCCGCAATTAGGACAATGACGTTTCGTAAGGCCACCCGCTTGCGGCGACATCGCGGGCCTTGACGTCTGCAGCCGCCTGGGTCATCGCGGGAAGATGAACGAACTAGTTGCTGGTATGCACGGTGTCAACAGAGCGGAGCGACAAGATCTCACTGCACAGTGCAACGGACTACGTGCGCTCGGTGTCGGTGATGATCGCATCTACGTCGACCACGGCCTAACCGACCGCCCAGGACTGCGACTAGCCCTTGCCGCCTGCCGGGCCAGTGACACCTTGGTGGTGACAAGCTAGACCGGCTCGCCGTTCCCGGCCTGACGCCCGCGACATCTTGGACGAGCTAACCAAGCGCAACGTGAATCTCTGCTCGAACTGCACAACTCTGTTCCCGATCACGCCGCACAAGGCCTGGCTCACTTCAGTGCGCGTCTGTCTCGGCACCCCTCCAGGCGCACGACGGGCCGTACGGCGGTTCACCTTGAATCGCATTACTGGCTCCCTTCTAGAGCGGCCTGGATCGACTTGTGACTAATCGCTAGTGGTTGCCGAAGAGCGGCAAGGTCCCGGGCCGCCGCAGTCGATCTTGTGCCATCCCGACCGATGGGCTGACCTGCTGCTGTCGGGTGCGGAGGTGGTGGCTGCCCTGGGCTGGCGGCCAAGGCCCGGGGGCTTTGTTCCCCACACGGTGAGCGTCAACAGGCCTATTCTGTCCTGAGAGATTTGGGGGGATCCGATCCTCCGCTCGACCCCTCCGCCGGTTGTCGACCTGTTCGGCGGACGGCACGTGGCTTCTCCTTGCTGGGCGAGGCGCTGACCAATGCGTTCACCCAGCTGGCCGGGACCGAGTTGTCGAGCAGGACCGACTTCAGGAACAAAGTGGCTGGGACAGCCAGCAAGGCGCCAAGAGTGCCGAGAACATACGCCCAGAAGATCAGCGAGACAAAGGCAACTGTGGCGCTGATACCCACCGCGTCCCCAGTGAACCGCGGCTGAATGATGGTCTGAACCACCACGTTGATGACCGTGTAGGCAACCACTACGGCGACCGCGCTGCCCACTCCGCCGTCGAGCAGAGCGATGAGGGCCGGCGGAATCACACCGAGGATGAAGCCAATGTTTGGAATGTAGTTCGTGACGAACGCCAGCACGCCCCAGGTGACGAATAGGGGGACGCCGATAATCGCCAGGGCGATTACGTCGAGGACCGCGACGATGAAGCCGAACACCGTGGTGACGATCCAGTACTTTCGAACTCTGGTGGCGAAGTTGGCCAGGCCGTCGGCGATGTGCGGACGTGTCTCGCGGATTACCCCTAGTCGCTCGGGCATGCTCGCGGCCTCGAAGGCCAAGAAAATGACCACTATGACAATCAGGAGGAGCAGGGACACCCCGCCACTAATGCCGCTCAGCAGAGCCTGAGCTGGGCCGGCCAGACTACTCAGCTGGACCGAGGAGGCCAGTCGCTCGAGCTGCTCCTGCCCGTAGCCAAGCCGAGTGCTGAGGCCGAGGAGGTAGTTGAAGATCCGGTTAAACGCGTTCGCATACTCCGGCAGCGTCCCCACCAACCGGGCGACTGCGAACGCCACCGACCCCAAGATGAGCAATAGGAGCGCGTAGATCGTCAGCAGGGAAACCATGCTCGCCAGCCAGGACGGCCAGCGGCGCCGGACTAACAGATTGCGCAGCGGTGCCACGGTGATCACCAAGGTGATGACAAGAAACAGCGGGCCGACGATGTTGGCCGTCGACCGCAGACCGGCTCCGATAACGATGAGGCCGGCCACGATCAGGATCGCGAAGAACGGCGGACCTGGCCGCTGGCCCGCGACGGGCATGGGGTCGGGCCGAGCCTGCGCGGTGACGGTGTTGCCTGCCATGGTCGGTCTCCCATCAGTGGGTCGAGTGATCTCGGTTCCCGGGTTCCTTACCCGCCACATGCTGTTCTGCCGCCGCTCGCGCATGCCGACCTTGTCGACGTTGTCCAAGGCGAGGTTGAGCTGATTTCCGGCGTGTGTCGCGTTCCTGCCCTACGCCACACGACCGGTGACTGCGTCGTCACGTTTGGATCGGACTCGTGGCAGGCGATCTTCCTGGCCGACACCATCCTGCCTGCCAGCCAGCGCGGAACCGGAGGGTGCCGAACGTATAGCGGTGACCCGCCGCATCCCGCACGGCCCACCCAGTGATGGTGTGCCACGTTGTGGGCTTGTGGTTACTTGCCGCGCCTGGTCAGCTTCTTCAACATGCCCGTCTCGACAGCAGCAGGGCGTTGCTGTTCACCGGCGTAGGCGCTGACGCCCACGA
>DATLPF010000222.1:0-3561 GCA_035535875.1 Propionibacteriaceae bacterium
GCGGTCCTGATACTCCCCGTAATCGGCAAGCCGACCGGCTACCCGGTACACGTTCCCGCGGGAACGTGTGTCGCACCCGGAACGCCGAGGCGGTGCACCCAAGGGTCTCGTTCTCAGTCATTCTGGCCGGGCACCGTCAGCGGTGACAAAGCATCATGGAATCTCGAGTGTGACCGTGAACCTCATGACTGGTGGTGTTCCGGTAAGAACAATCTCCCCTGACGCACGTCGATAGTCGCCGGTCCCTCCAGTGATAGCGACTCTGACGGGTGCGCTATTTGAGAAGTCGAGAAGCCCTCGAGCCTGAATCTGACCCCCGTTCGGGAAGATCGTGCCCGGACGACCAGGCAGAACATATCCGGCTTGACAGAGCCATATGTCTGGCTTCCGAACGCGAAAACAGAAACCCGAGTGCTGGCTCGGCCCGAGGCTGGGAGCACCGTTGATTCTGGTGATGTCGTCGCTAAAAACGAGCATCTGGCCGAGGCGCTTGCCCTTCTTCGGGATACGCCTGTTAACAGCCTCAATACCTTTCACCCGACTTGGGCCAAACTAGTGCGCACCCTGGTGGATATCGGCCAGCGCTTGGCGGACGTCGTCGGGCAGGGGGTCTTCGGCGGTGAGGGTGTGGCTACCGGTGTTGATCTTGACGGTGCGGTAGCGGCGTAGCGTGCGGACGAATTTCTTGATCGTCCAGCCGGTCCGGACTTCGATGCGGTGAGAGATCGCCAGGGCTGCGAACACGACGGCGAGGTGGGCGTCGATTGATTCGTGTTTGTGGTGATAGACCGGCCGGGCCCGCAGGTCGTGCTTAGACATGCGGAAGGCGTGCTCGATCCGCCACAGGTGGTGGTAGGCGCCGATCACCCAGGCCGGGTCCGCGTCGACGATGTTGGTGACGTACGGCTTCCAGCCAGCCAGCGCGCGGGCCTTCGCCTCAAGGTCCCGATTGACCGTCCGGGTGCCACCGGTGAGGGTGACAAACCGGTTCCGTTTGATCGCTGCCTGCCCGGCGACGGCCTGCTCGGCCTTGGCGACCTGCTGCTGGATGCCGTGCACGCTGCGCCGGGCCCGGTCGGTCTTGTACTGGTAGATCGTCGTGCGGCGCCGCTGGTCGGCCTTCGGACCCATGATCACCGGCTGGGTGAGCGTCGTCCCGTTGGCCGGCTCAAGGTCGGGATTGTCCTGCCGCCACTGCTTGATCACATACGGCACCTCGGGCAACTTCCCGCCGATCACGAAGCTCCAGCCGGCGTCCTCGATCTCGGCCAGGTTGGCCTCGCTCATCATGCCGGCGTCGGCGACCACGGTCACCCCGGCGATGCCGTGCGCAGACACGAACCGCTGCACCAATGGGATGATCGTCTTGGTCTCCGCCCGGTTGCCCTCGAACGCGTCGATCATCAACGGCATCCCGGTCACGTCGGTGAGCAGCCCGACGGTGATCTGCGGGTCCAGGCGGCGCTCCTTGGAGAACCCGGGCTCCCGAAACCCGTCACCGGTGTCGGTCTCGAACCACAACGTCGTCACGTCATACAAGATCAACGCCGATGGGCCGAGCTGAGCGGTAGCCGCGCACGCCCCGGACAGCCGGTCCCGCCACTCCGGCTTCGCATAGCCGCGCAGCCGCCGCTTCACCGTCCGATACGACAAGGCCCGCACTCCGGCCTCGGCCAGCACCCGGGCGGCGTCTTGTTTGCTGGTCGGCTCGATCATCCGGGCCGTCACCAACTGCTCAAACACCACATCCTTGCCGCAGGCCTGGTCGAACCCCAGTTGGTGATACACCGCGGCGATCGCATCCAGCAACCGACCCATTCGCGAGCAAGTGATTTCCAAAGCCGACGGCTCCTGCGGAGCCCCGACCTCGAGCGGCAGCTGGTCCTGGCCGGCCGCGATCCGCTGGGTTGCGACCGCCTTCAGCAGCTCCACCTCGGCGTCGGTGTGAGCCGAGCCGAGGTGCTCGATATCCCGCGACCCGCGTGACGACTTCCAGACCACCTGAACAGCCACAGCCCCCGAGGAGGTCCGCACCGTCCGCACATAGGCCACCAGCCAACCCTCACCGACCCGCGGCTAGTGCGCAATTTTCCGACCGCTCCGGAGCGAACCACCTAGTCAAAGCCAGATTTGTCCAAATCAGCCCCGCCGAGTGGCCCAAGTCGGGTAGTAGTGCCAGCCATGGGGGACGGTGTCGTCGAGGCCGCTCTGGTGGTCGACGTAGAGGGTGGGTCCGAGAAGGTCCACGAGCGGCGTCCCGAACTCGCGGAGCGCACGGACGGCGCGTTCACCGTCCTCGACGGGCCCGGCGTAGCAGCTGGCCACGGCGATGGCCGGCCGGAAGTGCAGTTCCTCGCTGACACCTGGCAGCGGCGGGATCGTGCCGAGCCGAATAACGTTGCCGAGCTCGTCAGGCGCGTCGGTGACGAATTCACGGTAGAAGCGCAGGACATCGGTGGTGTTCTCGGCAGCCCAGAACTGCGGTCCGGCCACGACGGTGGGGCCGACGGGGTGCAACGTGAACCGGAACGAAGTGACGACGCCGAAGTTCCCGCCGCCGCCCCGCAGCGCCCAGAACAGATCGGGGTGATCGTTGGCCGATGCCCGGATGATGTCGCCCTCGGCGGTGACCACCTCGGCTTCCACCAGGTTGTCGACGGTGAGCCCGTGTTTGCGCATGAGCCAGCCGATGCCGCCGCCCAAAGTGAGGCCGCCGACGCCGGTGTGGCTCACGGTGCCGCCCGTGGTGGCCAGACCGTGTCTCTGGGTCTCGTGGTCAACGTCGCTCCACAGGGCGCCGCCCTGGACGCGGGCCGTGCGCTCGACAGGATCGACGGTGACGGCGCGCATCGCCGAGAGGTCGATCACGATTCCGTCGTCGCACACCGCGGTGCCGGCCACGTTGTGACCCCCGCTTCGTACGGCGATCTCGAGGTCGCGGTCGCGGGCGAAGCGCACCGCTGCGGCCACATCGGCGGTGCCGCTGCAGCGGGCGATCAGTCGAGGGCGCCGATCGACGGTGCCGTTCCATACGGCGCGTGCGTCGTCGTATCCATCGTGGTCGGGGGCGATCACATCGCCCCGGAACCCGGGGATCTGCATCGTGGATAGTGCTGTCATCGTTCCTCCTTTGGTCGATGGGTTCATCGCAACATCGGCGGGCACCGAGGAGAAGTCAGCTATCTGGACTTTGAAGTACGGAATCTGGACTTCACGGCGGTCGAGAGACGCGGGACACTGCGCTTATGAGGACCTACGGCCAGTACTGCCCGATCGCCCGTGGCGCGGAGATCTTCGCTGAGCGTTGGACGCCGTTGATCATCCGTAACGTGCAGCTGGGCTGTGAAACCTTCGGCGAGATCCTCGAGGGTGCGCCCGGACTCTCCCGTACGCTCCTCACGCAGCGGCTCAAGCAGCTCGAACGCCTGGGCGTTGTCGAGTCGGCACCCAAGGCTCAGGGGCGTGGTCACCGTTACCAGCTCACGAGCTCGGGCCACGATCTGTTCAAGGTCTGCCAGGTCCTCGGCGAGTGGGGAGCTCGGTGGCTCGAGATCGCCCCGG
>DATLPF010000223.1:0-3412 GCA_035535875.1 Propionibacteriaceae bacterium
CCGGCCAGCGTGATGAACTGGAATCGGTAGCCGAGATCGCCGAGTCGATCTTGGAACTCGGCGATCTGGCGATCGTCGAGGCTGGCTTTCCAGTTGAACGACGGCGAGCAGTTGTACGCGAGCATCTTGCCCGGGAAGTCCTTGTGGAGTTCGGTAGCAAATTCGCGTGCCAAGCCGAGGTCCGGCCTGCCCGTCTCGACCCAGATGAGGTCGGCGTACGACGCGTAGGCCTTTGCCCGAGCTAGCACCGGCCCCAGCCCTGACCGGACGCGGTAGAAGCCCTCGTTGGTCCGTTCTCCGGTGCAGAAGGGTGCATCTACTGGGTCGACGTCGGTGGTGATCAAGGTTGCCCCCAGCGCATCGGTGCGCGCGATGATCAAGGTTTCGGTGCCCATGATGTCGGTCGCGAGCCGAGCGGCGTTGAGAGTCCGGACGTGCTGTCGCGTAGGAATGAGTACCTTGCCGCCGAGGTGCCCGCACTTCTTCTCCGAGGCGAGCTGATCCTCCCAGTGCACACCGGCCGCGCCGGCCATGATCATCTGCTTCATCAGCTCGAACGCGTTCAGCGGACCCCCGAAGCCGGCCTCGGCATCGGCCACGATCGGTACGATCAGCTCGCCCGGCCGGTCGCGGTTCTCTCCGTTCGCCCAGGCGATCTGATCAGCCCTGATCATCGCGTTGTTGATCCGGCGCACCACGGCCGGCACGGAGTTGGCCGGGTACAAGCTCTGGTCGGGATAGGTGTGGCCAGCCAGGTTCGCGTCGGCCGCCACCTGCCATCCGGACAGATAGATCGCCTGCAGCCCGGCCTTGACCTGCTGTACCGCCTGGTTTCCAGTCAACGCCCCCAGCGCACGCACGTACGTCTGCTCGTGCAGCAGCCGCCAGAGACGCGCCGCTCCGTTCTTGGCCAGGGTCTGTTCCTCGACCACGGACCCACGCAGGTTGACCACATCGGCCGAGGTGTAGCTCCGCTCAATGCCGGCCCAGCGTGGGTTGGTGGCCCAGTCGCGCTGGAGCGCCTGTTCAGCAGTGAGGGCGGTCGTCTCCGTGGCGGGCAGCAGCATTGTCATGAGAAGCTCCTCGGTCAATTGGTTACCGTGGCCACAACTCTCGTCCTTGTCAGTAGTCCAATCGGAAGTCTGGTCTGATCAAGATCCGCGGTTCTTGACAGATTCGAGCACTTGCAGAATTCTGCGCCACGGGTTGAGATTGCGAGATGACATCGAAGTCGTCCGTCCACCGGTCAAGGTTTGCGAATCTTGACAAAGAACCGGCATTACGGCTGGTGGCCATACGAGCGAGCGACGCAGACCACGTCAAGCACCCGAGCGGACCCGATCCGCTCGTGATCGGCAAGCGCGTCAGGCACCTGCGGAAGAGGTGCGGCCTCACCCTGGACGCCTTGGGGGAGCGGATCGGGCTCTCCGCCTCAACCGTGTCGCTCATCGAGACCGGTAAGCGGGAGGCCAGGGTCTCCACCCTTGCTGCGCTCGCCGAGGCGCTCGACTGCCGGCTGTCCGATCTGCTGGCCGAGGCCGCACCCAGCCGGCGCGCTGCGCTGGAGCTCAAGCTGGAGCGAGCCCAACGGTCTCACTCCTTCGCCGAGCTGGGCATCCCTTCGGTGAAGGCTGGGCCGCGCCTCCCACTGGACGCGCTGGAGTCGCTGGTGGCCCTGCACGAGCGGCTTGCCGCGAACAGCGCCGAGCGCGACGGCACCCCGGAGTATGCACGGCGAGCCAACGCCGACCTGAGGGCCAGGATGCGTGCCTCGGACAACTACTTCCCGGCGATCGAGGAACTCGCCGATGACCTGCTGCTCGGCGTTGATCACGACGGCGGACCGTTGACCCGGCATCGCGTGAATGCGATCGCCGACCGCCTCGGCTTCACCCTCCACACCGTGCCCAACCTGCCGCAATCGACGCGGTCGGTGACCGACCTTGCTGGCCGACGGATCTTTCTGCCGACCAGTGACGGTGCTGCTCAGCGCACCCTCTCCCTCGCCGCGATGGGACATGTGGTGCTTCAGCACCAGCCGCCTGCCGACTACGCCGAGTTCCTCGCACAGCGGGTGGAGGTCAACTACTTCGCCGCGGCAGTGCTGATCCCACAGCGCTGGGCGGTGACATACCTGCGAGAAGCCAAACACAACAAGGATCTAGAGATCGAGGACCTGCGCGATCGCTATTTGACCTCGTACGAGATGGCAGCGCATCGATTCACCAATCTGGCCACCATCCACCTCGACATTCCCGTGCACTTCATGAAGACCAACAAGGCGGGCGTCATCTACAAGGCCTACGCCAACGACGGTGTCACCTTCCCGGAGGACAGCGCCGGAGCCGTCGAAGGTCAGCGGGTCTGCCGATTCTGGACTGCACGCCGCGTCTTCGAGCAGCCTGACTGGACCAAGCCCTATCAGCAATACACCGATACGCCCAGCGGAACCTTCTGGTGCACTGCGGTCGCAGAGCAGGGCGAGCGCGAGGCGTTTTCGGTGTCGGTGGGTACACCGTACGAGCACGTCAAGTGGTTTCGGGGCCGCGCCACCCAGCAGCGCTCGAAGTCCCGTTGTCCCGACGCGACCTGCTGCACGCTGCCACCGTCGCAGCTCGCCGCTCGCTGGCAGGAGGCGAGCTGGCCAAGCGCTCGGGTGCACTCCGCGCTGCTGGCCAGCCTCCCTGCGGGGGCGTTCCCGGGGGTGGACCAGACCGAGGTGATGGAGTTCCTTGATCGGCAGTGAAGTCCGAGGCCGAGCCCGCGACCCCTTCGGGACATCACCGGGGTCAACGGACCCGCGAAGCGGTTCCGCATGTGGTCAGCCTCTTGTAGATGATCACGCCGCAGATGATCTTGCTGAGCCAAGATGTTGATGATCTTGATCTTGAGAAGGACGAGACGGGATGGCGACATACACGGTCCGTCGGAGAAAGTACGCGACGCTGGTCGCAAACACCATCAACACGGTGAAGTTCTCGATCAACCCGAAGACGGTTGAACTGCGCAACCCTCGACTCCTGACCGCGGCCCGGCAGGTAACCCGGCGCATCGGCCAGCACGATCAACGGAATGCCCAGGCCACGGTTTTCTGGACGAATGCCGCGGCCTTCTCGGAGGCGGCGCGATCCAGACACACGGCCAGGTACAGCGGGCGTTGGCGAGCACATCGACAGGTCATGCTGTTGATCCAGCCATAACCTCGACGTGCTCTGCTCGAGGCAGCACCACGACGTGCGCTCGCTGCGCATTGAGGGGACGACCGCTAATAGGACGCCCACAACACGCGGGCATCTAATCGCGACAGATCCTCGATCTTGTTCTAGTTTTGGCTCCACACTTGCGGCAGTTGGACGGTGACGGGCGGCACCCGTCAACCTCTCCCTGCGACATCCCGCAAGCGGGTCCGCTT
>DATLPF010000224.1:0-6266 GCA_035535875.1 Propionibacteriaceae bacterium
GCCGCACAGGGATCAGGCCGACCTGGCCGCAGCTTGGAGGATGATCTTGGACCAGGTGCGCTCCTGGGACGACCTGGAACGCCCGTTGCTCACCGTGGTCGAGCAGCTGATCGACTTTGTCACCGAAGATCATCACTGAGGAGCGGTCAGCTCAGTCCAGCAAGTCGCGCACCACACCGTCGGCCAGCAGCCGGTGATGTAGTCGCGCACGGCTCAGGCAACGTCTTCGCGGTTGTGGTCTCGGTCGAACAGCAGCGTGGCCGAGCCGGTCGGCGTCGTCGCGATCATCGTGCCGTGGAACGCGCCGGTGGCGCTGTTCATCTGTTCCCTCGGCCCTGCGCTCGCCGGGAATACCGTCGCGGCAAAGCTGCCCGGGCACACCGCGCTCACCAATGCGCTTGTCGCCAACGTTGTGTCCAAGGTGCCGTCACTGCCTGCTGGCGTTGTCAACATGTTCACCGAGTCGGGCAACACGGGGGCCCCGTTTTCTCATCGAATCGGCCGATGTTGACATGGTCTGCCTCACCGGCGGTCTTGAGGTCGCGGAGGCGGAGCTGGTCGGCATCGACGAGAGTGCGGAGATGCTCGCTGCGGCGTCTGCAGACGTCGCCGCCGCCGATCTGCGCGTGAGCCGTCTCGAGGACCCACTGCCCGAGGGCAACTTCGACCACGGCGTGTCGGCGCTCGCCGTCCAGGAGTGGTGTGGACTTGGAGCCCAACAGAAGTGTTCAAGTGGGCAGATCAGGAAAGGGCATCGTCATGAGTAACGTCATTGTCGTCATCGGACCCGGGTCGATCGGCCAGGCGATCGCGCGGCGGGTGAGCGCTGGCAAGCAGGTCCTGCTCGCTGACTTGCGCCAGGAGAACGCCGACGCGGCTGCCGAGGTATTGAGCAATGCAGGATTCGAGGTGAGCACCGCGACCGTCGACGTGTCGTCGCGCGAGTCGATGCACACACTGGTACAAACCGCCACGGCGCTTGGGGATGTCACCGGCGTCATCCATGCCGCCGGCGTCTCCCCCAGCCAGGCATCACCGGCGACAATCCTGTCGGTCGATCTGTACGGGACCGCGTTGGTGCTGGAGGAGTTCGGCAATGTCATCGCCGCAGGTGGTGCCGGCGTCGTGATCGCGTCGCAGTCCGGGCACCGGCTGGGAGCGCTGACGGCGGAGGAGGACGCGGCTCTCGCGATGACGCCCGCCGACGAGTTGCTCGCCCTGTCGATGCTTCAGCCGGAGAAGGTGAAGGATTCCCTGCACGCATACCAACTGTCCAAGCGCGGGAACGCTCTGCGGGTGATGGCTGAGGCGGTGCGGTGGGGCAAGCGTGGTGCGCGGGTCAATACGATCAGTCCGGGCATCATCGTCACTCCGCTGGCGAAGGACGAACTGACCGGCCCCCGTGGTGAGGGCTACCGGCGCATGATTGAGCTCTGCCCGGCGGGCCGTGCAGGCACGCCGGATGAGGTGGGAACCGTCGGGGCGCTCCTGATGGGATCCGAGGGCGGGTTCATCACCGGCAGCGACTTCCTGATGGACGGTGGAGTCACCGCTGCCTACCGGTTTGGCGAACTCGCTCCGAAGTAGGGAGATCGATCTGGACCAACGCTCTGGCGTCTGGACGCGATCGCCCGCGCGTTGCACGAACGCTAGTTCACATCAGCTAGGTCGGGTTCGGGAGAGTCCACCGCTACAGGGGTTCGAGGGCGCCTACTGGTTCAGTTCAGGCGTCGATGTCGGTGCTTGTGGTGAGGTACTCCCAAGCTTCGATGGAGTCGAGTCTGGCTGCGACGAGCCGGCGGTATGTGCTGAGCGCATCGTTGCCCAGCAGCAGAAACGCGGGCGGCTCGTCGGGTTCGACCGCGGCGATGATGGCCTTAGCTGCCTTGGCCGGGTCACCGGGCTGGGTGCCGTGCACCGTGTCGTGTTCCTTACGGCGTTTGCCGGCGGTTTCGGCATAGTCGTCAATGACGGTGCTCGACTGGGTCAGCGAACGGCCAGCGAACACAGATCACCACGGTTCTGGCCAGGGCAATGACGCTCGGTCGGTTGTAGCGCGGAAGCCACAGCCCTTCATGTCGATAACGTCGTCATCGCTGGACTGCCGAGCAGATGCAGGCAGTGTTCGGCGTCGGCCTACATCCCCTCGCCGCGCAGCGGCAGCAGCAGCTGCAAGGCCCCGACAAGTCGGTGCGGAACGCGCCAGGCTCAACAACGGTGACGGAGATGCCGAGTGGTTTCAGCTCGCCGTGTAGCGCGCCGGACCTGGCTTCGAGCGCCGCCTTCATCATCGCGACCGCACCGAAGAACTGGGTCTCGAACAGCTTGGAAAGTCGGGTTCAGGATGCGTGCGAGCGCGCGTCCAGACTGCGCGGGTGTGCCCGAGGCACACCGCAACAGACCGGCTTTCGTCGTGCGTAATGGCCCGTTAATGGCCTAAGCGTGGCTCATGGATGAGTCCGACGGGACAGCGCTACAAGGGCACATATTCAGGACGGCGGAGCCTGCCGGTCGATGTACTGGGTGAGGCCTTCGATCACGAAATCGTGATCCTCGTCCGACGTCAGTCCTGAGACCGTCACCGCTGCGACCACGCCGACTCCGCGGACTCGCAGGGGGAAGGAGCCTCCGGCATCCGTGAACCGCTTCGTGTCGAACCATCCAGCCGCCTCGAGGTCAACGCCCTGAGCCGCGAAACGGGCTGCCAAGAGCGCGGTGCTCGTCTCGAACCGAAAGACGGTTCGGGCCTTTCGTTCCAGCCAAACCTCGTTCTCCGCGGTGGTACCAGCGAGGGCTGACCGGAAGTGGACCATGGTGGGCGTGCGGATGTCGATGATGATCGGCGCATTTTCGCGGAGCGCACGCTCCGCCATCAACGTCCCCAACCGCCATGCTGCAGCATGGTCGAAGGAGTCAAGCACGAAACGGGTCTCGTGCGCGGCAAGCTCCGCCATCCTGTCACTGACAACCTCGGTCATTCCTTCTCCTGTCTCGATGCGCCTCGATTGGTTCTCCGCGCCGATGGGCTTCCATCAATGCGAGTCTTCCAGGATCGGAGAGGTCACCGATCTCGAGGGCAAGCCGGGATCCGTCCGGAGACACACCATGGAGATGTGCCAATTGCCGTCATCAAGCGAGACCCGATCCACCTCGCCGCCGGCGAGGGCGCCGCGATAGATGTGCCCATCCATCGCGGACATGTAGATGTGTTCGCCGTCGGGGTCGAGCACGTGGTCATTGTTCAGTTCCGGGAGATCCTCGAGATCGATCCGGACCAGCCCCGTTCCATCGACCCGAGGTCGAGACGCCAAGAAGACCGCGCCCGTTGACAAACAGGGAGGCGCCGTCGAGAGACCAATTCGGTGCCTCAATCAGTATTTCGCCGGTCTCGATTCGTGCCGGCAGCAGTCCTCGCCTTGGCCGCATTCATCGGATGGGCGGTGAGTCTTCCCTCAATGCCGGCGACCGTCCGCACCCGTCTCTCCGGTGTGTGGCACAGTCTGCGGCTGCCGCGGATCGCCGCCGGCATGCGTCCTGACCCTTTTCGCACGGCGTGAGCCCTATTGGGAAGGATTCCTTGGCGTGGACTCGGTGTTCGTCGAGCCAGGACCGTCGCACCCGAAGCGGTCGGTCGAGACGAGACCGGCTGATACGGTGCTTGGCGTTGGTCCCGCTGCCGTCGCCTGCGGAAGGGAGCGCCGATGCCGCGACGGGTGATCCGTCTGACCGGGTTCACCATCTGCGATGCGGAGCCAGGGAGCAGCCTCGACGCCGTACGCGATCGGCCGGAAACCGACTGGCTGCCCGCGATCGTGCCGGGAGGCGTGCACCAGGCGCTGCTGGCGGCGGGCCGGATCCCAAATCCCTATTTCGATCGCAACGAGCGTGCCGTGCGGTGGGTCGAGGAACGCGACTGGTGGTTCCGCACTCAAATCCCCACTGCCTCATCGTGGCCCGGAGGCCGCGTCCTACTCGTCTGTCAGGGGCTGGACACGGTTGCCGATCTTTGGCTCGACGGCCAGCCGTTAGGTCACAGCGAGAACATGTTTCGTCCCGCCACCTTCGACCTGACCGGTCGGCTCGAGACCGGAGCGGACTTGCTGATCTGCTTCCGGCCGCCGCTCGCTGGTCTTGCGCCACCTGCCGCCGCCACCAACCTGCTGCAGCGGCTCGGCGACGCCCTCGCCTCGATCGCGCCCTCGGAGTCGGCCGAGGACGGCGAGGAAGTCGGCCTGATGTCTCCGACGCTGCCGCTGGCCACATTGCGGCGTAAGGCAACCTTCTCTTGGGGCTGGGACTTCGGCCCGCGGTTGCCCTCAATCGGACCGTGGCGACCGGTCGAGCTTGTGCAGGAATCGGGTGCTGTGCTGACCGGACACCACGTACGCACTGACCGGGTGGACGTGGACAACCGGACAGCTGAACTCACCGTGCGGATCGAGGCGACGCAGCTGCAGCAGGACCTGCGACCAATGGCCGACGTTGAGCTGGTCTCACCCAGCAGCAAGATCACAGTGCTCACCGTCCCGCTGGCGGCGGACGGCGGAGCAGTGGGCGCATTGTCAGGCGCGGCATCGGTCCTGGTCGAGGACGCCGAACTGTGGTGGACGCACGACCTCGGCGCTCAACCTCGCTACCAGGCCACCATCCGGCTGCGAGACGGCGAACAGGTCCTCGACGAGCGGCGCGACCAGATCGGCCTACGCACCATCGCCTTGGATCGCGGTGGGGATCCCGAGGGCGGGCGCCACTTTCGATTCGTCCTCAACAGCGTCCCGATCTTCGCAAGGGGCGCAGCCTGGCTACCCGCCGACATGCTCGTCGGATCGGTCAGCGAAGCGCGCTACCGGGAATTGCTCAGCACCGCGCGGGACGGGCGGATGACCATGCTCCGCATCTGGGGCGGCGGCATCTATGAGCACGATGCCTTTTACACACTGTGTGACGAGCTTGGGCTACTGGTCTGGCAGGACTTCGCGTTCGCCTGCATGGATTACCCAGACGATGATCCAGGTTTGCGGGCCGAGGTTGAGCGGGAGGCAGCCCACCAGGTGCGCCGACTACGCAACCACGCCTGCCTGGCGTTGTGGTGCGGCAACAACGAGGTACAGATGATCCACGTCATGGGCTATCGCGATCTTGGCCCGGGCGGCTGGGGGTCGGTCTTTTTCGACGAGGTGCTGCCGGCCGCGATGGCCGCGCACGATGGCGGGGTGCCGTACTGGCCCGGCAGCCCGTACGGTGAGTCAGCCGACGGCGAAGACGCGGTCGCGGCGATCAACGGCGTACTCGATGGGGACCGGCATGCCTGGGAAGTGTGGCACGGACTGGACTTCGGGGCTGGCGGCGGCGCATTCGCATCGGTGGGGGAGTCGCGGCTCTACCGGCGGTACGCCGCCGACCGTGGCAAGTTCATCAGCGAGTTCGGCATCCATGCCTCTCCGGAGTTGGCCACCCTGCAGCGGTGGCTGCCCAAAGATCAACTCCAAGTGCACAGTCCTGGCTTTGATCATCACAACAAAGATCATCCGAAGAACAAGCACGATCCGGTGCTTGAGATCGTCACTGGATTGCCGAGCAGTATTGAGCAGTACGTCGACTTCACCATGATCAGCCAGGCGGAAGGGCTCAAGTTCGGCATCGAGCACTATCGCCGCCGTGAGCCGCAGTGCGGCGGCACTCTGATCTGGCAGTTCAACGATGTCTGGCCCGGCTTCAGCTGGTCGGTGATCGACTATGCCGGCGTCCCGAAGGCCGGCTACCACTACGCCCGACGGGCCTTCGCCCCAACGATCGCCAGCTTCTGCCAAGGCGAGGACGGGGAGCTGCAGTTGTGGATCTGCAACAGTTCCGCCGCACCTGTCTCCTGCGACGCCGAGGTGACGATCGGGCGCTTCTCGGCAGTGCCTGATTTTGTGGCTGGCGTGGCGACCAAGGTGCCGTCCGGACAGACCACGCTCGCCTGGTCCATACCGAGCAGCGCGTACGAGGCGACCCCCGATCGGTATGCCTGGGTACGCAGTCCAAACGACGCGTTCGGCCCTAACCGGTGCTTCTTCGCCGAGATCAAAGATGTGGAATTCGGTCGAGGCCAGGTTGAGTCCGAGGTCGTCCGATCAAGCGCGAATCGAGCCGCGGTTCGAGTCCGCGCGAGGGGGTTCAACTACTTTGTCCGAATTCGCACACCCGCGCCGCAGGTGCGGTTCTCAGATAACTACCTAGACCTCCGCGACGGCGATATCGCTGAGATCACCGTCCTAGGGCTC
>DATLPF010000225.1:0-5086 GCA_035535875.1 Propionibacteriaceae bacterium
TCCGCGGACGAGCTGACGTCGCCGGGGGCGCCGGGGCTGGCCAGCTTGGTCTTGACCCACCCCGGGTCGACGGCCACCGAGATGACGTCCGGCAATCTACGATTCCAGGCCAGGGCCAGGGCAACGTCGCACGCCTTGCTCTCGGCGTACGCCCGCCGCGGATCGGTCTCCCGGCCAAAGGGCCGCGGGCTGCGGGCGTGCGGACCCCGCCAGGCCCGAGCCCAGCCAGAGCAACCGGCCCTGCAGCTCGGCGGACAGCAGGTGGGTCAGTAGGTGCGGCGCCAGGACGTTCACCGCAAAGGTCGTCTCGTGACCGTCCGCCGAGGTCCGCGGCGTGCTGCCCCGCACCCATACGCCCGCGTTGTGCACCCACGTGTCGATCGGGCCGTGCTCGCGGGCCTGGTCGGCCAATCGACGGACGTCATCAATCCGCGCCAGGTCGCCAACCACCAGAGCGACGTCGCCACCCAGTGCTTTCGCGACGGGCTCGCCCCGCTCCCGACTGCGTGCGTGAACCAGGACGCGGTGCCCGTCGGCTAGCAGCACCCGTGCCGCCGCGCGTCCGATGCCGTCGGTCGATCCGGTGATGCCGATGACCGCCATGGTCGTCATCCTGCCCAGGCCGGCGGACCGGCGCGAACCGGGGTCGCTGACTCTTGACTTGATATGCCGCGAGAGGACCGCTCACCGAAACGCATTTCCACTGCCGTTTGCGTCGCAGGCAGCCGGCCAAGGGCGGTTACTTCGCTCGACGGCAGAACGACACCACCCTCGGCTCATGCATGTCTTCGCTGCGAGACAGCGTTCGAGTGACGGCGTTGGGATCACTTCCCGCCATCATGATGGATCGGTCGCCCCGGCGGATCGTTGACCAAGAGCGGCAGCCAGACCGGTGGCGAGGGTGCGCGCGGTCGAACCGTCCGGCTCACCATGGTCTGGGTTGAACTCCGTAATGATCAGGCCCGCAAAGGCCGGATGCCCGACCAATACTGTGGGGGCGGCCATCGCGGCGGCGAAGGTCAGCCCATGTTGTGCTGCGGCACGTCCGCGACCGGAAGATCAAAGAAGTCGATCACGTCGACATCGAAGTGAACCAGGTACCGGTCGGTACCTGCGGTGACTACGCTGATAGCTTCCCCAGCGGCCGCGCTTGGAGCGCGGGCTACCTCGGCTGCACCGAACTTTTGGCTTGGCAAGGAACCAAGCGTGCGGTCTTCGACCGTAGCGCCCGCAGCGTCCGGCGACCTCGACGACTGGCCGAAGAAGCACACCCGATCGGGGGTGAGCAGCGGTTTTCGGGTGCCCAGGCCAGCGAGTTCTGGCTCGCTCCCGGGCAGGTCCAGCAAGTGCGCCACGCCCATGGAGTCCAATACCCCGACCGGATTGTCGACAGGGGTGCGAAGATCGGGGCCGCCGTCGAAGTACACCAGGCCAACCTCATAACCTGCTTCGACTGCCGCGCTGACGACGGCGATGGTCAGCGTGCATTCTCCACCGACGACGAGCGGGATCTGACCGGCTCCGAAGATGGCCGCGACCTGGCTTCGAGCATCACGCAATACTTCAAGTGTGCGAGTCAGGTCGTGGGGGCGGCGCTGGTGGGGATGCGGCCTCAGCTGACGAGGTCGTTGGAGGCGCTGCTTTCCCACCGATGCCAGGAATATCTCGACAGGTGTATCCGATTCACTTGTATAGCCGATCTATACGACGGATATCTCGACAGCCGTTTGAGCGTGCCACACACAGGAGATTTGGTGTGATTTCTACGATGAGGACCACCGGAGCTGGGAGTGCCCAGACAGCCTCTGGCCGCGTGCGAGCCGACTTCTGGTTCGATCCCGCGTGCCCCTTTTGCTGGCTCACCTCGCGCTGGATCCTGGAGACCGAAAAAGTGCGCAATATCGAAGTGCACTTCCATGTCATGAGCCTGGCCGTGCTGAATGAGGGCACCGACGTCTCCGATGACTATCGGGAGAAGTTGCAGTCCTCTTGGGGTCCGGTACGGGTGGCGGTGGCGGCCGCACAATTCAAGGGAGAGCAAATCCTCACCCCTCTTTACACCGCCATGGGCACTCGCATCCACAACCAGGGCTATCAGGACCTGTCCACAGTGATTGCCGAAGCGCTCGACGAACTGGGCCTGCCGCCGGAGCTGGCAGAGGCCGCCGAGTCGACTGACTATGACAACGCGGTCCGCGAAAGCCACCATGCGGGAATGGACAAGGTGGGCAAGGACGTGGGAACCCCAACGATTCACGTCAACGGCACCGCGTTCTTCGGACCAGTCATCACCCGGATTCCACGAGGTGAAGACGCCGGTCGGATCTGGGATGCCAGCGTCACCCTGGCCGGCTACCCCTACTTCTTTGAGCTCAAGCGTGAACGCAAGGACTCGCTGCATTTCGACTGAACGCCCGCAAGGCATCGCCCAAGAGACGGAAAGGCCAGCCTCAAATGCAGGGCGGGGCGACTGTCAATACCCGACGCCGGCTGAGGTCGGTCTGGTAACCGACCCGCTTACAGTCTTCATGATCGGACCGCGGCATGTCGGAAAGTGCGGTTCAGGTGGCCGGTCGGTGCCATCGAGTCCGTTGTACTGTCGCTCCTGCTTATCCCTGCCGCCCGCTGTAGCGACGAATAGCCTCTCGTGCCTGCTCAGCCGACACGCCGGTCGACTTGTGCGACATCGACGGCGAACTGGAGTGCCTCTGCTTTCGTGCCGACTCGTACCTCGGCTCGTACGGTCGTGCGGCCAGCTTGCTGCGCGGCGACGACCCTGTGATAGCCGTCCACAAGTAGCAGGGTCTGGTCCTCGAGCGCGAAGACGGTGACGGGCTCCCTGCACTCGGTAGGGCTAGGTGTGGCATTAGCCGACCGGCGGATTCTGGTGACCACCGCAAGAACCCGGGGACCGGCTACCGGGACGCCGGTCCCGCGGGAGCGTCTGTCAACATGCAAGGCCGAGCGGGAAGTCGCACATCCTTGGGAAGGAGCGCAGGGATCAGCGCCACAGTTTCTGAGCGGGGAGGGGGCTCGGCGGACATCGTGTTCGTTCACACAGTCTCAGTTGAGCCCGAGCTGGTCGCGCCGGCGAGTGAGGTACGCGACCTCGGCGCTGTTGCCTGCCAGCTCGATGGCCTTCTCGTACGCAGCGCGGGCATCCGCCGAGCGGCCAAGTCGGCGTAACAGGTCGGCGCAGGTGGCGTGGTAGGCGTGGTAGCCGCCCAGGTCCAGCCTGTCGACCACCGCCAGCGCCACCTCGGGCCCGTCGACCTCGGCGAGCGCGACGGCCCGATTGAGCGCGACGATCTGTGAGGGGTCGATGCCGGCGAGCTGGTCGTAGAGGGTGACGACCTGGGACCAGTCGGTGTCGCGTACGTCCATGGCGGAGGTGTGCACCGCGTTGATGGCAGCCAGGATCTGGTAGCGGCCAGGGTGTCCTTGACCTGCGGCGACGGCGGCGATCCGCTCCCGGACCAGTGCGTGGCCCTCGGCTATCAGTGCAGCATCCCAGGCGCCGCGGTCCTGCTCGTCGAGCGTGACCAGCTCACCCGATGCCGAGATCCGCGCCGACCGGCGGGCCTCGGTGAGCAGCATCAGTGCCATCAGGCCGGCCACCTCACCGTCCGGCGGCAGCAAGGCCTGGAGCAGTCGGGTCAGCCGGATCGCCTCGAGGGTGAGGTCGCTGCGTACGGGCTCCTTCCCGGGATCCGAGGCGAGGTAGCCCTCGTTGAAGACTAGGAAGAGGACCGCCAGGACGCCGGAGATGCGGGCGGGTAGGTCCTCGGAGGAGGGGACCCGGTACGGGATCCTTGCCGCTTTGATCTTGCCCTTCGCGCGTGTGATCCGCTGACTCATGGTGGCCTCTTGCACTAGGAAGGCGCGGGCGATCTCGGATACGGTCAGCCCGCCGACCATGCGCAGCGTCAGCGCGATCCGGGCCTCCATGGCCAGGGCCGGGTGGCAGCAGGTGAAGATCAGCCGGAGCCGGTCGTCGTCGATCGCGCCGAGCTGCTCAGGCGGGGTGTCGTCGTAGAGCATCTGAGCCTCCTTCTGCTTGTCGTCACGACGGGACTCGCGGCGCAGCCGGTCGATGGCGCGCCGGGTGGCGGTCGTGGTGATCCAGGCGCCAGGATTGGGGGGTACGCCGTCGGTGGGCCAGCGCTCGACGGCGACCGCGAACGCCTCCGCTGCCATCTCCTCGGCGGTGTCCAAGTCGCCGAAGCGCCTCGTCAGCACGGCAACCACCCGGGCCCACTCCTCGCGGTGGACCCGGCTGATCGCCTCGGCGACGAGCGTCACTCGCCCGCGAAGGGACGGACCTCGACCTTCCCCCGGCAGGCCTTCGATCCCTCGGCGGCCAGCGTCAGCGCCACGTCGAGGTCCGGAGCCTCGATGATCCAGAAGCCGCCGATGTATTCCTTCGACTCCAGGTAGGGGCCGTCGGAGACAACCGGCTCGGCACCCTGTCCGTCGACAACGGTCGCGGTCGTGGCCGGCGCCAAGCCGTCGGCGAAGACCCAGTAGCCCTCCTCCTGCAGTCGCTGGTTGAAAACGCCCGTGTCTGCGAGCGCCTGCTTCATCGCCTCCTCGGAGGGGTAATTGCCGTACTCCTTGTACTCAGCCGGCCCGAAGACCGACATCAGGTACCGCGTCATCTCTGTCTCCTCAGGTTTCGTGGGCCCGTTCGGCCCGCCTCTCAACCCTGCTACGAACGCCTTCCGGCCGATCCGACACCTCCGCCGAGGTTTCTTCAAGGAAGTTCCTACGCCGCTCCAACCCCCCGATCCGTTCGTTAGCCGGCGGTGAGCAGTGCACCGTATGCCGTCCGATCATCGCGACGTAGCGGGCGGCCGAGTTGTCGACATCTCGCTATTCGGGTGTCAGTGCTGCAGCTTGATAGCGACCACACGCCAGGATCTGAGCGATCCCCACTGGCGGCGAGAGCGTGCCACTACGCTGCTCCTAGTGGTCGTTAGCAAGCACAATCTGGCGCAAGTGAAGCTAAGGGCACAAGGGAAGTCGACTCGCGGTGTTTTCCGAAGTCAGCCCCCATAGCTCAGGGGATAGAGCAAAGGTTTCCTAA
>DATLPF010000226.1:0-9366 GCA_035535875.1 Propionibacteriaceae bacterium
AGCGCGATGCGCGAGCGGCCTCAGAAAAACAGGCAGGAGTCACCGAATTCGTGCCAGAGATAGTGCTCGGCAACGGCCGCGTCGTACGCGTGCTGGGTCAGCTCGGCGCCGGCGACGGACTCGACCAGCAGCAGGTGTGACGCGTCAGGGTTGTGCCATCCCGTGATCAACCCGTCGACGACGCGTACCGGTCGCTCCGGCGAGATCACCAGGTCGGTCCATCCCCAGGCGGCTGTCACGACCCCGTCCGGCCGGGCTGCTGACTCGATGGCACGGGTGGCGGTGGTACCTACTGCGATCACGCGGCCGCCACGCGCACGGCTCGAGTTGACTAGATGGGCTGTCGTCTCGCTGACCTCGAACCATTCCGGCTGCGGGGCCTCGCCCGCATCTTGGGATGACAGGCCAGTGTGCAAGGTGATCGGCGCGAAGATCACTCCCCGTGCTACCAGTCGGGCGACCAGTTCGGCACTGAACGGCCGGCCCGCGCTCGGCATCTCTGCGCTGCCGGGGCAGAGGGCGAAGATTGTCTGGTACGCCGAGATTGGGAAGGAGCCGTTGAGGTAGCCGTAGCTGATCGGCCGCGCATGCTCTCGCAGGTAGTTGGAGAGGCTCTGCGGCATTGTGAGCCGTCCACGCCAGAGCCGATTCCCGACGCCGTTCGGGGAGGAATGAGATGCAATTTGTTGAGCTGCTCGCGCATCGCGCGCTGAATCCGCCCCCGTCGTCGTCGCTCGCAGCTCGGGATACGGCGCGATGAGCTCCAGTACTCCGCCGGCTGGGAGATCTATCTGCTCTCCGACCCGGCCGTCGAGAACCGGAGCCGAGGCGTCGGGCGCCGTGCGCAGCTCGACCACCCGGGTACCGTCGCCGAGCCGGTTCGCGATGTGCACGACGACAGCTGAGCCGTCGCGGTTGCCGTCAAGCTGGCCGGGAACGGTGGCCGAGGTGTTGACCACAAGCACGTCGCCGGCGCTCAGCTGGTCGCCGAGGCGGTAGAAGACGGTGTGCCGGATGCCAGCCGGGGTTGCCACCATGAGCCGTACGCCGTCGCGGCGCAGCCCTCGCAGCTCCGGTGGCTCGGTTGCCGTGTGGCCCTCAGGAGACGCGAAATGCGTAGAGGGCTGGGTCGCCAGCAAGGTGCTCACTGCGAGCGTGCTCTCGCAGCAAGGGTTGCGATCAGCTCGGCAGCCCGATAGCGACCGCTAGGCAGGTGGGAGCCAATCAAGGCCACGACGATGGGCGCCACCGTCTCTGGCTCTGCGCGATCACTGATGTCTTCCCCCGGAAAAGCCGCCTGCTGCATCGCGGTGCGCATGTCGCCTGGGTCGAGGCTGTACCACCTGAAGTCCGGCTCCTCCGCCGCCCAGGTCAGCGTCTGGTGCTCAAGCGCCGCCTTGCTGGACCCATAGCCGCCCCAGGTCTCATAGTGCTCGATGCCAGCATCGGAGGAAACGTTGATGATCACGGACTTGGGATGCAACAAGGGCAGCAATGCGCGGATCAGTTGCTGCGGAGCGATGACATTGGTACGCAGCAGTTGCTCGTACGCCTCAGGCTCAAGATCACCTAGCCGCGGCAATGGCGATCCACCGAGATCACTTGCATTGTTGATCAAAAGATCGAGTCTGCCTGCTGCGACCACGGCAGCTACCAGCTGCTCGCGGTGTTCCGGGTCGGCAACATCGCCTGGAATGGTGCGCACCGAGGTGAGTTCAGACAAGGCCCAGGACGTGCTCGCAAGCCGCTCCGCATGCCGTGCGTCGATGGTGAGGTTCCAGCCGCGGCGAGCCAGCTCGAAGGCCAGGGCACGCCCTAACCCGAGCGAGGCACCGGTAATCAGTGCGTGAGGCATGCCTCTATTCTTCAACTTAAAGTCAGCTTGATTTCAAGGGCGCTCTCTCCTACTGCCAGGCGTTGCAACCTACGTGCACGTAGGTTGCCTGCGGTCTGCATGGGTTGCAACCTAAGCAGACCGTCAGAAAAGTATGCAAAGCCACGTGTCGAGTGCTACCAAGAAAACGGATCTCCGTGCGACTGGACTGGTTGCTCACAAAGATCTACAACGCGCGCCGACCGCGAGATTCAGGCGCTCCCGGCTCACTCTCGCTGGGCTCGTGGAGGTAGGTGAAGTCACCGAAGTCGTCGTCAGCACGACGGCCCAAGCGGCCGCGCTTGACGTGGCTCTCCGGAGGGGCCGGCTCACCCCCGTTCGATGCGGCGGGCTGGGGCGGCTGGCTGGCACGCGGCAGTTTGGTCGTCGCCGCCTCTCGCGGCTCGGGCATGGCGGCTGGGCGGCGCTCCGGGTGCTTCGGAGATACCTGTTCTTTGACGGCGGCCGGCCGTAGCTGACGAGCTGAGTCACCAGTCCGAGCCATCCCGGCCGGGCGCACCAGAGACCGACCGCTCCCGCTAGCACGCACCACAGCCACCCCCACAGCAGTGGTCAGCGGCACTGCCAGGACGAGCCCGATCGAGCCCACCAGAATGCTCAGCATTTCGGCCGCGAACCGCTCAGTGAGCAACACATCGAGCAGCGGTCGGTTATTGATCTTGATCAGTAAGAAAACGCCGAGCGACGCGCCAGCCGTCGCGAAGGCGATGGTGTAGACAGTCGAGGCAATGTGATCGCGGCCGATCCGCATCGCCCGGGAGAACAGATGTTTATGCGTCGCGCCTTGATCCGCGAGCTCCCAGACCGCGGAGGCCTGAGTGATCGTCACGTCGTTGAGAATGCCGAGACCTGCGACGATGATCCCGCAAATCACTACGGACGTGAGCTGAAGATCGGGCGCGGCAGCAGCCAGTACGTAGTCGTCCTCCGCGGCGACACCGGTGAGATGGGACCACTTGGTCGCGGCATAGCCGAGTAGCGCTATCAAGATCAGACCGAAGAGGGTCCCTACCAGGGCGGTCGTCGTGCGAGCGCTGAAGCCATGGGCGGCGTACAACGCGACGAACATGATCGCCGCGGAGCCGATCAGCCCGACCATGATCGGGTTAGACCCAGCAATCAGCGCCGGGAACATGAACGTGACCATGATGAAGCCGGCAAAGCCGAGGCCGATCAGCGCGGCGAAGCCGCGCCAGCGGGCGACCACGATCACGACAACAGCGAAGATCAACCCGACGACTAGCAGCGGCGTACTCCGCTCAAAGTCAGAGAACTGATACTGAGCCGGCTGGTCGCCAGACGGCGGCACACGTACCAACGTGATGGCCTGGCCGACCTTGGCGCCCGACGAGTAGATCGCTTCCGTTATCGGGACCGTGACGACTTTGCCTTTCTCGTCGCCCTCCAGCAGCTGCGCGGTCACGTCAGCGCAGCGAGCATCAGTCACTCCTGGCGTGGATCCTGAGAGTCCCTCGCACGAGATCTCCTTGGTGCCGGTGATCCGCGCCGTCGGGTACGTGACGCCAGGAACGCTATAGCCGGCCACGTCGGAGTTGACATGGGGTGAGATGTCACCCGGCCAAAAGGCAATCAACCCGACCAGGGTCCAAATCGCTAACGGGATGAGCACCACGATGAGGATGCGCAATGCGCGTTGGTGGCGGCGCAGCTCATCGGGATTCACCAGCGGTTGCGGACCGATATCTGGAAGATGCTCTGAGTTCGAGTGTGAGTGAGCCACGATGCCGCCTAGTCTTAGTCCCCGTGAGTCGGCTACCTGGGACGAGTCGGGACGGCATCGGGCCGCACCGCGCATTGGCTCGCCAGGCATCCAGGAGCAAACTCAGCCCACAATCTAACCCACACCATCCTGGGCATATCCGGGCCGATCCCTCTGCTGGGATTGGTCGCGCGACGCGGCACCGCCGGAGCGCGGCCGGCCTGATCGCTGGGATCATCGCTCTCGGCCTTGTCGGGCTCTGCCTGCGTACCTTGCCGACCGTGCTGACCGACAGCAACCTCGTCGCTCAGTTCACCCGCCCGCTTGCTGGTATTCCTGTCGATTCACCGAGCAGCGCCGCGCCTATTGCGCCGTCGCCGACGGCAAGTGTCGAGCCCTCAACCCCGGCCCGCAGCAGCCTCACCACGGTCAAGTTGCAGGCCAAGCGCAAAGCCAAGAGCAATCACCAAGTCGAGGTGCCGGAGAGTGGGTCCGGGACATACCGGGCGGCCAAGAAGGCCATTAGACCGACATCCTCGTCTGGCACCTTGATCCGCTATGACGTACGGATTGAAGACGGGCTGTCCATCGATCCCGACAAGGCGGCTGTGCTGATCCAGCGGGTGCTCGACGATAAGCGCAGTTGGCGCGGCACCCGTCGCTGGCGGTTCGAGCTCACGCCGGTTGGCGAGTCGGCCAGCCTGCACGCCTACATCGTGACGCCCAAGACCACGGACCGGCTGTGCGCGCCGTACCTGACCCGCGGGGAAGTGTCCTGTCAAAACGGCAATCGGGTCGTGCTGAACGCCAAGCGCTGGCTGCTCGGCGCCGAGTCGTATCGCGCCGATCTGCCCGACTACCGGCGCTATCTGGTCAATCACGAGTTCGGACACGCTCTGGGCAAGCACCACGTGGGCTGCCCAGGCCCCGGGAGGCTGGCGCCAGTGATGATGCAGCAGACCAAGGGACTTGGGGCCTGCCGGAAGAACCCATGGCCGCAAGCCAGCGAAGATTGAGCCACTCAGAGCCGAGCGCTCAAGCCTCCTACGATCTATGGCTCGAGCCGTTGCCGGTTGAGGTGGCTCGACTGATGCTGGCGGGGAAGCTGCGCGCTGCGAGGCTGGGCGCTGAGTCTGTTGGACCCAAGCAGCCACCCTGGCATCTGGAATATCCGCTGCTCGACAGCATCGATGCGATCGCGATGTTGTTCGCTAGCCATCGGGCAATGCTGGGCGCGGTCAATGAGTCGCCCATCTGGTGGATCCATCAGATCATCGTGAATGGTGTGGTGGTGGGCGACATCGGATTCCACGGGCCGCCGGGCCCGGAGCGGGCTGTCGAGATCGGCTACAGCGTGGTACCTGCCTGGCGTGGGCGTGGGGTAGCCAGCCAGGCGTGCGCCTTGATCTTGCAGCAGGCGTGGCAGGACGGTGCGGATACTGTCATTGCCGAGACCGATGCTGACAATGTCGCCTCGCAGGCGGTGCTGTTGCGCAATGGGTTTCAGCGTTGTCCCGATGGCGCTTTCATGATCGACCGTCCGGAGGCTCGATGAATGGCCTGACCCGCCACATCCGATTCGAGCAGCCAGTCATGATGGGGCCGATCCTCGCCCAGCTGCGACGCGGCGCGGGTGACCCGACCCATCGTCGGGTCGGTGACATTCACCTGCGCGCCACGCGTACGCCCGCGGGGCCGGCCCTGATCAAGATCATCGCGAATGGCGCTCAGGTGTCCGCCCGAGCATGGGGTGAGGGCGCCGAGTGGAGCCTTGATCAATTGCCGCGGCTGCTGGGAGCGGCGGATGATCCAGGGACCTTCCGGCCCCGTCCCGAGCACCCTCCGCTGGTCGAGGCATGTCAGCGCTATGGCCATTACCGGGTGGGTCGCACCGAGGCGGTCTTCGAGGCGCTGGCGCCGGCATGCATTGAGCAGGTCGTCACTGGAAAGGAGGCCTTTCGGGCGTGGCGGCTGCTGGTTCGTGAGTTCGGTGAGCCCGCGCCAGGACCGGCGCGGGAGCCGGGCTCGGCGGCGTACGGCATGTATCTGCCGCCGAGGCCCGAGGTGTGGTCCCGGGTGCCCAGCTGGCGGTTTCTCGCTGCCGGGGTCGAGCAGCGGCGGAGCCGCACACTGGTGCGCACGGCTGGCCGGGCCGCCGCTTTGGAGCGGACGTTGACTGGCTCGTACGAGCACGCTGATCGGGCCTTGCGCAGCTTCCCCGGCGTGGGGCCGTGGACCTCAGCCGAGGTACGGCAGCGCGCGCACGGTGATCCCGATGCATGGAGCATCGGCGACTATCACGTGGGGAAGGACATCACCTACACCCTCACCGGAGAGCAGCTTGACGATGACGCCTGCCTAGAAATCCTCGAGCCCTATCGCGGACACCGCTTCCGGGTACAGATGTTGCTGTCCATGATCGGCAAGCGCCGACCGCGTCGCGCACCACGCATGACGCTGCCGACCCACACCCCGTACGCGACACGCGGCCGGTCGTAACGGCCGTTAGCCATGTGGTGGACGCCAAGAGCGTGGCCGGAGGGCCTGCGTGCCTCGATGCCGCTCGCGCTGCCCATCGCGGCGGTTGGGATGAGCTTCGGCCTGCTGGCCGGTCCGCTGCTCGGTGCGATTCCCTCGATCCTGATGTCGGCTGTCGTCTGGTCGGGCACTGCTCAGTTCGCTGCCCTCAGCATCTTGACTTCTGGAGGCGGGACAGCGCTCGCAGCTGGCGCTGGGCTGCTGGCCAACACCCGTTTCTTGCCGATGGGGTTTGCGCTCGCTCCCTCGATGAAGGGCAGACCGCTGCGGCGCCTGCTCACAGGGGCGTTGCTGGCCGACGCGTCGTTCGTTATCGGCCATCGCGGGGGTGGCCGGTTCGATATCAGCGCTGTCGCGTGGGCCGCTCCGGTGCAGTACGTGACGTGGGTCGGCGGCACGGTTGTTGGGGTCGCGGGCGCTACCGCGATCGGTGACCCCAGCCGCTGGGGACTCGACGTCTTATTTCCGGTGTTCTATCTCAGTCTGTTGCTGCCCGATCTGTTCCCTGAGCACATCCAAGCCGGCGGGCGCAGGGCACGTCGACAAGCCGATCGGGCAAGTAGCGGTCGCGGTCCCGCGTCGTCGCGGAACCTCCGCCCGATCATCGTCGCAGTCATGGCCGCAGCCATCACCCTCGCCCTGACACCCATTGCACCGCCAGGGGTGCCCGTGCTGGTCGCGGCAGCGGCCGCGCTGATCGGACTTCGCCCACCACGCCAGTCAATGACGCAGGCCGGCGTGGGAGATGATGCATGAAAACGTGGCTGCTCATTGCCGTGCTGGCCGTCGGTACCGTGCTGATGAAGACCATCGGCCCGGTGCTGGCCGGGGGACGGCAACCGCCCGCACCACTCACCAGGATCATTGCCCTGGTTGCCCCGGCGGTGATCAGCGCCCTCATCGTGACGGGCACTTTCACCCAAGGCCAGCAGTTGATCATCGATGCCCGCGCCGCCGGGGTCGGCGTCGCCGCCGTCGCGCTGTGGTTCCGCGTGCCCGCCGTTCTGGCGATGCTCATCGCAGCCATCGTGTGCGCCCTGCTGCGCCTCGCGGCATGACAGCTTGCTACCTGCCCCTACTCGCGCCACGTCTCGGTCGCCTCGTTGAGGTAGGTGACCTCGTCCGGTGTCAACGTGAACGATAAGGCCCCGGCATTATGCCGAGCTTGGTCAGCATTCTTTGCTCCTGGAATCGGTACGACGTTCTCCTGCTCGAGGAGCCAACGCAGGGCCACCTGACCCGGAGTCTTGCCGTAGCGATCACCGATCAACCGCAGCAGTGTCACAACCGGCCGCAGCGCGTGGAACTTCGACCCGCGGAACGGTTCCCGGAAGCGGCGGATGCCGGTCGGCCGGCTGCCATCGAGATACTTCCCAGTGAGCGCGCCGCTGGCCAGCGGCTGGTAAGCGATCAAGGTGATGCCGAGTTCACGGCAGGTATCCAGCACACCGTCTGTCTCGGGCTGCCGATGCAGCAGGGAGTACTGCACCTGATTGGACGCGAGTGGAATACCGCGCCGGGCCAGCGCCTCGTACGCCGTACGCATCTGGGCGGCGGAGTAGTTGCTGACGCCGACTGCTTTGATCTTGCCTGCCTCGACCGCGTCTGCCATCAGCTCCATAAGCGCCGGAGTGTCAACGCGCCGGCTCGGAAAATGATGTTGGTAAAGGTCGATCGAGCTGCGCCGTAGATTGCTCAGGCTGGCCTGCAGTGCGTTGGGCAAGTCCTGAGTGTGTCCGAATGGAGTCGGTGGGAACTTGGTGGCGATCACAACGTCCTTGCCCTCCGCGAGCTTGCCCAGCCGGCGCTCCGAGCCACCCGCACTATACATAGCCGCCGTATCAAAGAAGTTGATCTCCGCCGCCAGGCTGGCGTCGAAGGCTGCCTGTTCGTCAGCGGCGTTCGTCCCGCCGTACGAGCTCTTGGCTGGCATGAGCCGCTGTGCACCGCTCGCCTCGCCCCAGATCATGACACCTAACCCGAGTCGCGGTACCCGGACCTCAGTGCCACCCAGCGTTACTGTCTCCGCCATCTTGACGCTCCAAACTGTCCGAACATGCCAGCCGTTTGCCAGTGCCAGCGATCCTAGATTGCCGCACTGTCCTGCGGTCCGCAGTGGAGTGCCCAGCTGTGGTGGAGAAATAAATGCGTCGTCCTTCCGGTTGTCTCGAGCAGACCGAAACGAGGACGGATTTATGGGCATCACACGTTTGAACCACGCAGTGCTGTTTGTGCGCGATCTTGAAACCAGCGTGGCCTTCTATACCGACGTACTGGGTTTCAGCCGGATCGATATGACACCGGATGGATTCGCCGGTGCGGCGTTCCTGCAGGCGCCCGGTTCGACCAACGACCACGATTTGGGGCTGTTCGAGATCGGTGCCAATGCAGAGCCGTCGGGTGCGGGACGTACGACGGTCGGGCTTTATCACCTGGCCTGGGAGATCGACACGCTTGCGGAGATGAAGGAGCTGGCGTCCTCGCTTGCGGAGAACAGTGCCCTTGCCGGTTCGTCGGACCACGGCACGACGAAGAGCCTCTACGGCAAGGATCCCGACGGTCTGGAGTTCGAGATTGCCTGGATCATTCCGGCCGATCGGCTGGACGAGGCTGCCCGACAGGCCCGCAAGCAGATCCGTCGGCTCGACCTCGACCAGGAGATTGCCCGCTACGGCGCCGACACCCGCGGTGGGATCGGCATTTCGGTCCCGATCGGCTGACGGAGGCGTCCGGAGATCCCTCACGGGAGCCGGCACACCAACTCCACTACTCCTCAGCAGACATCAGACGGAACGTCGCACCCTCCCGTCGAATGCGGCCAGCGACAGGATCAGCAAAGTGGCTGCCGATGATCACCGTGTCCGAATCAGCGAACCGCTCGATGAGGTGGGACCGGGAAGCCTGAGCTTGACTGGCATGGAAGTCCGATGCGCCCCAATCGGGATAGGCAATCTGGCAGGGATGGTGCATCACATCACCGGTAAATCACCGCGGACCGTCCGCCTGACTCGATCATCACGCTGACGTGATGCGGTGTGTGGCCGGGTGATGGCACCAGCCGGACGCCGTCAGTGACCACATGATCATCGGCAACCAGGTCGACCAACCCGGCCTCATACACCGGCAGCACAGAATCGGAGAAACCCGCGTGCTGGTCGGCAATCGCGTTCTCAGGTATTGATTGCCAATAGCGAAACTCCTCGGCCGACATCAC
>DATLPF010000227.1:0-13840 GCA_035535875.1 Propionibacteriaceae bacterium
GCGAGCGACGACGACGGCGGGGGATCCACAGCGCGATGCGCGAGCACCTGGTAGGGGATGAGGTAAAGCTGCGAGCGTCGGGAATCGCGCGCCGCCGCACGGAGGTGGAGCGAGCGGAGGCGTTCTTCCTCTGCGAGCGACGACGACGGCGGGGGATCCACAGCGCGATGCGCGAGCAGCTCCAAAATAAATGGGTATTGTTCAACGGTCGTGAATCGCCTTAAGCACTATGTCTTTGTACGCCACGGGCACAACTGGAAGCAGCTTTTCCGGTTCGCCCTCGTTGGCGGGTCTGGCGTTGTCGTCAACCTGATCGTTGCGATCATCTGCAAGAAGATGGGTCCCGACGAGAATGGCATCTTCTACGACTTGCCGTTTACCGACTTCAACATCCGGTGGTACCACGTGTACTCGACCATCGCGTTCCTAGTCGCCAACCTGTGGAACTTTCAGCTCAACCGGCTGTGGACCTTCCGGAGCGCCAAGCACTCAGGCTGGTTTCGGGAGTACTTTCCCTTCCTCACGGTGGGAATTCTCGGCCAGGTGATTGGTCTGGGCATCCTCACCCTCTTGATGCATCCGAACTCGATCTTCTCTCTTTCCCAGACGTTCTTCGACAACTCCACCGGCTTCCGTACTCGCTTCTACTGGGCCCAGCTGATCACGATCGCGGTCGTGACTCCGCTCTCGTTCCTGTTGAACAAGATCTGGACCTTCTCCGCCGTACGCGGCAAGCATGGAGTCGCAGCGACGACGCAGGAAACGGTGGAGAGCGACAAGCCGACCGCGGGCGTCTAGTGCTCGGCCTGGCTGGCAATCTCCGGACCCGCCCTGCGATCTACCCGGAGTCTCGACGGCTGTCGGTTACAGTGAGGTCGCCTTTCCGCAGCCAGATCGTCGCCTGAGCTCACACCGTCGAGAGGTGGGACGTTGTACCTCAAGAGCCTGACTTTGCGCGGATTCAAGTCCTTCGCTTCGGCCACCACTCTTAACTTCGAGCCTGGCATCACCTGTGTTGTCGGTCCCAACGGTTCAGGCAAGTCCAACGTTGTGGATGCGCTCAGCTGGGTGATGGGTGAACAGGGCGCCAAGTCACTGCGCGGCGGAAAGATGGAGGACGTCATCTTCGCCGGCACATCTGGACGGGCGCCGCTGGGTCGCGCCGAGGTCGTGCTCACCATCGACAATTCCGACGGCGCTCTGCCCATCGACTACTCCGAGGTCAGCATCTCGCGAACGATGTTCCGCAACGGCGGCTCTGAGTACGCCATCAATGGCACCGCGGCGCGGCTGCTCGACATCCACGATCTGCTCAGCGACTCCGGAATCGGCCGAGAGATGCACGTCATCGTCGGCCAGGGACAGCTCGATTCGATCTTGCAGGCCACCCCGGAGAGCCGTCGCGGCTTCATCGAAGAGGCAGCCGGAGTGCTCAAGCACCGCAAGCGCAAGGAAAAGGCCGTCCGCAAGCTGGAGGCCTGCGAAGCAAACCTGAACCGGCTGTCGGACCTGATCAACGAGATCCGACGGCAGCTGAAGCCGCTCGGCCGACAAGCCGAAGTCGCGCGGAAGGCCGCGATCATCCAGGCCGAGGTACGCGACGCCAAAGCGCGGCTGCTAGCCGACGACCTGCTCCAGGCCACGCAGGCGCTGCAATCGGAGCTTGCGGATGAGCGGGCGATGAACGAGCGGCGCGGGGCCCTCGAGCTCGCGCTCGCCGCCGCGCGAGAGGCTGAGGTGGCCGCCGAGGAAGCCGTACGCCAGGGCGTACCGAGATTGTCGGCCGCCCAGGAGACGTGGTATTCCCTCGCCGCCCTACGGGAGCGAGTCGCCACGACGCTCTCTATCGCACGAGAACGGATGCGGCAGGCCGAGGACGATCCGGGAGAGCTCCTAGTCGGGCGGGATCCCGACGAACTGGACCGCGAGGCTGCCCGCGTTGCCGCCCGGGAAAAGGAGCTGTCGAGTGAGCTCGAGGCAAAGGCGCGCGCATTGCAGGAGGCCACAACTCATCGGAGCAACTGCGAGGACGCTCAGCGAGGTGAAGAGAACCGGCTGGCGGCGCTCATCCGGGCCGCTGCTGACCGGCGCGAAGGGCTGGCGAGATTAACCGGACAGGTCAATTCCCTGCGCAGTCGTGGCGAAGCAGCGGCGGCCGAAATCAGTCGGCTCACTACCGCACAGCGGCAGGCCGCGGAACGTGCCGAACAAGCGCGCCAGGCATTCACCGCATTGGAGACCAAGGTTGCTGGCCTCGATGCAGGTGAGTTCGGCCTGGATGTCGATCACGAGTCGGCGCTCGAGGTGCTGGACGGGATTGAGAAGCAGCAGGCCGAGCTGCGTCGTCAGGAGCAGGTGGCGACCCAGGAGCGGGCTGCCCTGGCGGCTCGAGTCGAGGCGCTCCGTGTCGGGCTGACCCGCAAAGATGCCACCTCGGCCTTGCTTGCCGCCAACGACCGGCTGAACGGGCTGCTGGGATCCGTTGCCGCTCTGATGAGCGTGCAATCTCCCTACGAGACGGCGATTGCGGCGGCCTTCGGCGCTGCAGCCGACGCTGTCGCCGTGACCGGTCTCGATGCGGCAATAGATGCATTCGACCATCTCAAGGCAGAGGACTTGGGGCGGGCCGGACTGCTACTGGGCGGTGTGGTCGAGACAGAGCGGGCTGACGAATGGCCAACCCTCCCACTCGGCGCACGGTACGCGGTCGGGCTGATCGAGGTACCTGACCAGCTGACCGCCGCCGTGCAGCGGGTGCTACGCAAGGTTGCTGTCGTCGAGAACTTGTCCGCAGCTCAGAGTCTGATCGCTCAGCTGCCCGATGTCGTCGCTGTCACCCACGACGGGGACATTGTCAGTGCTCATTTTGCAGCCGGCGGATCGTCCGCGACCCCGACACTCATCGAGGTGCAGTCTGCGATTGACGACGCCGAACGGAGACTGACCGAGACCAGCCACGCATGTGACCGGCTGCGCTTCGCTCAGAGCCAGCTGGACGAGCAGCATCGTCAGGCCAGTGCCACAGTCGAGGACACACTCGCAAGGCTGCATGAGTCCGACGCTGCGATGGCGGCGTTGGCTGAGGAACTCGGCCAACTCAGCTCAACCGCCCGCTCGGCGTACGCGGAAGCTGAACGCTTGCGTCATGCCATCGCGGAGGCCGAGGAGGCGCGTGACCGCGACGTCGCCGGGCTCGCCGACCTGGAGCACCGGCTCGAGCTGGCAGCCGAAACAGTGGATGAGAGAGAACCGGATTCGGCGGAACGTGACCGGTTGGCGGAGCAGGCGAGGCTCGCCCGCAGCGCGGAGATGGATGCTCGCCTCGCGCTGCGAACTCTCGAGGAGCGGGCGCGAGCCCTCGCTGGTCGAGCCGATGCGCTGCGGCGGGCCGCCGACGGCGAACGCCAGGCCCGCCTCCGCGAAATTGCCCGCCGCGAGCGACTGGTGCGCGAGGCACGTACCGCCGCCGCCGTACACGCCGGTGGCACGTACTTGGCGCACCTCGTAGAACGCTCCCTCGCCGTGGCGGCACGCGAGCGCTCTGAGGCGGAGGCCATGCGAACCGAAGCCGAGGCGGCGCTTGGTGCGGCGCGGGCATCCGTACGCTCCCTGACCCGCGACTTTGAGTCATTTGTCGACGCCGCCCATCGGGACGAAATTGCGAGGGCCGAGCAGCAGATGAGGGTCGAGGCTATGGCCGAACGGGCCATGGCGGAACTCGGCCTCGAAGCAGCGGATCTGTTGGCCGAGTACGGACCGGACCAGCCCATACCGGTGCTCACTCGCGAGGACGGCACCGCGCTTGCCAGCGAGGACGACCAGCCCGAGCCCGTGTCTTACGTCCGCGGGGTGCAGGAGAAGCGGCTGCGGACCGCCGAGCGTGAGCTGAGCGAGCTTGGCCGGGTCAACCCGCTGGCCCTGGAGGAGTTCGACGCGCTGGAAGCACGACACCAGTTCCTCTCCGAGCAGCTGGAAGACTTGCGGAAGACCCGTCGAGATCTGCTCGAGATCATCGACGAGGTTGACGACAGGGTGCAGCGTGTCTTCGCGGAGGCGTACACCGACATCGCGGCTGCGTTCGAGCGCGTGTTCGCCCGGCTCTTCCCTGGCGGGGAAGGCCAGCTGATCCTGACCGAACCCGACAACTGGCTGACCACTGGGGTAGATGTCGAGGCGCGACCGCCGGGGAAGAAGATCAAGCGGCTCTCGTTGTTGTCCGGTGGTGAGCGCTCACTAGTGGCGGTCAGCTTCCTGATCTCGCTTTTCATTGCACGGCCCAGCCCCTTCTACATTCTTGACGAGGTCGAGGCAGCTCTCGATGACACCAATCTCGGCCGCTTGCTGGAGATCTATGAGGAGCTCCGGGCGACGAGTCAACTGCTGGTTATCACTCACCAGAAGCGGACCATGGAGATCGCCGACGCCTTGTACGGGGTCAGCATGCGGGGGGACGGAGTCTCAACCGTGATCTCTTCGCGACTTCGTGAGACCGAGTCCGTCGCCTGAATGTGATGAAATCGAGAGCAAGAATCGGCGCTTTCAATGCCAACATCGTGATCTTGGCTTGGCAGACTATGCCCAAGAGCTGTTCCGCCCGGCACCGCATGCATCGCAGGCTGTACGACCCGTAAGACAGTTCCTTCCCCGTTCTGCTAGACATCGACTGTCTGAAAGGGATGTTCGTGACCTCCATCGTCGTCGCAATGATTGTGATCTTCGTCGTTGTAGCTTGCACTGTTGGCCTGGTCTTGCTGGGCATGGAGGGGCGTGGGAAGCAACGCGCACCGAAGCTGGCCAACCGGATGGCCCGAGCGGCTCAGCATCTCAATGGTGACGGTGAGCCGCCCAAGCGCTTGATCAAGCTGATTGAGTCCACCCGCGGTCGCTGAGCCAAGGGGGCCGGCCCGTCCTCAGTAGGATGTGCCGGTGGATGCGACAACTCTGTGGTTGATCGTCGGCGTCATTCTGCTGGTCGCCACCGTGCTCGTCGGCTTCGTCGCGGTTGGTCGCCGCCGAGCGCTGCGGACTGGTGAACAAGCGCCAAGCCTAGAAAGCCCACCGCGTGGCTGGGAAAAGCCGGCCGATGACTCCGGTGATGCACCTTCTGCGACGCAGGTTGACGTTCGCGCCACCCCGCCAGAAGTCGAGATCCCTGACATCGAGCTGGCTCCGGAGGCGCCGGAGCTCGAGCGTCCCGAAGCTCCCGAGAACCGCTTGGTACGCCTGCGTCGCCGGCTGGCCGGCTCAAACAGCGCGCTCGGACGCGGCCTGTTGCTGCTGATCACCCGTGATCGGATCGACGAAGATACCTGGGAGGAGTTCGAGGAGACGCTGATCACGTCCGACCTTGGCGTCGCACCGACGACCGAACTGGTGGAGGCGCTGCGCAGCAAGCTGCGGGTCGAGGGGATTTCCGAGCCGGGGCAGGCCAAGGCCATTCTGCGGGCCGAACTGATCAAGCTGGTCGATCCCACGATGGACCGCACCCTCAATGCAGACCGGGCCGAGCAGCCTGCTGTCGTCTTGGTAGTCGGAGTGAACGGCACGGGCAAGACCACGACCGTGGGCAAGCTGGCCAGGGTGCTGGTCGCGGAGGACAAGGACGTACTGCTCGGCGCCGCTGACACCTTCCGGGCGGCCGCGGCGGACCAGCTGGAAACTTGGGGTAGCCGGGTGGGAGTGCCGACCGTGCGGGGCGCTGAGGGGGCCGACCCGGCAAGCGTTGCCTTCGAGGCTGTCAAAGCCGGCATCGAGCAGGAGGTCGACGTCGTACTGATCGACACCGCTGGTCGGCTGCACACCAAGGTCGGACTGATGGATGAGTTGGGCAAGGTGAAGCGGGTGATCGAACGTCAGGCGCCCGTCGGTGAGGTGCTCCTGGTCCTTGATGCCACGACTGGACAGAACGGACTGACCCAGGCTCGGATTTTCGCCGAGGTGGTTGATGTGACCGGCATTGTGCTCACCAAGCTGGACGGGTCAGCGAAGGGCGGCATCGTCGTCCAGGTACAGCGGGAACTCGGTGTCCCGGTGAAGCTCGTCGGCCTCGGTGAGGGTGCAGATGATCTTGCACCGTTTGACGCGGAGGTATTCGTCGACGCCCTGTTGGACCAAGCCGCGTGACGAGCATCCTCCATCCACCAGTCGAGGGCGCCGCGTTCGACGCGTTCCTGCAGAACTCTGCGCCGGCCAGCCGAGATCATGAGAGGTGGCGCCCAGAGGATGGGATCATGCCGGCCCTCTACCTCAGCCACGGTGCTCCGCCGGTCTTCAATGACGCGCACTGGATGGACCAGTTGTTCGCCTGGTCCCGGTCCTTGCCCAAGCCAACAGCCATCTTGATCGTGAGTGCCCACTGGGAATCCGCCCCGCTGGCACTGTCCGCGCCAGCAGCCGGGACTCCGCTGATTTATGACTTCAGCGGATTCGGCCGGCGATATTTCGCGATGACATACCAGACACCGGACGCGACGGCGCTCGCGGCAAAGATCAGCGCGCTGATGTCGGACACCGAGCCGGTGCACGAGCATCCGAGCCGCGGTCTCGACCACGGTGCCTGGGTTCCGCTGAAGGTGATGTATCCGTACGCGGACGTGCCGGTGCTGCAACTCAGCATGCCGACCCACGATCCGGACCGGCTGTTTCGGATCGGCCAACAGCTCCAGCCGCTGCGTGAGGAGGGAGTGCTGATCATCGGATCCGGCTACATGACCCATGGCTTGCCGTTCCTCGGTCGGGACAGCTGGGAGCGCAATGTGATTCCCGGCTGGTCCCGGGACTTCGATGCCTGGGCGGCAGAGGCACTGGCGGCTGGCCGGATCGACGTGCTGGCCGACTTCGGGCACGCACCCGGGATGCCGTACGCACACCCCACGGTGGAGCACTACACGCCGATCTTCGTCACCTTTGGTGCGGCGACCGATCCCTCAATACCACCCAAAGTCGTGATCGACGACTTTCAGATGGGCCTGGCGAAGCGGTCCTTCCAGGTCGCGTAACAGCCACAGAACTTGAGGCGCAGTGTCGCGATGTCGAGTACTCTTGCTATCAAGAGATATCAGGAGAAGATTCGTGACCGATGTGCTCATCCGCGACCTCGAACCAGAAGATGTGGCTCGGTTGGACGCCCACGCCGCAATGCTTGGACTGTCGCGGAATGAGTATCTGCGTCGACGGCTCCAGCAGGACGCCCGCCGCGGAGTGGGCTCGGTGACCCTTTCGGATTTCGAGCGTTTTGCCGAGCGATTCAGCGGTCTTGCAGATGAGGAGCTCATGAGGCGAGCTTGGGAGTGAGCTCGACAGTCTGGCTGATCGACAAGTCGGCTCTGATTAGGCTCTCCCGCAGTCCGGTTCGAGACGACTGGTTCGAGCGAATTGCGCGGGGTCTCGTCCGCATTACCACGTTGACCATGCTGGAAATTGGATACTCGGCAAGGTCTGGGGCGGCCCTGCAGGACGAACTGCACAGACCACCGCTCGCGCTGATGCCAATCGAGTATCTGACGCCGGCGAGCGAATCACGTGCGATGACCGTGCAAGCGTTGCTCGCCGAGCGAGGGCTTCACAGGGCGCCCTCGGTGGCCGATCTCTTGATCGCCGCCAGTGCCGAACTCACAGGCGCAACGGTGCTCCATGTGAACAAAGACTTCGATCTCATCGCGAGCGTAACCGGACAGCCAGTCGAGACCCTGCAGGATCCTCCGTGAGGCCCTTTCCCTCTGTGGACGGGTCCGGAATCGGAGAGCCCGAGTCGCTCCGGAACATCAAAGCAGTGGTCGGCCCAGGTTCAGTGCCATTTCCGACTCCGCGTAGTGCCCGAACCGCTCGACGTCGACGTAGCCACTTGATCGGTAGAGAGCGACCGCGGCGATCTGCGGTTGGCCAGTCTCCAGGAGCATCCAGTCGGCGCCGGCGGCTGCGGCGCTCGCCTCCAGAGCGGCCAACACAAGTCGCGCGAACCCGCGTCCGCGTACCCGTTCTCGTACGAACATCCGCCTAATCTCGGCTGGCCGCCGCGCCACCCGCGGCACCCCGGGAGCTCGAAATCGCCAACCGCCCATAGCCACGGCTTCCTCGTCCAGGTAGCCGACGAGGAACGCTCCACGCGGAGGCGTGAAGTCGGAAGTCGTGAACGGAGTCTCATCTGGTGAGCCATAGATCTGGACGTAAAACTGCTGAGCTGCCTGTTCGAGTGCCGCAACGTCCGGGTGCTCGTACGGCACCGGTTGCAGCCGCAACTCCTCGGGCACCCGCCCAGGGTAGGCGGCAGTCCTAGCCTTTCGCGGCCAGAGACACCGCGACAGGTTAGTAGGCTGAGTCAGTCCAGTACCCGACGTAAGGACGCCTGTGTTCGACACCCTGCAAGACCGCCTCGCGGCAACGTTCAAGAACCTGCGCGGCAAGGGCCGGCTGTCCGATGCCGACATCGATGCAACGGCCCGCGAGATCCGGGTCGCGCTCCTCGAGGCCGACGTAAATCTGTCGGTGGTCAGGGACTTCATTGCCGCGATCAAAGAGCGAGCCCGCGGCACCGAGCTCACCGGCGCGCTGAATCCCGCCCAGCAAGTGATCAAGATCGTCAATGATGAGCTGGTCGCCATCCTTGGCGGCGAAACCAGGCTGCTGCGTTTCGCCAAGCGGCCGCCGACGGTGATCATGCTCGCCGGTCTGCAGGGTTCCGGTAAGACAACACTGGCCGCAAAGCTCGGGTTGTGGCTGAAGGAGCAGGGTCACGCTCCACTGCTGGTCGCAGCGGACTTGCAGCGTCCCAATGCAGTCAACCAGTTGCAAGTGGTTGGTCAGCGAGCCGGCGTTCACGTCTACGCGCCTGAGCCAGGCAATGGCATCGGTGACCCGGTTGCGGTAGCCCGATCCTCGATCGGTGAGGCAGAGCGTCGTCTCTATGACGTCGTCATCGTCGACACCGCCGGCAGGACGGGCATCGACGCCGAGATGATGAAGCAGGCCGCCGACATCCGTGATGCCGTCCATCCAGACGAGGTGCTCTTCGTCGTGGATGCCATGATCGGCCAGGACGCCGTCAATACAGCCAATGCCTTCGCCGGCGGAGTGGGTTTCGACGGCGTAGTGCTCACCAAGCTGGACGGCGATGCCCGCGGCGGTGCTGCTCTGTCGATCGCGCGTGTCACGGGCAGCCCGATCATGTTCGCCTCCAACGGTGAGGCGCTCACGGACTTCGACGTGTTTCATCCCGACCGGATGGCCAGTCGGATCTTGGGCATGGGCGACATGCTTACCCTGATCGAGCAAGCCGAGAAGACCTTCGACGCCGAGCAGTCGGCCAAGGCGGCCGCCAAGCTGGCTGGACAAGGGGGAGAGTTCGGATTGGCGGACTTCCTCCAGCAGATGCAAATGGTCCGCAAGATGGGCCCGTTGTCGAAGGTCTTCGGGATGTTGCCCGGGATGGGCGACCTCAAGGACAGGATCGCCGGCATCGACGAGCGTGACATTGATCACATCGAGGCGATCATCCATTCCATGACCCCGGGGGAGCGCGACAACCCCAAGATCATCGACGGCTCCCGGCGTGCCCGGATCGCCAAGGGAGCCGGGGTCGAAGTCTCAGAAGTCAACGGCCTCATCAATCGCTTCTTCGAGGCCCGCAAAATGATGAGCTCGCTGGCAACTGGTGCCATGCCGGGGATGCCAGGACCTGGCCTCCCTGGCCCGCGACGCCAGCCGGCCCGCTCGCAGAAAAAGAAGGGTGGTCGGGGCGTCTCGGGCAACCCTGCCAAGCGCAACGCGGCCCAGCAACCGGCTGCCCCCGTTGATCCGGCGGCGGCATTTGGTGGTGACGAGTTCGACCAGGCTGCGCTCGAAAAGGCGATGGCTGACTTCCAGTTGCCGCCGGAGCTGCGCGGTCGCTTCGGTAAGTAAGCCCGGCCGTGGCCGATCACTTGCACGTGGCCGGTGTGGTGCTGCCTGAGGGCGAGTATCGCGACTTCTGGGTGATTGACGGCCTGATCCGGACCGAGCCGGTCGCCGAGGCGCGAACTGTCGCCACCGGGGTCTGGTTGATGCCGGGTCTTGTTGATGCGCACTGCCATGTCGGTTTGGAGAGGCAGGGCGCGGTGTCCGATGACCGAGCAGAGCAGCAGGCGCTGGCCGATCGTGCCGCCGGGGCGTTGCTACTGCGTGACGCGGGCAGCCCGGCTGACACTCGGTGGATCGACCAGCGCGGCGACCTCCCGAAGATCATCCGTGCTGGGCGCCATATTGCTCGGCCGAAGCGCTACCTCCGCAACTACGGCGAGGAAGTCGAGCCCGACGAGCTGGTCGCCGAGGTGGAGCGCCAGGCTGCGCGCGGTGACGGCTGGGTGAAACTTGTCGGCGACTGGATCGACAGAGACATCGGTGATCTCACGCCACTCTGGCCCGCTGATGTGGCAGAGGCGGCCATCACGCGGGCGCACGAGCTGGGCTGCCGAGTAACCGCGCACGTCTTCGGTGAGCAGGCAGCCAGCGAGCTGGTTGCTGCTGGCATCGACGGCATTGAGCACGGAACGGGAATCGATGACGCCACCATCGTCGTCATGGCCGAGCATCAGGTGGCGCTGGTCCCGACCATGATCCAGCTCGACAATTTCGAGATGTATGCCCAGTCGGGCGAGGACCGGTATCCCGTGTACGCCAGGCATATGCGTGCTCTCTATGCCAGTCGTCTCGAGCGGTTCGGGAGAGCTCTGGACGCTGGCGTTCCGATCTACGCCGGCACTGATGCCGGGGGCTTCCTTCCGCACGGCCTAGTCGGCAAGGAGATTGCGGCGCTGGGGCAGTTCAGCTCGCCTGACTATGCGTTGGGTGCGGGCTCCTGGCGAGCGCGGGCCTGGCTCGGTCACCCGTCCCGGCTCAGTGAAGGTGCGCCGGCCGACCTGGTGATCTTCGATGCCGATCCACGCCTCGATCTGGCCGTGCTGACTGGGCCTCGACACGTGATCTTGCGGGGCGCCATCGTTGACTGATCACTGAGCATTTGGGATTGGTGGGACCGGCGAGCGAATCGCCGGTCCCACCGGACGCATCTCACGGAGCGATGTTGATCACCAGCGTCGCCGTACGTTGTCCGGGTTGTGCCCAGACGGTCGCTTCGAGCCCACGTGTGGTCCGTACTAGCTTCGGCTTGACCGGCGAACCGTTAAGCGTGGCCGATGCAACCGTGGCCCCGTCCGGCAGAACGGTCCCGATGCGCAAGTCCGTCCGGCCGTGCCTCGTCACTGTGGTCCTGTAGGTCGAGCCTTGGTGCGAGGCGGCCACGTCGATGGTGAATACACCGAGTTTGACGCTATCCGCGGACGCTTTGGTCTGCCCGGCCGGTAGCTGCGGTACCACCGCGACTCGGTCGCGGCCCAGATCAGGGTAGACACCGAGCCACTGGTGGATCACCGGCCAGAGCACGCCGTACGCGCCCCAGGCCTGCATTACCATCGACCGCTCGGTGAACAGCCGGTCGATGTTGGCCCCGAAGTCCGGGCTGGGAACGATCTCCGGCATGGCGCCCGGCATCTCCCACAAATCCGGGTCGAGCTGGCTGCGGGCATTGCCCCTGATGTAGCGGCCCTGCTGATCGGCGCCGAGCCGGCCGAAGTTGCCTTCGCTCACCGCTGCGATGGCGCTGTTGAGCGTGAAGATGCTCCGCTCGCTGGGCACAGCAGACACCACCGAGTCGCAGCTCGGACCCGGGTTGCCGGCGGGAGCCGAGGTCGGCCCGGTGCCGGTATGGAAGAGTCCCAGCCGGCCGGTGAAGCATGGCCGTTCGTGTTGCGTGAGCGTGTATTCGCGTGTTCGTCCGACGCCAGGGGCGCCGACGGGCGACCAGGCATCTTTGGCAGCACAGCGTCGGTGGGAGTGAGTCCGATCCAGTGTCGCTGGAAGACCTTCTCGTTGTCTGGATCGTCCAGTGAGTCCGCGTACGAGCGGGCGCTGTCCGCGTCGTACCACCAGTCGTCTTCGAACTTGTCGAGCAGCGCCTTGGCCTTCTTGGTGGCCCAGCGTCTGGTCTCTCCATCGCCGACGGCTCTGGCCAGATCGGCAAGGTCGGCGTAGCCCCGGATGGTGTACGCAGCGTTGTCGAGCTTCTCCTCGCCCATGCCGGGACGCTCGACATTGCCCAGCCCTTCAGGCCACCCGTCGCCGTCCTCATCGAGGGTTGCCACGTACTTCATTGCCTTGACGCTCGCCGGGTACAGGTCCTTGAGGAACTTCTTGTCACCGGTCCAGCGCCAGACCAGCGCGACAGCCGACGGATACTTCGATGACTCGTCGGTGTTGCCCGGGTCAGCATTGGTACCGAAGTACACCGCACCATCGGGTGTCACTTCGTGCACGATCTTGCCGCTGCCTTTGTTGACGATCTCCGACACATCGCAGGGCACGCAGGTGGTCTTTGATCGGTCCGAACTGGCCGGCGGCAACCGCCGCGAATGCCGTGTACTCGCCGTCCGTGCCGAACAACCAGGTGTAGTCCGGCCAGCCTGCGCCGAGCCAGCGCATGGACTTCAGCGTCCCCACCGGCGGTGGGTACGCCTCACGGCGCGTACAGCGCGGAGCTTCAGGTCTTCTACCCGCTGCTCAGAGGCAGCCAGCATCTGCTTCGACCAGGCGACGCTCCGGGCAAGCAGCGGGTTGCCAGGTAGCGAGACATCACTACGTTCGTTCAAGCCCTCGCGGTAGCGCACGACACCCCTGATGGCAGCTTCGGGCTTATCGAGCGCCTTGCGCAGCTCGGCGCGCGCCAGCGCCGGGCCGGAGGCGGATCCACCGACGGCGAACCACACAGTCTTTACCTCGCCGGCGCGCAGCCTGATCTTGTAGGCGAGTTGACCACCGGCGCCGTTCCCGTACTCGGTATCGTCACAACGCTCCGGCTGCGGCGGTGCGCTCGGACCGGACGCCGGGCAGATCACTGCCGGGTCTTGTGGCCCCCGGAAGTCCTTCCCGGTCTTGGTCGCGTACGGAGAAAGGTCGCTCCCGAAGGCGGCGGCCCAATCATGGAACTCGAAGTTTGGTGACTGCGGCTTCCCCTTGTCCCGGAACAGCAAATGTTTGCCTGGGACAGAGACCGAATCAGGGAGGTTGACCAGTGTCTGGCTGGGCTTGGTCTCCCCCCAGGGGTAAGACGACATCAGCTCCGAATGTGCGTCCGCTCGTAGCGTGATGATCCGTGTGCGCTCGGACCGCAGACTGAGCCCGACCAGGGCGCCGGACACGCCGCGAGGCACAAAGTCGGTACGGCTCGCCGATACACCGTGAGTCGTAGGAAGGTCGGCCCGTACGTAACCCCAGCCCGAGGTGGTCTTGTTGGCCTTGCCGATCCAGTCGCCGTTGATGTTGAACCACATGCCGTCGAGCAGCTTTAGGTTTGGGAGCCAGAAGCCGCCCATCTCGCCACGAGTGTGGAAGCCGGCGGCGGGATAAGTGCCGTCGGCCGCGCCGAGGGCCCAGGCGCGGTCGCCAGTCACTACGAATCGGCGATCCGAGAGTCGGGTGGTCTCCGACAGCTCGGGGGACCGGGCGATGGCAGGATCAACGACCGGACCGTTAGCGGCCTGGGCGGGAACCCCGAGGGGTGCCGTGATCAGTAGCAGGGAACAGGCTGCGGTAGCGCAGGCAGCGAGGCTCCCCCGAGAAGCCGATGCACGATTGCCTCTCCTTTTGAAACTGCGCGGGCGCGCAACGCGCCGCTCGAGAGGGAAGATGATGCGCTCAGCGCATTGATCGAGAAATAGGCGCGTCTCGCGCACAGGACCTGATCTTCCTATCGGGTGGGCAATGTCTGGCGCAAGGGCGTGAAGGAATTATTGGCCCGGAACAAATCCTGTAC
>DATLPF010000228.1:0-77804 GCA_035535875.1 Propionibacteriaceae bacterium
ACGCTCGGGGTCGGTGACCACGTCGGCCCAGGCCAGGACGGGGTCGTTCAATCGCTGCTTGGCTTCCCGATACATCTCCAGCAGGACCCCGCGCGCGTACGGATACCTGACTCGGGTGGGGGAGTAGGTGTACCAGGAGAAGGCCGCACCGCGGGGGCAGCCGCGGGGCTCGTACTCCGGTCGATCGGGACCGACCGATGGATAGTCGGTCTGCTGCGCCTCCCAGGTGATGATCCCGTCGCGGACGTAGATCTTCCAAGAGCAGGAACCAGTGCAGTTCACACCGTGGGTGGACCGGACAACCTTGTCGTGACTCCAGCGATCCCGATAGAAGACATCGCCAGCTCGACCGCCTTTACGGAAGGCCACCCGACCGTCGTCGGATTCCTCCCATCTCGTGAAAAACCGACCGAGTTTCAAGAGCGCGTCGGACGCTTTGCCGTCGACCCCGGCGGGGACCGGAGGATTCATGAACTGACGATATCGATCGTTTTTGCCGCTGGGGAAGTGACCAACGTCCCCTTTGCTTTAGAGCTGCTCGCGCAATCGCGCGGTGAGTCCGCCGCCGTCGTCGTCGCTCGCAGAGGAAGAACGCCTCCGCTCGCTCCTCCTCCGTGCGGCGGCGCGCGATTCGCCGACGCTCGCAGCTGTATTAGAGCTGCTCGCATCGTGCGGTGGGCCGCACCGGCCCCGGCTGGCCGCTACAGCAAACTGGCGAGCGGGATGCCGGGATTGGCGAGATCGTCGACGTTGACTCGGCGTGATGACTGGACGAGTCGTTCGATGTCGTCGGCAACGTCCCAGATGTTGATGTTCATACCAGCCTGGACGCGTTGCTCATGGAGCCAGAAGACGATGACCTGGCGTGAGTCAGCGTGCCGGCGGAAGATGACCCGGTCGTAGCCGGATGGACCGATGTCACCGGTGTACTCCATGCCGAGGTCGTACTGATCGGAGAAGAAATACGAGGGTCGTGCGTCGACCGCATCTTGTCCGAGCATCGCTTTGGCTGCGGTCACGCCTTGGCGTCGGGCGTTGGCCCAGTGCTCGACACGAATGTGCCGACCGAGGCGCGGGTTGTACGCGTGGGCGACATCGCCGGCGGCGAAAATGTCTGGATCTGACGTGCGCAGGTGCTCGTCGACGACGATTCCATTGTCGACCTTGAGGCCCGCCTCTGCGGCGAGCTGACCGTTCGGGGTGATTCCCACCCCAACGAGGACCATGTCGGCGTCGATCCGGCTCCCGTCCTTCAGAATGACACCGGTCACCGCACCGTTCCCGACAGTTAGTTCGGCTACCGCAACCTGGCAGCGCAGGTCCACACCATGATCGCGGTGCAGGTCGGCGAAGATAGGTGCCACCTCAGGGCCGAGGACACGCAGCAAGGGCAGCTCGCCGGCCTCGAGAAGGGTGACATCAAGTCCCGCGTTGCGGGCAGCGGCGGCGGTTTCCAGCCCGATCCAGCCGGCGCCGATGATGGCGACCCGTTGTGCCCGGGCGAACCCGGCCTTGATGCGCTCGCTGTCCTCGACGCTGCGCAGGTAGCGGACGCCGTCGAAATCGGCGCCTGGCACGCTCACGCGTCGCGGTGTCGAGCCCGTGGCCAGCAGCAGCTTGTCGTAGCCCAGCTGTACACCGGTAGCAGTGGTGACAGTCCGCAGAGCCGGGTCGAGCGAGGTCACTGCAGCGCCCAGACGCAGTTCGACCGCATGGTTGGCGTACCAAGACTCTGGGTGGACGAAGATGCTGTCGCGGTCAGTGTTGCCCTGGAGGTAGTCCTTGGACAGGGGAGGGCGCTCGTACGGACGGTTGGACTCCTCGCCGAGCAAGGTGATCCTCCTGTCGAAGCCCTCTTCGCGCAGGGTCTGTGCTGCGATGGCGCCGGCCAGGCCGCCGCCGACAATGATGACGTTGGGTTCGGTTGTCATGAATGCTCCTTGTCATGGGGCTGCGGACGGTCTGCGTTGAGCCGGTCAGGCATGGCGCGCCGCCGGCTGTTCGTGGGCAGCAATCAGGGTGAAGAACTCGGCTCGAGAGGCGGCGTCGTGACGGAGCTGGCCGTGCAGTGCGGAGGTGACCGTCCTGGTTCCCGATGCTCCGACGCCACGTACGGTCATGCACAGATGCTCGGCCTCCACGACGACACCCAGACCGCGCGGCGCAACGTGAGCTTGGAGCCAGTCAGCGACCTGTTGCGTCAGCCGTTCCTGCACCTGGGGGCGGCGGGCGAACAGCTCGACTACCCGAGCCAACTTGGAAAGACCAAGAATCCGCTCCCCCGGTAGGTAGCCGACGTGAGCCACGCCGACGAACGGCAGCAGATGATGCTCACACACCGACTGCACCGGGATCGATCGCGCGATGATCAGCTCGTCATATCCGGCGTCGTTGGGGAATGTGGTCAGGTCGAAAGGGCGTGGGCTGAACATTTCGGCGTAGGCGCGCGCCATCCGGGCTGGGGTAGCCGCCAGACTTTCGGTGTCGAGGTCGACACCGAGCGCCATTAGGAACGCGGCTGCAGCCTGCTCTGCGGCGGCCAGATCAACTTCACTCGGCGGTTGGACCACCCGCAGCGCCGGCCGGCTGCGACTGCGTGTTGGCGCTGTGGCGGGCAGCGTGTGTGGCCCCATCGTTGACTCCTCTTCTAAAGGACAGTAAAGTTAACGTTAGATGGGAGGGCCTCTTTCGTCAAGAGATCTCTTTTTTAGAAGAGGTGGCATTCATGACTCACGACGATCTCGCGGCACGGGTCGCTGGCGTTGCGGCACTTGCCGATCCGATCCGGCGCGACCTTTACTTCTACGTGAGCGCGCAACCGGCGCCCGTCAGCCGGGACCAAGCTTCTGAGGCCCTCGGCATCGCGCGTCACACGGCCAAGTTCCACCTCGACAAGCTGGCCGAAGAAGGTCTGGTCGACACCGAGTTCAAGCGGCTCTCCGAACGTCGTGGCCCTGGCGCCGGCCGACCCACCAAGCTGTACCGGCGATCCAGCCGACAGCTGTCGGTGACGTTGCCTGAACGCCGATACGACCTCGCCGCGCAGCTACTAGCTAGCGCCATCGAGGACGCAACTACGGACGGCACCACCGTCACCGACGCCCTGAGCGCCGCCGCCGCGGACAGGGGCAGCACGGTCGGAGACCAGGCCCGAGCAGCCGCTGGTCCTGGAGCTAATCGGGAACGGCTTCTCGCCTGCACCTGCCAAGCTCTGACGGACTACGGGTATGCACCACACCGCGCCGGCAACACGATCTTGCTGTCCAACTGTCCCTTCGATGCGCTGGCCCGCGAACATACCCAGCTCGTATGCGGTATGAACCTCGCGATCATGGATGCGGTGATCGACCGTATCGGAAAGACGGGGCTCGCGGCCCGGCTCGACCCTGCACCGGACCGATGCTGTGTCGTCCTCGATGCGGACTGATGTCCCAAGCTGTCGGAGCCGCCGAGGCCTCAATGAGTGACGCCGCGCGGATTCGCCGAGCGCGGCGACCAGTGTGTATCTTGGTCCGTTGGTGCCGCCCGTCGCGTGGCATTTATGCGCCCCTATAGCTCAGCAGGCAGAGCGTCTCCATGGTAAGGAGAAGGTCTGCGGTTCGATTCCGCATGGGGGCTCGGACTCCGTCTCCGGTGCCACCGCGCATTGGCGGAATACGCGGTCTGTCCAGACCGTTACTCGACCGGGAAACTGGTAGGGGAGACCACAGCGGGATAGCTCAGGCGGTAGAGCAAGCGGCTCATAATCGCTGTGTCGCGGGTTCGAGTCCCGCTCCCGCTACCAGCACCACGAGCACCGACGAGGATATCGAGGACACGCCATGGCCAAGACCGTCGACGTACGGCCAAAGATCACGCTGGCTTGCACGCAGTGCAAGGAGCGGAACTACATCACCAAGAAGAACCGGCGCAACGACCCGGATCGCCTTGAGCTGAAGAAGTTCTGCCCGCGTTGCAAGACTCACACGCCGCACCGCGAGACACGCTGACGAAACTGAGCGATCCCGGCCCCCCACTGATCGGGCTCGCCCACGGCAGCAGGCATCCTGCGGGCAGTCTCGGTATTGAGCGGCTGATGGCCGCTGTCGCCGCGCAGGCAAAGATCGCCACGCTGCCGGCATACCTTGACTTGGTGCAGCCAGACCTGGGCGCGGTTGCACGGCAGCTCGCCGAGGCCGGTCACACCACCGCCGTCGTCGTGCCCCTGCTTTTTACTGAGGCGTTTCACGCCACCGTCGATGTCCCCGAGACGGTGCGTGATGTCACCGAGTCTCTCCCTCTCCGCTTGGTCGTGGCCGACATCGTGGGTACTGGCGACGACGTCGCAGACCTGCTCCGCCAGAGCATCGTCGCGGCGGGCATCGGTGATGAGAGTTCAGTGCTGCTTTTTGGTGTGGGGTCGTCCAGGCCAGCGGCAAACGATGCCGTTTTTGATCTTGCCTCTCGGCTCGAGGAGGGCCGTCGCGGTCCGGTACGTGCATGTTTCGGCACTTGCCCGCCAGGCGTGGCCGATGTACTCGACGGGTTGCCCGAGCCGGTAGCGATCGTGCCGTTGTTTCTCTCCGAGGGTCTGTTGCTCTCACCGCTTCGCACACTCGCGGCCGAGCGCGGCTGGCAGATGGCGGAGCCGCTGGGCGAACGAGCGGCCGACCTGGTACGGCAGCGATACGACAGCGCGTACATGGGAATGCGAGTCCGTTAGCGTTGCTTCCATGGCCATCACCGAGGCACACGCTGGCCGCCGCTATCCAGCATGCGATCCCTACCAGGTGTCAGCGGCGAAGATCGCCGAGTTCGCGACAGCGTTGGGCGACGACAATCCCCGATATCGCGACGGGTCGCCGATCGCCCCGCCCACCTTTGCCGCGGTCATCTCCGCACACGCGTGGAACCAACTGTTCAGCGACCCGGAGCTGGAACTGTCGCTGGAGCGGATTGTGCACGGCGACCAGGGCTTCACCTTCCACCGCCCGATGCGAGCAGGTGATGTGGTGATTGCGACGGTGATCATCGACAGAGTGCGGGTGCGCGCAGGATCGGAGCTCGTTTCGGCCACAGTGGACATGTCAGACCGCGACGGCGAGCCGATCTGTACCGCGCACGCCACCTTCTATCACGCTCGGGAGGCACTAGTGTGAAAGCCACTGTGGCCGAAGGCGTCGAACTCGGCACCCAGCTTCCGACGCTCACCGTCTGTTTCACCAGGGAACGGCTGGTTCGCTACGCCGGCGCCTCGACAGACTTCAACCCGATCCACTACTCGGAGCACTTCGCGAGACAGGCCGGGCTGCCTGGTGTCATTGCTCACGGGATGCTCACCATGGGAACAGCACTTCGGGTAGTGACCAACTGGGTCGGGGATCCAAGCCGGGTCACCTCATACTCCGCACGGTTCACGCGGCCAGTAGGAGTACCTGACGATGCGGACGGCGTTGAGGTGGAATTCAGCGCCAGCGTCTCTGCGATCGAAGGTTCCCTGGTGACTGTCAGCATCGACGCGATCTGTGCTGGGCAGAAGGTGCTCGGCGCGGCGCGAGCGGAAGTTGATCTTGGCGTCCGGGTCCCGCATCGTGATCATGAAAGCTGAGATGAGTCTGACAGAGCGCGCGACTGAGGTCGCGTTGGCCGACCATACGACGCTGCGGGTGGGCGGTCCGGCCCGTCGGATGATCACCATCGAGACCGAAGCCGAGCTGATCCAGGTCGTACGGGACCTGGATGCCACCGGCCAACCACTGCTGGTCCTCGGTGGAGGCTCAAACCTGTTGATCAGTGACGCCGGCTTCGATGGCACGGTAGTCAAGATTGCGACGCGCCGCCTTGATCAGGACACGGCGGCATGTTCGGGTGCAGTGATCACCGTGGCAGCCGGCGAACCATGGGACCCTCTCGTGCGCCACACGATCGAACAGGGCTGGAGCGGCCTCGAAACGATGTCCGGGATACCGGGCCTGGTCGGTGCCACACCGATCCAAAACGTCGGCGCGTACGGGGCTGACGTCAGCGAGCTGATCTCAATGGTGCGTACGCTCGACCGGTCCAGCGGGCAGCTCAAGACCTTCTTTCCGATCGAATGCGGCTTCGGGTACCGAACGTCGCGTTTCAAGTCCGATCCGGGACGTTTTGTGGTGCTGTCGGTGACCTTCCAGCTCCGCTTGGGCTCGATGTCGCAACGGATCCGCTACGCCGAGCTAGCCCGGGTACTGGGCGTCGAGGTAGGCGAGCGCGCTCCAGCGACCGACGTCCGGCAAGCCGTGCTTGAGCTGCGCAACGCGAAGGGCATGGTGCTCGTGGAGGATGATCATGACACCTGGAGCGTCGGGTCGTTTTTCACCAACCCCATCGTCAGTCCAGCTAAGGCCCTCGGACTACCCGCCGGCGCGCCACGTTTCAGTCAGCCCGATGGCATGGTGAAGACCAGTGCCGCCTGGCTCATCGAGCAGGCCGGGTTTGCCAAAGGGTACGGGCACGGCGCCGCCCGGCTGTCGGCAAAGCACACCCTCGCACTGACCAACCGAGGCACAGCCACCGCGGCGGACTTGCTGAGTCTGGCGCGCGAAATTCGGTCCGGCGTGGCGGCGAGATTCGGCATCGAATTAGTCCCGGAGCCGGTCCTCGTAGGGTGTGAGCTGTGAGCTTGGCGCGGTTTGTCGTCTGGGCACCACACCGGTCGTCCGTGACCTTGATGATCAAGAAGGTCGGTGACAGCACGCCAGTCAAGGTGGCGATGCAACGAGACGACGAGGGATGGTGGATCCCGGCTGAGCCGCTGCCAGAGGACGGCATCGGCAAATTCGATTACGGCTTCGTACTTGACGACTCCGACACCGTGCTTCCGGATCCACGCTCCCGCCGCCAGCCCAATGGCGTGCACGGCTGGTCGCGGACCTTCGACGCAGACCAGTTCGACTGGTCCGACCAGCAGTGGACCGGCAAGCAACTTGCAGGCTGCATCATCTACGAGCTGCACGTCGGCACGTTCACCACTGAAGGCACATTGACAGCGGCGATTGAGCGCCTCGACCACCTGGTGGAGCTCGGGGTGGACTTCGTGGAACTGATGCCGGTGAATGCCTTCAACGGTCCGCACAACTGGGGCTACGACGGCGTGCATTGGTATGCCATCCATGAGGACTACGGAGGCCCGCGCGGCTACATGCAGTTCGTTGATGCCTGTCACCGAGCCGGTCTGGGAGTCATCCAGGACGTCGTCTACAACCATCTCGGTCCGAGCGGCAACTACCTGCCACAGTTCGGGCCCTACCTGAGGAACGACTCGGGCGCCAATATCTGGGGTGATTCGCCGAACCTGGACGGCGAGGAGTCCGACGAGGTCCGCCGCTACATCATCGACAACGCTTTGATGTTCCTCACCGACTATCACGTAGACGGGCTGCGCCTCGACGCCGTGCACGCGCTGCACGACACGCGAGCAACGCACCTGCTCGAGGAGTTGAACATCGACGTCTCCGCGCGCAGCACCTTCCTACGCCGACCGATGCCGCTGATCGCTGAGTCAGACCTGAACGACCCGCGGTTGATCACCGCGCGAGAGGGCGGCGGCTACGGCCTGACCGCCCAGTGGAGCGACGACTTCCACCACGCCCTCTACGTGAGCCTGACCGGCGATACCAGCGGCTACTACGCCGATTTCGACTCCCTTACCGCCCTCGGCAAGGTGTTCGAAAGCGGGTTCTTCCATACCGGTACTCGATCCAGCTTCCGAGGCCGAACTCACGGACATCCGATTGACACCTGGCGGACGCCGACCTGGCGGTTGGTCGTGTGCTCGGACAACCATGATCAGATCGGCAACCGGGCCAAGGGTGAACGGCTCTCGGGCAAGATCAGCCCAGCACAGCAGGCCATTGCGGCAATGCTGACCCTCCTCAGCCCTTTCACCCCGATGATCTTCATGGGCGAGGAATGGGGGGCCGCCACGCCGTGGCGCTTCTTCACCTCCCATCCCGAGCCCGAGCTCGCCGAGATGGTCCGCGCTGGCCGGCTCGAAGAGTTCGCCCAGATGGAGTGGGACACCAGCGACGTACCCGATCCGCAGGACCCGCGGACCTTTGAGGTATCAAGACTGGACTGGTCGGAGCTCGAGCGGCCCCGCCACGCCGAGTTGCTGGCTCTGACCAGAAGGCTGATCACCATCCGGCGTACTTATCCGGACTTCACGAATCCCAGCTTCGACGAGGGGCGCGCGCTGTCGAACGACGAGGGCGGCTGGCTCTTGCTCGAGCGCGGCGACATGATCATGGTGGTCAATTTCCGTGACCGTGCAACAGAAGTAGATGTCGGGCGAGCGGTGGATCCGGTGATCACTATCGGGCAGATCGAGGTGGTCGGCGACGTGGTCCGGATGGGCCCGCATAGCGCTGTGGCGGCCGACGCAACCCAGGATCTTGTCTTCTCGGCTCATCCACGTCCCGATGTCACGGTTCAGGGCTCATCAGGCGATCGTTTCTGATCGCAGCCACCCAAAGGATCCGTGCCGGCGCCTTGCGCGCCGGGCTAATGCAGGCGCGAGATGCTCACGGCTCAAACTTGATCTCCCGCTTCAAGATCTTGCCGGTCGGGCCCTTCGGGATGGGGCCGAATCGGACGATCCGGGGATACTTGTACGCCGCGATCAGATCCTTCACGTAGTCACGCAGCTCCTCGGGGGTCGCCGAGGCACCTTCCTTGAGAGTCACCAGCGCCGCGACCTCCTCGCCGCTCTCAGGATCCGGCACACCGAAGACGGCTGCCTCTGCCACTGCCGGGTGCGTGTACAAGATCTCCTCGACCTCTCGGGGATACACGTTGTAGCCCTTGCGGTTGATCATGTCCTTCTTGCGGTCGACGATGAAGTAGTAGCCATCTTCGTCCCGACGAGCTAGGTCACCGGAGTGAAACCAGCCGCTCCGCATGGCGTCGGCTGTCGCGTCGGGCCGGTCCCAGTAGGCCTTCATGACGTTTTCGCCACGGATAACGATCTCACCGATCTCGCCGTCGGCCACCTCACGATCGTCATCGTCGCGCAGTCCGAACTCCACCCCGCGGATAGGCGTTCCGATCGAGCCGGGTTTGGTCGGCCGATCCGGGTGGTTGAATGCGGCGACCGGCGATGTCTCCGATAGCCCGTAGCCCTCGAGCAAGGTGATCTCGAATGCCCGTTCCACACCGTGCAGCACTTCGACCGGCAGCGACGCTCCGCCAGAGGCTGCCACCTTGAGTGTGGAAGTGTCGAACCGATCCCTGTCCTTAACCGCCAGCAGGGCCATGTACATGGTCGGCACGCCCAGAAACACGGTCACCCGATCCTCGTCAATGATCGACAACGCCTGCTCGCCATCGAACTTCGGTAGCAGGGTCAAGCAGGCGCCTCCGGCCATCGCAGCGTTCAGGCCGACGGTCTGGCCGAAGGAGTGGAAAAGCGGTAGCCCACCGAAGATCACGTCGCCGGGTGCCATCGGCAACAGAGTCTCGATCGTGGTGCGTACATTGCTGCTCAGGTTGGCGTGGGTGAGCTCAGCCCCTTTGGGCTGACCCGTGGTACCCGAGGTGTAGAGGATCACCGCCGTTTCGTCGCCCGTTGAGTGGGCGACCTGCGAGATTGGATCGGTCCGCGCCAGCTCGGCGTCGAACTCGCTGGGCACAGTGATGATCACCTCGGTACCGGTCACGCTGGCCGCTTTGGCGGCTTCGTCGGCGAAGAGCGGGAAGACCACCGCAACCGTCGCGCCGGAATCGTGCCACGCGAAAGAGATCTCGCCAGCCTTGAGCAGCGGGTTCATCGGCACGGCGATCGCACCGATGCGCAGGATCGCGTAGTAGACGATCGGGAAGTAGACGACATTCGGCATGATCATCGCTACCCGATCACCGGGTCGGACCCCAAGGCCGCTGAGGATGGTCGCGAACCGCGCCACAGCGGCGTCCAGAGCTGCATAGCTGAGGACTGTCTCGCTCTGTTTGATCGCGGGTAGCTCCGGGTCACTGGCCGCTCGCTCGCTGACCCAGCTGGCGATGTTGGCGGAGGCGTTGCTCGACGTCATTGTCATAAGCCGACACCTTACTTTGCAGCGGCTCGCGCATCGCGCTGTGTTTGTTTGCTCGCTCCCGCTCGCGTCGATGTTCGCTGGGTTGCCGCCGTCTTCGTCAGAGCTGACGGAACGGAAAAGCGTTGTTCCGTCATCTCCTCCTGCAGATCGGCGGCGCGAACATCGCGAATCCGCCGCCGATGCTCTGCGCATCCGCGCTCTCCCCGCCAATAAACAGAGGCGTCGTCGAAACCCGGCACTAGACTCGCGGACGGCCCACTCTCGCACCCGAGCGGAACTGATCATGCTTTTGTCCGACCTCAGCCATGACGAGCTGGCGGCGCTGCACGAGGAGCAAACCAAGGCGTACGACGTGTTGCTCACCAAAGGGCTCAAGCTCGACTTGACCCGCGGCAAGCCGTCGGCGGCGCAGCTCGACCTGTCCAATGAGCTGCTCACGCTGCCGGGGGAGGACAACTACATGGACTCCACGGGCACCGACTGTCGCAATTACGGCGGCACGCAAGGGCTGCCCGCGATCCGGACGATCTTTGCCCCGCTGCTCAACGTCCCCGTCGACCAGCTCGTCGCTGGCGACAATTCCAGCTTGTCGATCATGCACGACACTCTCGTCTACGCCCTTCTCAAGGGCACCGTTGACTCAGCAGAGCCGTGGTCGAAAGCGCCGATCAAGTTCCTCTGTCCAGTGCCTGGCTACGATCGCCACTTTGCGCTGTGCGAGCAGTTCGGCATCGAGATGATCTCGGTTCCGCTCAGTCAGAACGGGCCCGATTTCGACGGGGTACGGCAGCTGGTCGCCAACGACCCGTCGATCAAGGGCATGTGGATCGTGCCGACGTATTCCAATCCCACGGGTGCGATCTACACCGAGGAGGTCACCCGTGCACTGCTCGAGATGCCGGCAGCTGGGGACTTCCGAATGTTCTGGGATAACGCGTACGCGGTGCATCATCTGACCGACGTGGAGACTCCCGCGCTCGATGTTCTCGCCATGGCGGCGCAGGCCAGCCATCCCAACCGGGTGTTTCTTTTCGCCTCGACGTCCAAGATCACCTTCGCTGGCGCTGGTATCTCATTCTTCGCGAGCTCGCCCTCGAATGTTGATTGGTATCTGAAGCACCTCAGCAAGCGGAGCATCGGCCCGGACAAGATCAATCATCTGAGGCACGCGCTGTATCTGAAGGGTGCCGATGGCGTGACCACGCTGATGCGCCGACATCGCGAAATCCTCGCTCCCAAGTTCGACCAGGTGACATCGATCCTGAGCAAGCGACTCGGAGACTCTCAGGCAGCAACCTGGACTGATCCTGACGGCGGTTACTTCATCAGCCTCGACGTGGCCGACGGCACGGCGACCCGCGTGATTTCGCTGGCGAAGGGGGCAGGGATCGCGATGACGGGAGCAGGCGCGGCCTTTCCCTATGGCCGAGACCCGCGCGACCGGAACATCAGGATCGCGCCCACTTTCCCCTCACCAGAGGAGGTGTCGGCTGCCATTGACGGTCTTGCCACCTGTGTGCTGCTCGCCGCCACCGAGAAGCTCCTCGGCGAAGCGGATTAGCTCAGCAGCACACCCGCGCTCAGCGCCAGCATGATGAGAGCTGATCCGAGCGAGATTCCCAGTTGCCCTCGGCGACCGTGAAGTAGCCGACCCAGCAGGCTCCCGCCTCCGGCAAGCATCAGTTGCCACATCGCAGATGCCGAGAACGCACCGAGCGCGAAGAGGGCCACCGCTAGCCAAGACGAGCCAATCTGGGATCGGCCGATGACGACTGCAGCGAAGGTGATCACGGTGGCTGGGTTGATGGCGGTGAGCGCGAACAGGCTGAGGTAAGCGCGTGCGGGACTTAGCTGGCTGTGCTGCACGAGACTGCCGGTGTGGCCGCGGTAGCGACGAATGGCCATCCGCAGGGTGTGAACTGCGACCAGTACCAGTGTGATCGCAGCCACGCCGGTGAGCCAGCCCGACCCCTCGCTGAGCAGCTCGTGAACGCCAGCTCCGGCGAGCGCGGCCACGATTGCGTATGCCCCGTCCACCGATGCGACGCCAAGGGCCGCAGCCGCGGCGGTGGGAGTGCGCTCCCGGGCGGCGAGACCAATGAGATAGGTGCCGATGGCTCCTATTGGCATCGCCACGGCCAGACCGGTCATAGCGCCCGAGAGGAAGTCGCTGATCACGACCGTCGGAAGTGCGCACGACCGCGTCGCCTGCGCTGCTCGCGGCTCGTGCTTCGCTGAGCGAGCGAGAACGGACGGGTGGCGGCGGTCATGACTCGCAGCCTTTCACCGCCAACTCTCGCCGACAAATCATTTCAACTCCCGAGCGACGTGTCGGGCGCGCTGCGGCCTGAGTCACATTGGGCTGACCTCAATCTGTCAATCCATTCCGATCTTTGAGATTGCGCAAAAAAGAGCGCGACCAACAGCGAGAAGCGCTCTTAACATCACTTCCTCGGGGAGATCCATCGCGACACTTCCACAGAGTGCTCGCCAGCCAGAAAAGATAGAGTCTGATGGCACGAGATCCCTCCTCCGAGCCACTGTCTTCCTACGATTCCTGGGGCCTGCTGCTGGTCCCCATCGTCGCCTGCGTGGCGTTGATCGTCTCCGCATTTGTCTGGCTTTAATGTGACAACTGGCGAGTGAATCCAGCGAACTGCTCGTGAACTCTGACGCTGTGCCCTCCCAAGGCAGACGCCTTCTGCTGGAGCATCTCCAGCGCGTGTGGGCTCAGGGAGCCAAAGATCTCGATCTCTCGCAGAGTGATCAAGTGGGCTAGCTTGCGGAACTCATCCCGACCAATCTCCAAGTGAAGCTCCAGCGACGCCGAGTCGGGATGGATGGCGACCACGGTCATCTGACCAAGCTCCTCGGCGAAGTAGAAGCCGTACGCCATCAGCTGCGGTTCTGCTGACTCAATGAACCGGGCCAGCTTGCGGACCCCTGCTTTCAGCTCGTCAAGCCCGCCTTGATGGATGTCGGAACGATCGATGTAGACGATCAGGCCGGGCGGTCCTGATCCAGAATTAGCAAACACATCTCAGCGTACGGTGGGCGGTGACATAGGCCTCTGTCGGGCGGCATGAGACCTGCTTGCACGTGACCTGCTTGCATCGGGTTGAGCCGTTCGACTCCAGTTGCAATTCTGACTACACTCGATCCCTTGGTGGCAAATCACCGTTGTTTTGGTGCGCCCTGGTACGGGCGTGCAGCGCACAAGAGCATTTGGTGGAGGGCTTCCGGAGGGCAATAGCTCAATTGGCAGAGCATCGGTCTCCAAAACCGAAGGTTGGGGGTTCAAGTCCCTCTTGCCCTGCAGAGCGGACAAAAGGCGGATGACGGTAGGGAAGGTCTGAGCGTGGCAGAGAAGGAAGAGGTGGAGCCGACTGCAGAGCCGAGCTCTGCCGACTTAGCCGACGCCACCGAGACCAACGCGCAACCCAAGTCGCCCCGCACTGGGGTGAACGGGGCTAAGGCGGCGAAGGATGAGACCAGTCGCAATTCTCAGCCGGAGGACGTCTTGGAACCGGCAGGTGTCGCGGCGGCTGCTTCGGGCGCCAAGGCCAAGAGTGCGCGTACAGGTCGTCTCGGCCGCGCTCCGAAGGCCGCTCCCACCAAGAAGCGCGATCAGCCGGTCAAGCCGGAGCGTACGACGCCCCTCAAGTTCGTCCGGCAGTCGATCGGCGAGCTGCGCAAGGTCGTGTACCCCACTGGACAGCAGCTGATCAACTATTTCGTCGTAGTGCTGGTCTTCGTGCTTTTTGTGATCGCCTACGTGAGCCTGCTCGATCTCGGCCTCGGCTGGGCAATCTTCAAGATCTTTAGCTGATGACCCCCAACGACCCAAACAACGGAGACACCGACGTGCCCGAGAACTTTTCAGCCGAGGAACCGCAACAGAGTGCGGAGCCGCTGGAAAGCCCTGCCTCTTCCGCATCCGCCGAGACCCCAGTAGCCGAGACCCCAGTGGATGAGACGCCATCGGATGACTTCGACGTCGACCTGGGCAGCTACCCGGCGAGCCGCGAAGACGAGGTCGACATCAACCTCGACTTTGGCGGCGCGCCTGTTGAGCAGCCACGGGAGGACGACTTCGAGCTCGACTTCGGCAGCCTCGCGACGACCGAGGAACCAGAAGAAGCCGAGGCTGAACCCGAGGAAGAGTCCGATGCTGCTCAGGATGCCCTCGAGGCATTCCGGTCAGAACTGCGGGCTAAGCCAGGGGATTGGTACGTGGTGCACACCTACTCCGGCATGGAGAACCGGGTGCTGCAGAACCTGGAGAACCGGGTGTCTTCCCTCAACATGGAGGACTACATCTACGAGATCATCGTGCCGACCGAAGAGGTCACCGAGATCCGAAACGGTCAGCGCAAGCAGGTGAAGCGTACGGTGCTTCCCGGCTACGTCCTGGTGCGCATGGATCTGACCGACGAATCCTGGTCGACGGTACGGCATACCCCCTCCGTCACCGGCTTCGTCGGGCACTCGAACTCCCCAGTTCCGCTCAGCTTCGACGAGGTCGAGAAGATGCTCGCGCCCGCCGTGATCGCAGCGGCAACTGCCTCCGGCGAAGGCCCGGCCCGTCGCAAGAAGAAGATCGAGGTCGCCGACTTCGCTGTCGGGGACTCCGTCATGGTCGTCGACGGACCCTTCGCAGGTGTTCACGCAACGATCACCGAGATCAACGTGAACAATCAGCGGCTCAAGGCGCTGGTGGAGATCCTGGGTCGCGAGACCCCGGTCGATCTGACCTTCCCGCAGATCCAGAAGGTCTAAACGTCGCGACAACACATTGACCATCAGGGTCGGACTGACCACAACACGATCACAAGAAGGATCCAGAAACAGAAATGCCTCCTAAGAAGAAAAAGGTTGCGGCGCTCGTCAAGATCGCCCTGAACGCAGGTGCCGCCACGCCGGCGCCGCCCGTCGGTACCGCCCTGGGCCCGCACGGCGTCAACATCATGGAGTTCTGCAAGGCGTACAACGCGGCAACCGAATCCATGCGCGGCACCATCATTCCGGTCGAGATCACGATCTACGAGGACCGCACCTTCACCTTCATTACCAAGACTCCGCCGGCAGCGGAGCTGATCAAGAAGGCTGCTGGCGTGCAGAAGGGTTCGGGCGTGCCGCATCGTGAGAAGGTTGGCACGATCAGCCGCGACCAGGTGCGTGACATCGCCACCACCAAACTGCCCGACCTCAACGCCAACAATCTCGACTCAGCCATGAAGATCGTCGAAGGCACCGCACGCAGTATGGGCGTAACGGTATTGGATTGAGCTCACTCCGCTCGCTCGCGATTTCCGCTCGAACCCCGCCGTCTTCGTCGCCGCGCTGAAACGAAAAGCAGGTTTCATCGCGGCTCCTGCAGATCGGCGGCGCGGAAATCGGCGGCGGATGAGTTTCAAGCCAACAGATTGATGTGGGAGCCGGCGCGGCTCTGACCACAACTGGCCACAGAAAGGACCAGCAGCATGAAGCGCAGCAAGTCGTACACGGTCGTCGCAGAGAAGGTCGATCCAGGAAAGCTGTACGCACCGGCCGAGGCCATGGCGTTTGCCAAGGCCAATAGCAAAGCAAAGTTCGACGAGACTGTGGATGTTGCCGTGCGGCTCGGTGTCGACCCGCGCAAGGCGGACCAGATGGTCCGCGGCACCGTCAATCTGCCCAATGGCACGGGCAAGACGGCACGGGTTCTGGTCTTCGCTACCGGTGAGCGGGCCGAAGCCGCAATGGCCGCTGGTGCCGACGAGGTGGGCTCCGATGAGCTCATCGACAAGGTGTCGAAGGGCTACCTGGACTTCGACGCCGTCGTCGCAACGCCGGACATGATGGGCAAGGTCGGTCGCCTCGGCCGCATCCTCGGGCCGCGCGGGCTGATGCCGAATCCGAAGACCGGAACCGTCACCATGGACGTGGCGAAAGCGGTGAGCGACATCAAGGGTGGCAAGATCGAGTTTCGGGTCGACCGACATGCCAACTTGCACTTCATCATCGGCAAGGCATCCTTCAGCGCTGACCAGCTGTCAGAGAACTACTTTGCAGCGCTGGACGAAATCGTTCGGCTGAAGCCGAGCGCCGCTAAGGGCCGCTACCTCCGCAAGATCACGCTGTCGACCACGATGGGCCCCGGCATCGCACTGGACACCAACAAGACACGTGCTGAATCCTCCTAGCTTCGCACACACCGCCCCGTTGCTGTGATCGAGGACGGATTCGGTCTGTTGGGAGGTCATTCGCATGGTGGTGCTGAGCTGGGTGGGGGCCATCGTCGCCTGCCTCGGGTACGGGGTTGCATCCGTTCTTCAGTCGGTAGCCGCTAAGCGTGCCGCCGAAGTGGTCGGATTGACCGGGCTGGCCCTGATCATCAAGCAGGTGCCGTATCTGCTGGGATTGGCCTGCGACGCGCTGGGTTTCGCCGGCAATGTAGTGGCACTGCAGCGACTTCCGTTGTTCCTGGTTCAGTCAATCGTCGCCGGAAGTGTCGGGGTCACCGCCGTCATCGCCAGTCTCCGCGGCGCACGCCTGTCCTGGAAGGATTGGACTTCACTGGCTGTGATGGGCGTCGGCTTGATCTTTCTCAGCGTGACAGCGATCCCGACGGCGGCAGTACGGATTCCGGTGATCGAGGACTGGATCATCCTGCTCACTGCGATCGTCCCGGCGGTCGTCGGACTCATCGGCTTCCGGATGAAGGGTCGCACTTCCACCATCGTTCTGTCCTGCGCTGCAGGTCTGGGCTTCACAGGGGTGGCTCTGGCCTCCCGCGGCATCGGCGCAGACGATATGTCGTGGTCTTTGCTGCTCAACCCGCTGCTCTGGGCGATCATCGTGCACGGTGCCATCGGCATGTGCTTCTTCACCGTGGCGCTGCAGCGAGACGCCGTCACATTGGTAACGGCTATCACCTTGGTATTCGAGGTCGTGGGGCCCTCACTGATCGGCATCGCGCTCTATGGGGATGCCATCGAGCCCGGGCGCATGCCACTTGCCATAGGCGGATTCGTGCTTGCCATTGGTGGGGCCGTGTCGCTTAGCCGCTTCGCCGAGTGAAGCACGCGGTCGATCGAGCAAACTCAGATCCCGGCGCCCGCCGCAGTAAGTGCCTCGCCGGTCAGTCGATAGACAGTCCACTCGTCCATTGGGACCGCGCCAAGGCTGCGGTAGAAGTCGATAGCGGGCTGGTTCCAATCGAGAACAGCCCATTCCAGCCTCGCGTATCCCCGCTCGACCGCAAGGCCGGCCAGAGACATCAGCAACGCCCGGCCGAGCCCTGAACCGCGGTACTCCGGCATGACGTAGAGGTCCTCGAGATAGATCCCATGGACTCCTTCCCAGGTCGAGAAGTTCCGAAAGTAGAGGGCGAAGCCGATTACCTGGCTACTGCTCTCCGCCACCAGGGCGTACGCCGCGGGCTGCGGTCCAAAGAGGGCGACCCGGAGCTGCTCCGTTGTGGTCTTGACCTCATGAGCGGCCCGCTCGTATCTGGCTAGGTCGATGATCAGCTGCTGGATCCGATCGAGATCAGATTCCCGGGCCTCGCGTACGCCAGGATGCATCGACCCATCTTCACAGCAAGTGGTCACAGACAACACGAACCGGGCGGATTCCGTTGTCGCCTGTGACCGCTTGCGGTCTGTGCCGCCGCGATGGTCAGCCGGGCCGGCGTGCTCCCACGTACGGCATGTAGCTCATCTTGATGTAGGACACTTTCTTGCCTGGACGCGGTGCATGGATGACCTTGCCGTTGCCCGCATAGAGCCCCACATGTCCGATACCGCGGTAGAAAAAGACCAGGTCTCCGTTTCTGAGGTTGGACTTGGAGATCTTCTTGCCGATGCGGTGCTGCTGCCCAGCCGAATGCGGCAACTTCACGCCAGCCGCTTCCCAGGCCTTCATGGTTAGGCCCGAGCAATCCCAGCCGTTCGAACCGCTGCCCTGACGCGCGTATGGATCACCGAGCTGCTTCTTGGCATACGCAAGCGCCTCCTCGCCCTTGGTGGACTTCTTGTGCGATGCCGGCTTCGCGACCGGCTTCTTGACCACGACGGTGGTGGCTGTGATCTTGCCGGCTTGCAGCGCCTTCCAGAAGTCAGCGTTGACTGCGCCGGTCCGCCTGAGATGACGCGACTTCTGGATGGCCTTGATCACGCCGACAGTGGCTGCGTTATACCGGCCTGTTGTCGGCATCTTGGCGAAACCGGCCGACCGCAGCGCCAGCTGAAGTCGAACCACAGCCTTGCCGTGATCACCCCTCTTCAGATGTGGTGTGGTGCCGCGCGACAACAAAGCGCTCCACACCCGGTGGCCGCCGACGCGGATCGGGTTGAGGCCTATGGACTCACGGAACTTGGCCAACTCCCGAGCATCAGCGGCTGAGAAACGGCCGTTGACGGTGGTCGTGAACCCAGCTTTGGCAAGCAGGCACTCCATCGCCTTTGCCTGGGCTCCGGTGGAGCCCTTCTTGATCGGGCTGTACGTCTGGAAGGTGACGCTGCACCGTGCGGCAGCTCCGGCTGGAATCGTGGTGCCCATGGCGGCTGTGGCAGCCAAGGCGAGTCCGGTCACCAGGGACGCTGCGCTCTTCAGAATCCTCCGCATGCGGACACTCCCCCGAGTGAGACAACACCGGCCGGATTGAATCGGCCGGCATTCGTACGTTATCAAATCGAGACATTTATCACCATGAGTCAGCAGAATTGATCTCAATTTGGTCACGCCGGCAAACTGGACCGGCTACGCGGTGCCCGGGTCGCCCGCCGATTTGGCTCGCACTTTCCGCCGCCGGTACAGTGTTGGCTGCCGAAGACCGCTGGTTGGTTGATCCCTCAGGTTCGACCCGAAGTGTCCGTACGAGAACGACGGACGGCCCGCGCAGGTGAGTAAGAGTGTGGTGGAAGACATCAGGCTTCCAGTTGCCCTTTGCCGCCGTGCGCCAAAGGGCTTTCTCGTTTTCGACGGCCATCCAGCCCTTCGGAGCGCTGCAGACGTAGCGCGTTACGAAGTGGAGGAGACAATGGCGAGGTCGGACAAGGTAGCCGCTGTCGCTGAGCTGGCTGACAAGTTCTCCAGCTCGGCCGGCGTGGTGTTGACCGAGTACCGCGGACTCTCGGTGAAGGCGCTCATGCAGCTGCGCCGCTCGCTCGGTGATGACGCCAGCTATGCCGTTTCGAAGAACACCTTGACCACGATCGCTGCCCGCGAAGCCGGTCTTGACACGATCGAGGAGCAGCTCGTCGGTCCCACGGCGATCGCCTTCATCAGTGGCGACCCCGTTGTGGTGGCAAAGGGCCTGCGCGACTTCGCGCGTACGAACCCGCAACTGGTGATCAAGGGTGGGGTGCTGGACGGGAAGTTCATGACCCCCGACGAGGTCAGAAAACTGGCTGATCTTGAGTCCAGGGAGGTCCTGCTCGCCAAGGTCGCTGGTGTCATGCAGGGGGTCCTTCAGCAGGCCATCTCTCTGGTGTCTGCCCCGCTTTCCCAGGCTGCCCGGTTGTTGGCCGCCCTGGAGGAGGCGGCCGGTGAGAACCCGTCGCTGCTCGCGCCGCCTGCACCCGAGGCGAGTGCGGAGCCGTCGAATGTGGAGCTCGCTGCAGAGGTGACTGCGGAGCCGACGACCGAGGAGGTTGCTGCCGAGGTGACTCCGGAGCCGACGACCGAGGAAGTTGCTGCAGAGGCGACTCCGGAGCCAACGAACGAAGAACTCGCCGTCGAGGCGGCATCACACGCAGCGTCAGCTGCACCTGAGGCGGGTACCGCGCCCGCGTCAGAACCACTGGCAGCACCCGCTGCGGAAGACAACTAGGAAGGACGCCCATCATGGCGAAGCTCAGCACCACAGAGCTCCTTGACGCTTTCAAGGAACTGACCTTGATCGAGCTCAGCGAGTTCATCAAGGAATTCGAGACCACGTTCGGCGTCACCGCGGCCGCTCCGGTTGCCGCTGCCGCTGCTCCGGCAGCCGCCGGCGGCGACGCAGGCGCAGCCGAGGAAGAGGCGAGCGACGAGGTCGACGTCATCCTCGAGGCAGCTGGCGAGAAGAAGATCCAGGTGATTAAGGAGGTCCGCTCACTCACCAGCCTTGGGCTCAAGGAGGCCAAGGATCTGGTGGAGGCCGCCCCCAAGGCCGTTCTGGAGAAGGTCAACAAGGAGACTGCAGATAAGGCGCGCGAGGCCCTCGAGGCCGCCGGCGCCAGCGTCTCCTACAAGTAGCCGATCACTGAGGCCAACCGGCAACAACGAGGCAAGTGTGTGTCCGTTCTCCCAACATCGAGAGAACGGACACACACAAACTCAGCACTGGATGCACTGAAAGCCGGTCCAGCGCACCGGTGGAAGGATCCGAAGCGGCCGCACAAGGCTTGATTAGCGCGCAACAATCAGCGGGAACCTCACTCCGGTGAGTTCCTCAGAGAGCGTCCACAACCGCTTTGCCATCTCCACATCTGAGGCGGCCGCGGTGCGGCCGACGAGTGTCGGGTACCCACGCCCGAAGCCGTCCGGGCCGACATAGCTGGCTCCAGGGAGATCCTGGCTTGCAGCGAACAAGGTCGATCGTGCTCCGGCCTCGTCGCTTTGTGCGAAGAGCCGGTTGCTGATGGCCATCATCCGGTCCTGCAGGCGACTCTCGCTGCGGAACTGAAGATTTGTGGCGGCATAGCCCGGATGTGCCGCGAGAGCTCGGATATCCGAGCCGACTTCGGTCACTCGGCGCTGCAGCTCAAGGGTGAACAGCAGGTTGGCCAGCTTCGATTGCTGGTACGCAGCCCAGGGCCTGTAAGCCCGGCGTTGCCAGTTGAGGTCGTCCAGCGAGATCGAGCCGCCGCGGTGGGCACCGGACGCGACGGTGACCACTCGATCAGTCACCTGGGGCAGCAGCAGATTGGTGAGCGCGAAGTGGCCGAGGTGGTTAGTACCGATCTGCAGCTCGAATCCGTCCGCCGTACGCCGTTCGGGGGTTCTCATCACGCCAGCGTTGTTGATCAACACGCTGAGCTCGCCTTGCCATCCGTTCGCGAAAGCGCGTACGGAGGCGAGGTCGGCGAGATCCAGTCGACGAACCTCACAGTCGCCGGGAATGGACTCAGCGGCGGCCTCGCCCTTCGCGAGATCTCGTACGGCGAGCACGACACGAGCACCTGCCTCCGCAAGCGCCCGCGCGGTGGGAAGCCCGATCCCGCTATTGCCGCCGGTGACGATGAAGGTACGTCCTTGCTGCGATGGCAGGTCCGCCGAGGTCCATCGAGTGGAGGTCACGACCTTGAATCTAAACGCCGGCCCCTAGAAAGTGGTCACGTACGACCTGATCTTGCTGAAGGATTGGTGTCGTACGTGACCATTTCAGGGGGAGGGACTCAAACTGAGTTCGATTCAGGTCATGGATCCCTGAGCTCGAAGCCTTCGATCGCGGTGAGCGGAACGCAGATGATCGAGGTTGGTACGTCGGGAGGCCACTCCTCCTGAAATGCCGTTTGGTCGATCAGTGGCTTGTGACCGCTTTCGGCCAGGGCTGCCTTGCCGGTCACCACGACGGTCTCGCGATGGGCAGCGGGAGTGCCGCCATCAACGTCGAGGCTTACCTCGGAGCCAGGTGCGTAATGCACGATGTCGTTGTAGTCAGGCAGCCGGACCAAGATCTGATCACCTGCAACGGCGTAGCAGACCACGACCGAGCGCGGACCCTTGCCTGATTGGTATCCCAGTCGCCCCTCATGATGGCTGCAGAGCCATGCCTCGCACTCGTGTGGTGAGAGCTTGCGGGTCCGCTCGCCCGGCGAAACACGACCGCCAAAAGTTGGCATGATCAGCTCCTCGAGTTTCGCCTACCCCTCCTCTGTAAATTGTGCGCCTCTTCAGGAGCTGGCGAAAGAGGGGTCAGGTCCCAAAGAATCGGGACTAAAGTCCCTCTTGCAGCGAATCTTTGCGTGCCGATGGATCAGGCGGACCGCGCTGCTAGTACATGCCCGGTTATCTGGTGGGGAATGATTTGGATGAACACGTTCCTGACCCCGGAGGCCCAGGGAACGACACCGCCAACCGTCCACATGCGTACGAGCTGGGCAGGCTCGGCCACACCCTGCGCGCGGCCCTGTACCACCACGCTCCATCCCCGGCGGCCTTCCTGATCAAGCTCGTCGATCTCCAGTGCGACATCGGTCGGCCGGATGAGCTCTGAGAGGACTCCGTACGGGGAAGTCCTGAAGATGATCGTTCCGTCGTGGCAGGCGTAGGTCACCGGGAGGATCTGGGGACCATCGGCAGCTTGCCAGGCGACCCGCCCGATGCTTTGGCTCACCAGCAGCTCCTCGCAGCGCGCAGGATTGATCGGCGTGAACTCATCGGTTGAGTCCTCGCCGGTGAATCTTTCCCGCGCCATCATTACTGCGTGCCTGCGGTCGCAGAATCGAGCTGGTGGGCAATGTCGGAGGCCCAGGCACGGATTCGGTCCCAGTCCCGAAAATCGCCGGAGAGAGGTCCCTCAGTGCTCATCCACCGGCTCACTGGGCCGACTGCATGTTCGAGGTCCAGGCGGCCGCCGAAGGTGATTGGAGCAGGCAGGCCGAGGGGAACAATCACCCGCTCAACGGCCTTCGGCGCCTGGACCTGCTCGTCGCGTGCCCCTTCGCCGCACGGGCCACTGTGAAACAGCCACGTCCTTTGGGGGTCGAGCCTGGGCGCGTGCCGCTTGAGGTATTTAGTCGCGGCCTTGACCCAGCGCCGGGTGTAGATCGCGCTGCCGATTACTACGCCGTGGAAACCCTCTGGGCTCACGTTGTCGGCAGCCGGAGCGACAGTGACATCCATGCCGAAGGCTTCAAGCTCCTGCCCAATAACCTCGGCGATCTCCTGTGTTGAGCCCATCTTGCTCGCGAAAGTCACCAGCACCCGCGTGCGCTCGGCCATTGCGCTGCCTCCTCGGGTTGGGGTCGATGCACCCTCAGTCAACGCTCCTCCGATGTGGTGGTGTGAGAGTCGAAGGTCCTGGGCGGTGAGGACGAATGGGTGACGAGGTGAGCGCTGTCTGTCGGGCTGCGGCGCGCTGACGGGAGCCTCTGCGGGGGTGAGGCGATAGGTGGGTATTGCCCCTTGTCGCGTGGCCAACGAAGAGTATGATCTCTCGCAAGGCAGTCGAGAATTTGACTGCTCTGCTTTGTGCTGCGCCCGGTCCTTGACTTGAGGCGATTCAGCGTCTATATTGGGGGTTTGCCCTCGCCATCTGCCGACCCGTTTCACTTTGACACGGGTCGTTCAGCATGCGTAGAAGCACTTTTGCTCCTCCACTGAGAGCCTTCGGAAGGACACAGGAGTTGGCCGCCTCGCGCACAGCCTCGAAGACCAAAGTTGTATCCCCTACCGGCAGAATTTCGTTCGCGAAGATCGCCGAACCCATGGAAGTCCCAGATCTGCTCGATTTGCAGATCGACTCATTTGACTGGCTTATCGGAAACGGGGCCTGGCGCGATCGCGTCGCGACCGCGTTGGACCAGGGCCGTACTGACATCAACACGAAGTCCGGACTTGAGGAGATCTTTGAGGAGATCTCGCCGATCGAGGACTTCTCCGGCACCATGTCGCTCTCCTTCCGGGATCACCGGTTCGAGCCGCCGAAGAACACTGTCGACGAATGCAAGGAGCGCGACGTTACCTACGCCGCGCCGCTATTCGTCACCGCCGAGTTCATGAACAACGAGACCGGTGAGATCAAGAGCCAGACGGTCTTCATGGGTGACTTCCCTTTGATGACAGACAAGGGCACCTTCGTCATCAACGGCACCGAGCGTGTCGTGGTTTCCCAACTGGTGCGCTCACCCGGCGTCTATTTCGAGCAGACCACGGACAAGACCTCAGACAAGGACATCTTTACCTGCAAGATCATCCCGTCGCGTGGGGCTTGGCTTGAGTTCGAAATCGACAAGCGGGACATGGTCGGGGTCCGTCTTGACCGCAAACGCAAGCAGAACGTGACCGTGCTGCTCAAGGCGCTCGGCTGGACCGATGCGCAGATCCTCGAGCAGTTCGGCCAGTACGAGTCGATGCGACTCACGCTGGAGAAGGACCACACCACCACTCAGGACGAAGCGCTGCTGGACATCTACCGCAAGCTACGTCCCGGGGAGCCGCCGACCCGCGAGGCCGCGCAGGCACTGTTGGAGAACTATTACTTCAACCCCAAGCGCTACGACTTGGCCAAGGTTGGTCGGTACAAGATCAACAAGAAGCTGGGCCTGGAGCTGCCGGTCGATCGTCAGGTGCTGACCATCGAAGACATCGTCGCCGCCATTCACTTCGTGGTTGCCTTGCATGAGGGCAAGGAGACTCTTGACTCGCCACGAGGCGAGCTGCTTGTTGAAGAGGACGATATCGACCACTTCGGCAACCGGAGACTGCGTACGGTAGGCGAGTTGATCCAGAACCAGCTGCGTACCGGCCTGGGTCGCATGGAGCGAGTGGTTCGAGACCGTATGACCACCCAGGATGTCGAGGCGATTACACCGCAGACCTTGATCAACATCCGGCCGGTCGTCGCGGCGCTGAAGGAGTTCTTCGGTACCTCGCAGCTGTCCCAGTTCATGGACCAGACCAACCCGGTAGCTGGCCTGACACACAAGAGGCGGCTCTCCGCGCTCGGACCAGGCGGCTTGTCGCGGGATCGCGCCGGCATGGAGGTCCGCGATGTGCATCCGTCCCACTACGGCCGCATGTGTCCGATCGAAACCCCTGAGGGCCCGAACATCGGTCTGATCGGTTCGCTCGCCTCATTCGCCCGGGTGAACGCGTTCGGCTTCGTCGAAACTCCATACCGCAAGGTGGAGAAGGGTCACGTCACAGATCAGATCGACTATCTGACTGCCGACGAAGAGGACCGGTGGGTCACAGCGCAGGCAAACGCCAAGCTTGACGACAAGGGCCGCTTCACCGAGGCCCGGGTGTTGGTTCGCAAGCGCCACGGCGAGGTGGACACGGTGCCGGCCAACGAGGTGCACTACATGGACGTGTCACCGCGCCAGATGGTGTCGGTAGCGACCGCAATGATCCCGTTCCTCGAGCACGACGACGCTTCACGCGCCCTGATGGGCTCGAACATGCAGCGCCAGGCTGTGCCGCTGATCCAGTCGGAGGCTCCGTTTGTGGGTACCGGCATGGAATACCGCGGTGCGGTGGATGCGGGCGATGTGACGGTCGCGACTGAGGCCGGCGTGGTGACGTCGGTAAGCGCCGATCTGATCGACGTTGCGCACGACGACGGCACGTTCAAGACCTACCGGCTCAGCAAGTTCCGTCGCTCGAACCAGGGCACGTGCATCAATCAGCGCCCGCTTGTAACCGCCGGCCAGCGGATCGAGAAAGGGACGCCGCTCGCTGACGGTCCCTGCACTGATCACGCCGAGATGGCACTGGGTCGTAACCTGCTGGTCGCGTTCATGCCGTGGGAAGGTCACAACTACGAGGACGCGATCATCCTCAGCCAGCGGCTCGTCCAAGATGACGTGCTCACCTCAATCCACATTGAGGAGCACGAGGTCGATGCTCGCGACACCAAGCTGGGCGCGGAGGAGATCACTCGCGACATCCCCAATGTCAGTGAGGAGATGCTCGCCGACCTGGACGAGCGCGGCATCATCCGGATCGGTGCCGAGGTCTCAACCGGCGACATCCTGGTTGGGAAAGTCACCCCGAAGGGCGAGACCGAGCTGACACCGGAGGAGCGGCTGCTGCGTGCGATCTTCGGTGAGAAGGCACGCGAGGTGCGTGACACCTCACTCAAGGTGCCGCACGGCGAGTCGGGCACGGTCATTGGCGTACGCGTCTTCGATCGTGACGCCGATGACGAGCTTTCACCTGGGGTCAACCAATTGGTGCGGGTCTATGTGGCCCAGAAGCGGAAGATCCAAGACGGCGACAAGCTGGCTGGACGGCACGGCAACAAGGGCGTCATTTCCAAGATCTTGCCCATTGAGGACATGCCGTTCCTGGAGGACGGCACCCCGGTCGACATTGTGCTCAATCCGCTGGGTGTGCCCAGCCGGATGAACGTCGGCCAGGTCCTCGAGACCCATCTTGGCTGGGTCGCCAAGCAGGGCTGGGATCTCGACGGCGTCAAGAAGGACTGGGCCAATCGGCTGCGCAGCGTCGGCCTCGGCCGCGTTGAGGGTGCAGCCCGACTGGCGACGCCAGTCTTCGACGGTGCCACCGAGGAGGAGATCACCGGTCTGCTCGGCCAGACCTTGCCGACTCGGGACAGTCAGCGCCTGGTGAACGCCGACGGCAAGGCCCACCTCTTCGACGGCCGCTCAGGTGAGCCGTTCCCAGAGCCGGTCGGTGTTGGCTACATCTACATGCTGAAGCTGCACCACCTCGTAGACGACAAGATCCACGCGCGCTCGACCGGGCCGTACTCGATGATCACCCAGCAGCCGCTGGGCGGCAAGGCGCAGTTCGGCGGACAGCGGTTTGGTGAGATGGAGGTTTGGGCGCTCGAAGCGTACGGCGCGGCGTGGGCCCTGCAGGAGCTGCTCACCATCAAGTCTGACGACGTGCCGGGTCGGGTGAAGGTCTATGAAGCCATCGTCAAGGGCGAGAACATTCCCGAGCCTGGCATTCCGGAGTCGTTCAAGGTGCTGGTGAAGGAAATGAAGTCCCTGTGCCTCAACGTTGAGGTGCTGTCCAGCGACGGCACGGAGGTTGAGTTGCGAGACTCCGAGGACGATTACCGCTCGTCGGAGGACTTCGGTATCGACCTGTCCCGTCGTCCCGGTGACTCCCTCGGCGGAGTCGAAGAAGTCTAAGTGCCTCCTCCTCTCGCCGACTTGTCAGTGTCCGTGGTCGCCAAGGCAACCACACGCGCTGACAAGTCGGCGGAGGTGAAGGTTCAGTGCTTGACAACCTGAGATATCGCGTACTGAGAGAAGAGAGATAAGCAAAGAATGCTCGACGTGAACTTCTTCGACGAGATCCGCATCGGTCTGGCTACTGCCGACGAGATTCGCAAGTGGTCGCACGGTGAGGTGAAGAAGCCGGAGACCATCAACTACCGCACGCTCAAGCCCGAGCGTGATGGCCTGTTCTGCGAAAAGATCTTCGGTCCCACCCGGGACTGGGAGTGCTACTGCGGCAAGTACAAGCGAGTGCGCTTCAAGGGCATCATCTGTGAGCGCTGTGGCGTCGAGGTGACCCGTTCCAAGGTACGCCGCGAGCGGATGGGCCACATCGAGCTGGCCGCTCCGGTGACCCACATCTGGTATTTCAAGGGCGTCCCGTCGCGCTTGGGTTACCTGCTCGACATCGCCCCGAAGGACCTGGAGAAGGTCATCTACTTTGCGGCGTACATGATCACCTCCGTTGATGAGGAAGCCCGGCATCGGGACCTCTCCTCGCTGGAGGCCAAGATCGACGTCGAGCGCAAGCAGATCGAGGGTCGCCGGGACTCTGACATCGAGAACCGGATGAGGAAGCTCGAGGAGGACACCGCTGCACTCGAGGCCGAGGGCGCCAAGGCGGACGCCAAGCGCAAGGTCCGGGAAGGCGCGGAGCGCGAGGTCAAGCAGCTTCGTGATCGAGCCCAGCGGGAACTTGATCGGCTCGAGGCAGTGTGGAACCGCTTCAAGAACCTTAAGGTGCAAGACCTCGAAGGTGATGAGGTGCTGTACCGGGAGATGAAGAACCGGTTCGGCAAGTACTTCTCAGGCTCCATGGGCGCTGACGCTATTCAGAAGCGACTGGAGACCTTTGACCTCGAGGCGGAGGCCGCGGATCTGCGCGAGACCATCCAGGTCGGCAAGGGCCAGCGGAAGACCCGTGCGCTGAAGCGGCTCAAGGTGGTCTCGGCGTTTCTCACCACCAAGAACAGCCCGACCGGGATGGTGCTGGACTGTGTTCCGGTCATCCCGCCGGACCTGCGCCCCATGGTGCAGCTCGACGGTGGTCGGTTCGCGACCTCGGACCTGAACGACCTGTACCGGCGGGTGATCAACCGCAACAACCGGCTGAAGCGACTCCTTGATCTCGGTGCGCCCGAGATCATTGTTAACAACGAGAAGCGGATGCTTCAGGAGGCTGTGGACTCACTGTTCGACAACGGCCGCCGTGGCCGTCCAGTCACTGGCCCGGGCAACCGCCCGCTCAAGTCGATCTCGGACATGCTGAAGGGCAAACAAGGTCGGTTCCGGCAGAACCTGCTCGGCAAGCGCGTCGACTACTCCGGCCGTTCGGTCATCGTGGTCGGCCCGCAGCTCAAGCTGCACCAGTGCGGCCTGCCCAAGGCGATGGCGTTGGAGCTGTTCAAGCCGTTTGTGATGAAGCGGCTGGACGACCTCAACCACGCGCAAAACATCAAGTCCGCGAAGCGGATGGTGGAGCGCCAGCGCCCCGTCGTCTGGGACGTGCTCGAGGAGGTCATCTCCGAACATCCTGTGCTGCTGAACCGGGCGCCTACGCTGCACCGGCTTGGCATCCAGGCGTTCGAGCCGCAGCTCATCGAGGGCAAGGCCATCCAGATCCACCCGCTGGTTTGTACGGCATTCAACGCCGACTTCGACGGTGACCAAATGGCTGTGCACCTGCCGCTGAGCGCAGAGGCCCAGGCTGAGGCCCGGATCTTGATGCTCTCGACCAACAACATCTTGAAGCCGGCTGACGGTCGTCCGGTGACCATGCCCACTCAGGACATGATCATCGGCACCTACTTCCTCACCATGCAGCGGGACGGCGTGGTTGGCGAGGGTCGGGCGTTCGGCTCGGTGGCCGAGGCGTTGATGGCCTTTGACCGCGGCGAGCTTTCGGTCCAGGCCAAGATCAAACTCCGCCTCAGCGACATCGTGCCGCCGCTGGGCAAGACCTTGTCGCCCAACGGTTCGATCTTGTTGGAGACCACGCTGGGTCGCGCCCTGTTCAACGAGGCGCTGCCCGACGATTACGCGTACGCCGACTACGAGGTGGGCAAGAAGCAGCTGGGCCAGATCGTCAACGATCTTGCCGAGCGCTATCCGAAGGTGCAGGTGGCCCACTGTCTGGATCAGCTCAAGGACCTCGGCTTCCACTGGGCGACGCGTTCTGGCGTCACCGTCTCCATTGGAGACGTCAGCACGCCGGCCGACAAGCCACAGATTCTGGCGCCCTATGAGGATCGGGCGAACAAGATCGACAAGCAGTACGAGCGGGGCTTGATCACCGACGACGAGCGTCGACAGGAGCTGATCGAGATCTGGACCGATGCGACGTCTCGCCTCGGTACCGCGATGGAGAACAACTTCGAAAAGACCAACCCGATCTACATGATGGTGCACTCCGGTGCTCGCGGAAACATGGTGCAGATGCGCCAGATCGCCGCAATGCGTGGGCTGGTGGTCAACCCGAAGGGTGAGATCATCGCGCGGCCGATCAAGTCCAACTTCCGTGAAGGGCTGTCGGTCCTGGAGTACTTCATCTCCACCCATGGTGGGCGCAAGGGCCAGGCCGACACCGCGCTGCGTACGGCCGACTCGGGCTACCTGACCCGCCGGCTTGTCGATGTCAGCCAGGATGTGATCATCCGCGAGGAGGACTGTGGCACTGAGCGCGGCCTGACCAAGACGATCGCCGCTGACGATGGCCACGGCAACCTGGTCCTCGACGAGCATGTGGAGACTGCCGTGTACGCACGGACGCTCGCCACCGACGTGCTCGCTTCGGACGGTGAGGTGCTGCTGAAGGCTGGAGTTGATCTTGGTGATATCAACATCGGGCTGCTGATCGACAGCGGTATTAGCTCGGTGAAGGTGCGGAGCGTGCTGACCTGCGAGGCGGCAAGCGGCACCTGCGCGATGTGCTACGGCCGTTCGCTGGCTACCGGCAAGCTAGTCGACGTCGGCGAGGCTGTTGGCATCGTGGCGGCGCAGTCCATTGGTGAGCCGGGTACCCAGCTGACAATGCGGACCTTCCACACCGGCGGTGTGGCTGGTGACGACATAACACAGGGCCTGCCGCGTGTGGTCGAGCTCTTCGAGGCGCGCCAGCCCAAGGGCAAAGCGCCGATCTCGGAGGCTACCGGTCGGGTGAAGATCGAGGACAACGACCGGCTCAAGAAGATCATCATCACTCCTGATGATGGATCGGAGCCGGCGGAGTTCTCGGTGTCTCGACGGGCTCGACTGCTGGTCGAGGACGGCGATCCCGTCGAGGTTGGCCAGCAGCTGACCGCCGGTACGCCCGATCCGCACGACGTGCTGCGGGTGCTCGGCGTGCGCCGGGTGCAAGAACACTTGGTCGACGAGGTGCAGTCGGTCTATCGGACTCAAGGCGCCCCGATCCATGACAAGCACATCGAGATCATCATCCGGCAGATGCTGCGTCGGGTGACCGTGATCGAGTCCGGCGACTCTGATTTGCTCGCAGGTGACCTGGTGGATCGGCTCTCGTACGAGGCGGCGAACCGGCAGGTAGTGGCCGAGGGCGGCAGGCCAGCGTCGGGACGTGCAGTGCTGATGGGGATCACGAAGGCATCGCTCGCCACCGAGTCGTGGCTGTCGGCGGCGTCCTTCCAGGAGACCACCAAGGTGCTGACCGATGCGGCGATCCATGCCAAGTCCGACGCGCTGGTCGGCCTCAAGGAGAACGTGATCTTGGGCAAGCTGATCCCGGCCGGTACCGGTCTGGAGCGCTACCGCAACATCCGGGTCGAGCCGACGCCGGAGGCCAAGGCGCAGGCATACTCGATGGTCGGCTACGACTCGTTCGACTACGACTTCGGTCAGGGGTCAGGCGCTGCCGTGCCGCTGGAGGAGTTTGATCTCGGCGACTACCGTTGATTGAGATATCCGAACGGCGGGTCCGGGTCAACCGGGCCCGCCGTTCTGCGCGCTGGCTTACGCCCACTTTCTCGCTACCACCCTTCCCATATCGCGAGCCGGAGGTCCAGAGGTGGGGACAAACCGCCTTCCGAGTACTGCGCGGTCACGGGCCCAGTGCTGGATAGATCGCGTCGGTCAACAGGAAGGACACGTCTGAGTCCGGGATCGAGTAGTCCTTCGTCGGCACCGATCCCACTGCCACGACTAGGCGGTGCTGGGGGACAACGGCGATCAGTTGGCCCTCGCTGCCACGAGCGAGCCAGGCGGGATGCCCGTGCAGGTCGATGTCGAGCCACCACATCAGGCCGTATTGCAGCTCAGCTCGCTCGTCGTCATGGTCCGTTCAACCCAATCGGCCGGCAGGATCTGCTTTCCGTGCCAGACGCCCCTCCCGAGATAGAGCTCACCGAACTTGATCATGCCGGCCGGCCGTAACCGGAGGAGGCAACATGCGCTGTGCAGGCCGACCGCGTCGGTGCCCCAGTCGAAGCGCGTGAGCCCGTCATATGCGGGGTCGCTCAGCAGCACGCGCGCCTCCCGCGCGCTACGGGAGTCAATCTCCAGCGGGTCGAACAGCTTCTCGCGCGCATAGTCGAGCACAGTGCGCGGATGGTCGCCATCGGCACGGGCCAGCGCCTCGCGCAGCACGGCGGACACCAGATGCGAGCCTCGGCTCGAATAGTAAAATCTGTCCCGGCTCAGTGTCTGGGCCTTCGTCGAGGATCATCGGGACCGGATCGGTGCGCTGCTCGAAGACGCTGTGGATGGTCTGCAGCGGCTAGTCCGCCGTCTCGTCGAGCCCGGCGATGATCTTGTCCGCGATGGCAATACCTTGAAGCCACCGCCGCCGGATGTGTGCTCAAACCGCTGCCTGTTGGAGATGGGCGAGGATGTCGTCCACCGTCTCTTCGGGAGTCTGGGTACTGCAGTCAAGCCAGTAGCCAATCTGTGCCGTCTCGCGCCGCAGCATTTCGTCGAGGGCTCCGGCTGACAAATGGACGTATCCGGTCTTCGAGCGCTGCTCCTCTCGCCAGTCAAAGGCAGACAGGCTGGGGGACAGTACAACGAGATAGCGCTCCGGCGAGGCGATGCGCTTGACGAAGTCAGCCAAATCCTTGCCCAAGATCACATCTTGGACGATGGCATCGAAGCCGTCCTCAGCGCAGCGGTCAGCGGCCATCGCGGCCAAGTCGTAGCGCAGATTGAGCTGAGCGATCGCATCTGGGCTCGGATTGGGCGTCATGTCTGCGTGACCGCTCACCACCATCCGGCGGAACACATCGCCATGGATATGAACCGATTTGGGGAGCCGAATTGCCAGCAGGTCAGCCACCGGTGACTTTCCCGCTGCCATCGCGCCGGTGATCACGATGACCCTGCCCCGAGCAGACATCACAGAACGCAGTCTGTTGTGTCGCAGGCGCGAGAGCCAGCACCAACGTCACTTTCGGCGAGTGTCGTCAGGTCAGGACGGCCAGGGGATCTCTCAGTGGCCGCGATTTTCCAACTCAGTAAGCCATATTGACCCATCGGAGGCGGCTCAATTGATTGATCTTGACGAATCTCCTGAGAACCGCATTCGCATATCGAGATGAAGGAAAAATCCGCAATAGCGGACTAGGATTCTCTGCTGTGCCGCATTACCGGATTGCTCAGGCCGCCTCGCTGCTTGGTGTCTCCGACGACACCGTACGGCGTTGGCTCGACTCGGGTCGGCTACGTGCTAGCAGCGCCAGCGGGCCCACCACCATCGACGGAGCCGAGCTCGCCGCACATGCGCAGGAGATCGCTACCGCACCGGAACTAGGAAGGCCGGTCGCGGAGAGCGCCCGAAACCGCTTTACCGGCCTGGTGACCCGCGTGATCAAGGATTCGGTGATGGCGCAGGTCGACCTGCAGTGCGGTCCATTCCGTGTCGTATCGCTGATATCAGCCGAGGCAGCGAGCGAACTCCAGCTCGAGCCCGGGGTGCTCGCGGTGGCCTCGGTCAAATCCACCCACGTCGTTGTAGAGGTCCCTGCGGTGCTATGAACGCAGCACCCGTACGAAAAGCCGACAAGCCTCTATTGCTGGCCGCTTTGCTCGCCCTCCTGGGACTCCTGATCTCGGCCTGTGGTGCACAGCCCCAGCCGGCAGCGCCATCCCCCACCGCAGAGGGCTCCTCGAGCCGTGGAGCCATTACCGTGCTCGCAGCTGCCTCCCTCACGGAGGCGTTCAACCAGATCGGCAAGGACTTCGAGGCCAAGAATCCCGGCAGCAAGGTCACGTTCAGCTTTGGATCAAGCGCGACACTGGCAACCCAGATCGTGCAGGGCGCCCCGGCCGACGTCTTCGCTGCGGCCAGTCCAGCAACGATGAAGACCGTCACCGCGGCCGGTGCTGCGAATACGCCCAAGGACTTTGTTTCCAACACGCTCGAGATCGCCGTGCCGAAGGGCAATCCGCACAAGATTACGGGATTGAATGACTTCGGCGATGAGAGCAGGCGGATCGCTCTCTGTGCGCCGCAGGTGCCCTGTGGTGCAGCGGCGGTCAAGGTCTTTGCCGAGGTGAAGATCGTTCCCAAGCCAGACACCTTGGAGCAGGACGTGAAGGCGACCCTGCAAAAAGTTGCATCGGACGAAGTCGACGCTGCCTTGGTCTACAAGACCGACGTACTGTCCGCGGGCGACCAAGTCGATGGGATTGAATTTCCTGAGGCTCAGCAGGCCATCAATGTCTATCCCATGGCTACTCTGAAGGACTCGAAGAATCCCGCGTTGGCGCAGGCCTTCCTGGACTACGTCCTCTCACCTGAGGGCCAGGCAGTCCTGGCCAAGGCAGGCTTTGCCCAGCCCTGACTCCGAGCCGACTCTGGTCGGCGCTACACCGGCTACGAGGCGGGTCGGTACCCGCGCGACCGAGCGACCCTGGCAGGGCCGCATCCCGCCGCTGCTGGCCGCGCCGGCCGCCGTGGCTTTGCTGTTCTTGGTCTTGCCGCTTGTCGGGCTGGTGATCCGTGCTCCCTGGACCGACGTCGGAGCCGTGCTTGGGAGTGCCGGCGCGCTTCAGGCACTGAAGCTGTCCATGATCACTGCGACTGTGTCGGTGATCATCGTGGTGCTCATTGGCGTCCCCCTTGCCTGGGTAATGGCCCGGCCAGGTCTGCGTGGAGCCTCGCTGCTGCGCGCGCTGATCACCATCCCCTTGGTGCTGCCACCAGTCGTGGGTGGCGTCGCCCTGTTCACGGTGCTCGGCCGCGCGGGACTGATCGGTCGGCCGCTCTACCAGCTCACTGGTTTCGCATTTCCCTTCACCCCGTACGCCGTGATCCTGGCGCAGGTCTTTGTAGCGTTGCCCTTCCTGGTGCTGTCTGTGGAGGGCGCGCTACGCGCATCCGATCGCCGCTACGAAGAGGCCGCCTCGACGCTCGGGGCACGGCCGGTGACCGTATTTCGTCGCATCACATTGCCGCTGATAGGACCCGGCATCGCCGCTGGTGCGGTCCTTGCATGGGCCCGTGCCCTCGGCGAATTCGGTGCGACGATCACGTTCGCCGGTAGCTTTCCGGGCACGACGCGCACGATGCCCTTGGAGGTCTATCTCGCCTTGGAAACCGATCCTGGATCGGCACTGCTGCTCTCGGTGCTGCTGCTGGGCGTATCAGTCGCTGTCTTGGCCTTGCTGCGGGAACGCTGGGTGAGCAGGTGGTAGCCGAGATGTCCGCCGATCTCGGTGTTCGCCGCGGCGACTTCACACTGGACCTCGAGCTCGAGATAGCAGCTGGTCAGGTGGTTGCTCTACTCGGCCCGAACGGTGCCGGCAAATCCACTGCGCTACGGGCGTTGGCCGGACTCTTTCGGATCACCTCCGGGCAGATCACGGTCGGTGGGCGAGTCGTGGCCGATGCAGCCTCAGGTATCCATCGAGCCCCGCACGAGCGGCCCATTGGTGTCGTGTTTCAGGACTATCTGCTGTTCCCGCACCTCACTGTGCTTGACAATGTCGCATTCGGACCGCTGGTACGCGGCTTGGACAGGGCGGAGGCGCGGCGGCGTGCTGCGGTGTGGCTTGATCGCGTGGGCATCGCCGACCTGGCGAATGCAAAGCCGCGGACCGTGTCTGGCGGGCAGGCGCAGCGGGTGGCGCTGGCACGCGCTCTCGCGACCGAACCCCGACTGCTCCTGCTGGATGAGCCGCTCGCCGCCCTCGATGCCAAGACCCGTCTGCTGGTACGCACCGAGGTGCGTCGCCACCTGGCCGATTTCTCCGGCGCAACATTGCTCGTGACGCATGACCCGATCGATGCCTCCGTGCTGGCAGATTGGCTCGTCGTCATTGAGCACGGCAGGGTGGTGCAGCAGGGTACGCCGCCAGAAGTGGCGCGCCGCCCCCGGACCGATTACGTGGCAAGGCTCGTCGGCCTCAACCTGCTGGCCGGCCGCGGCCACGGTCACCGAGTGCTCTTGTCCACCGGAGGCACGGTCGAGCTGGCAGAGTCAACCTTTGGCGATGTCAACGTCGCTTTCCGGCCCGCCGCTGTGTCGCTGTTCGTACACCGTCCTGACGGATCCCCCCGCAACCTCTGGGCTGGCCGCATTGCCGCGCTCGAGCCGCACGGCGAAGGCGTGCGCGTGGAGATCGCCGAGGCTCCCGACGCCAAGTCGAGCATCTTGGCCGAGATCACCCCGTCAGCGGTCGCTGACTTGGAGCTGCTCCCCGGGAGTGAGGTATGGGCAGCCGTCAAGGCCTCGGACATAGAGGTCTACTCGGCCAACTAGCTGCGAGTCCGCCAACTAGCTGCGAGCGTCGGGAATCGCGGCGGATTCTCGATGTTCGCGCCGCCGATCTGCAGGAGGAGATGGCGGAACAACGCTTTTCCGTTCCGTCAGGTCCGACGAAGACGGCGGCAACCCAGCGAACATCGCAGCGAGCGGAAGCGAGCAATAGACACAGCGCGATGCGCGAGCAGCTCAAAATAGGGGGCGTGGGTCTGCGCGAACTCTTCCTTCCTCTGCTCGGCAACTGGACAGGCGTTGAGCAGCAGGCCGCCTCACCCTGGGCTCCGGCAACCACGGCAAGAGCCATGATCGTCTTCAAGCTCGATGTCGTTGATCAGGTCGTCGTGCAGGACTACCGGCAGGTAAGGGCTGACCGCGCGGAGTTCTCGGGACATGGAGTTTTCATGATCGATAGGGCCGTCGGGAACTCGCCTGCTCAACAGGAGCCCATCCTTTGGTGGTTCTTCGACTCCGAGGGCTACCCGCCAGAGCCGGCGCACGGCGGCTGGCACGATGGCGAACTGATCTTGGAGAAGGTCACGCCACGGGGAACCGCCGAGCATCGTTTCGCAGTCGCCGACGGGCAGCTCAGCTACCGGATTCGGGTACGGCTCGGTCAAGCCACTGAGTTGCAGGACTTTCTGAGCGGGACATACCGACGTTTCAGCGGGCACTGACGCTCGCGGCCGCAATCCCGCGCGCCACCGACTCAGACAGCGCAGCTGAAGGTGAGCTGATACCCGCTGGGCGGATCGCCCGTCACGGCAGGGATCTGCAGGTCGTATCCATCACGGAACACGTTGTCAGTCTTCAAGCTGACGCGGCTCATGTTGCTCAGGCTCTCTTCATAGCCGCTGGTCGCATAAACCGCCTGACACGTGGCCTCGGGTAGAGCCATTTGCGACGTTGCGATCTTGTTCGCACTGTTGGTGGCCTTGGCCAGGCTCGGATAGACCTCGAAGTGGATGTGCGGCCAGCGGCCCGAGTAGCAGGCGGGAAAGATCGTGGTAAATCTCACCTGGCCGCGGTCGTCGGTCTCCTGTACGCCGCGCAGGTAGTTCTCGCCGGTAGTGCCCTGGGAGTAGAGGGAGTATCTGCCTTCCCGGTCGCAATGCCACACGTAGACGGCACCGCCAGCCAGAGGTGATTTGTTGTTGGCAAAGTCGTTGATGATCATCGTGACGTTGAGTGGTACACCTTCGGCCTTGGTGGTGCTGGATCCGAAGCTCGAGGTGATGTCGCGGCGTACGATGCCGCTCTGGTTCAGCACGTTCGCCCCATTTGAACCATCGCCTGGAAAGGGGCCGCCCGTCTCCTCGGGAAGCTCGCCGTTCGCGGTGTCGCTGGTCTGCATACTGTCCGGCCCGCCACCACCCGGACCGCCCCCGGGTTTGTCAGCTGGCCGGCCGCCTGATGAGGAGGTTGACTCGCCCGTGCTCGTGGCGCTGCCACATGCCCCGAGGGTGATCAGGCTGGCGCCCGCAAGCCCAACGCCGGCAACCAGCTTGAGCATGCCGCGTCGGTGCAGCAGTCGTGGGAGGTCGTAGTCAAGGCCACGATCATGGTTCTCAAGATCGGTCTCGCGGTGGTCGACACGCATCATGATCAACTCTTTCCTCAGTCGGAAGTCGCTTTGCTGATCGCGATCTGCGGTTAAGGCTAGAGCGGCGACCTGGCTCCGCCTGACCAAAGTGGCTCATTCATACGGCAAGCACAGATGCTCACAGCACCTACACAGCCTCCGATTGCCCCGCTAGCGGATGTGCGAAGCAGAATTGAGCCCGTGGCAGCGATCGATGTGCGGGAAGGTACCTTCAGCGGCGGCTTGCCGTACCTTGCGGTGGGCACAGGCGAGCCGCTGGTCTATCTGTGCGGATTCACGCTCAATCACCAAAACCCGCGGCCTGGCCTGGAACGAACCATTGCGCTGCGAACCCTGACCCCGCTGGCAAGAGCCGGCTTCGAGGTCTATTTCACCAACCGCTGGCCCGGAATGGCGGCCGATACCACATTCGCCGATGTGGCCGAGCGGCATGCTGAGGCAATTCACCACCACTTCGGCGCGCCGGTGGACGTGCTGGGGGCTAGTACCGGCGGGTCTCTGGCGCTGCAGCTGATTGCAGACCGGCCCGATGTGGTGCGTAAGGCGGTGGTTGCCAGCGCTGCATATGCGCTCGGCCCGCTGGCCAAGGAGCTGCAACTGAAACTGCTGCATGCAATCGAGGAGACCGGGCGCTATCCCGCCGAGGCTGTCTTGGATTCGATGCCAGCGAAGATCCGAGCGCGGTGGCTTCGGGCATTGCTCACGCCGGTTGCGTTTTTGGCCGCCAAGCGGATCACGATCGAGAATCCGGCGGACGCGATCGCCATGCTGCGCGCCGAGGATGCCTTCGATGTACGCGACCGGCTCGGGGATATCCAGACTGAGACACTGGTGATCTGCGGCGCACAAGACCCCTTCTGGACACTAGACATGTTTGCGGAGACGGCGTTTCGACTGCCGCGCGGGAAACTGATCATGTATCGCAACCGTGGACACGCGCTCATGATTGCTCCCGAGTTCTTCGCAGACGTCACCGCCTTCCTCCGCGGCTAATTGCGTAGTCTGGCCCGATGGCGAGGCTGGACTCGGTCAACCTAGGCCACCGCAGACCCAGCCCCCACAAGGACACTGGGTGGACTGGCATCGGCAAGCAGCCCACTCTTGAACCAGTAAAGGTGCGTGCACCGGGCCACAGGATGACTGGTCTGGGCAGTGGGCTGGTTGGGGATTTCATAGGCGACGGAAAGCACCACGGCGGCGACGAGCAGGCCGTGTACGCGTTCCAGCGGGAGGACCTCAATGAGTGGGAGCGTCGGCTTGGGCGCGAGCTGCCCAATGGTTTCTTCGGCGAGAATCTCACCACGAGCGGACTCGAGGTCAACGATGCCTGCCTGGGTGAGCGTTGGCGCGTAGGTCACGAGGTAGTCCTTCAGGTGACAAGTCCGCGCATTCCGTGTTCGACATTCCGGGGCTGGATGGGGGAGAAGGGCTGGGCGAAGACCTTTACCGCAGCGGGACGCCCGGGCGCCTACCTGAGCGTGATCACACCGGGCACCATCAGGGCCGGCGATTCCATTGAGGTGGTGCATCGCCCGGATCACGACGTGACGATCTCCATGGCATTCCGCGCCACGACGACCGAGCGAGCGCTGCTGCCACGACTGCTGGACGCAGGCGATGATCTTGATCCGGGATTGCGCCGTGTCGCGCTCTCCTGGCCGCTCGTCGCGCTCGAGTGAGCTGAGATAGGCATCGGGGCGGTTGCAGCCGCTGGCGTGCCTTCCCGGCGTAGGCGCCCTATCAGCTGCATCGTGCTGCGGCACGGGAATAGCCAATAGGGCCTGGGGCGTTTGGCTTTTGACCGGGGCTGACCGAAGAGCTAGCCTAGACGATTGTGTTCGGGCTTGCCCGACACTTTGTGCGTGCCCGAATGTCTAGTGCCGGCGGTGTTCGCACGCCCGACCCACCGGAAACTCCGAAGGGTCGCAGCCACTCAAGCTGAAAGAAAAGAGATACAACGCGGTGCCCACAATTCAGCAGTTGGTCCGTAAGGGCCGCGAGGACAAGGTGAGCAAGACCAAGACGCCTGCGCTCAAGGGTTCGCCTCAGCGACGGGGCGTGTGCACGCGCGTGTACACGACGACCCCGAAGAAGCCGAACTCGGCGCTGCGGAAGGTCGCTCGTGTCCGGCTGTCCTCGGGTGTGGAGGTCACCGCATACATCCCTGGTGTCGGCCACAACTTGCAGGAGCACTCGATGGTGCTGGTGCGCGGGGGCCGGGTGAAGGATCTGCCCGGTGTTCGGTACAAGATCATTCGTGGCTCGCTGGATACCCAGGGTGTGAAGAACCGCAAGCAGGCACGTAGCCGTTACGGCGCGAAGAAGGAGAAGTAATGCCTCGCAAGGGCCCGGCCCCCAAGCGCCCGGTGATCGCCGACCCTGTGTACGGGTCGCCGCTGGTCAGCCAGCTTGTCAGCAAGATCCTGCTGAACGGCAAGAAGACTGTCGCACAGGACATCGTCTACACCGCGATGGAGGGGACGCGGACGAAAACCGGAGTCGATCCGGTCCAGACACTGAAGCGTGCCCTGGACAACGTCCGGCCGTCGCTGGAGGTCAAGAGCCGCCGCGTTGGCGGCGCGACGTACCAGGTACCGGTCGAGGTCAAGCCTGCCCGCGCGACCACGCTGGCCATGCGCTGGCTGGTGAGTTTCGCCCGGCAGCGTCGCGAGAAGACCATGGCCGAGCGGCTCATGAACGAGATCCTCGACGCCTCGAACGGTCTCGGCGCCGCTGTCAAGCGCCGCGAGGACACCCACAAGATGGCTGAGGCAAACAAGGCCTTCGCCCACTACCGCTGGTAACTGATCGACTTGTCAGAACCCAGTTGACCTATAACCGACCTCGGTTCTGACAACTCAGAAAGACCCACATGGCTGTCGACATTAAGACCGACCTGTCCAAGGTCCGCAATATCGGGATCATGGCCCACATCGACGCGGGCAAGACCACGACGACCGAGCGCATCCTCTTCTACACCGGGATCAATTACAAGATCGGTGAGGTGCACGAGGGCGCGGCCACCATGGACTGGATGGAGCAAGAGCAGGAGCGGGGGATCACCATCACCTCCGCCGCTACGACGTGCCATTGGAAAGATCATCAGATCAACATCATCGACACTCCCGGGCACGTCGACTTCACCATCGAGGTGGAGCGTTCGCTGCGGGTCCTTGATGGAGCGGTGGCCGTCTTCGACGGCGTCGCCGGCGTCGAGCCACAAAGCCAGACCGTGTGGCGTCAGGCTGACCGCTACCGCGTGCCCCGTATTTGCTTTGTGAACAAGCTCGACCGTACGGGCGCGAGCTTCGAGCACTGCGTAGAGACGATCAAGAACCGACTCAATGCCATACCCGCTGTGGTGCAGCTGCCGATTGGCTCGGAAGCGAACTTCATTGGCGTTATCGACTTGATCAACATGCGTGCCCTGACGTGGCGCGGTGAGACCAAGATCGGTGAGGACTACACAGTCGAGGAGATTCCCGCCGAACTTGCTGATCAGGCGCAAGAGGCTCGGCACGCACTGATCGAACTAGTGGCCGATCATGACGATCACATGATGGAGGCTTTCCTGACCGACGAGGAGTCGATCACTCCGGAGCTCCTGCAGGATTCGATCCGGCGCGCGGTGTTGGCGTCCAGCATCACCGCCGTACTCTGCGGCAGCGCCTTCAAGAACAAAGGTGTTCAGCCGTTGCTGGACGCTGTCATCGCCTATCTGCCTTCCCCGCTTGACGTTCCGGCGATCATCGGGTTCAAGCCGGGCGACGAGTCGGTCACGATCGAGCGGCACCCTACTGATTCAGATCCCTTTGCGGCGTTGGCGTACAAGATCGCGGCCGACCCCCACCTAGGCCGGTTGACCTACATCCGCGTCTACTCAGGAAAGCTTGTGGCCGGCTCGACAGTACTGAACGCGACCAAAGGACGTCGGGAACGCATCGGAAAGATCTATCAAATGCACGCGAACAAGCGGCAGGAGATCTCTTCCGTCGGCGCCGGCCAAATTGTCGCCGTGATGGGCCTCAAGGACACCACCACCGGCGAGACGCTGTGCGACATGGCCAATCCGATTGTGTTGGAGTCGATGGACTTCCCCGCGCCCGTGATCGAGCAGGCCATCGAGCCAAAGACCAAGTCCGATCAGGAAAAACTGGGAATGGCGATCCAGCGCCTTGCCGAAGAGGATCCGACCTTCCGCGTCCACACCGACGACGAGACTGGTCAGACGATCATCGCCGGGATGGGCGAGCTGCACCTGGAGATCTTGATCGATCGGATGAAGCGCGAGTTCCGGGTGGGGGCCAACATTGGCAAGCCCCAGGTCGCCTATCGCGAGACGTTGCGCCGGCCGGTGCAAAAGGTTGAGTACACCCATAAGAAGCAGACGGGTGGCTCAGGCCAGTACGGTCGGGTGATCGTCAATGTGGAGCCGCTGCCAACGGGCTCTGGCTATGAGTTTGTCAACCAAGTCACCGGTGGGCGCATCCCCCGGGAGTACATCCCAGCCGTTGACGAGGGTATCCAAGACGCCATGCAATTCGGCGTGCTGGCCGGCTATCCGGTGGAGGACGTGAAGGTCACGCTGATCGACGGGGCCTATCACGATGTCGACTCCTCGGAGCTCGCGTTCCGCATCGCCGGTTCGATGGTGTTTAAGGAAGCCGCCCGCCGTGCGGATCCCGCGCTACTGGAGCCGGTGATGGCAGTCGAGGTGACCACGCCCGAGGATTACCTGGGCATCGTGATCGGTGACCTCAACTCGCGCCGTGGCCATGTTCAGGCGATGAACGACCTACATGGCAACAAGGTCGTGGAGGCACTCGTGCCACTTTCGGAGATGTTCGGCTATGTCGGCGACCTGCGGTCCAAGACCTCGGGTCAGGCCTCGTACTCGATGGAGTTCCACTCCTACGCGGAGACGCCGAAGAACATTGCCGAGGAGATCATCCAGAAGGCACGGGGTGAATGATCGAAGCGAGCACCAAATCTACGGCGATCAGCGGACGCATTCCGTTTGACCTGAGCGGAATCGTCCACAAAACTTAGGCCGGGTCAAATCGGCCGGCTGGCTAAACAACCCACGAAACGCCCCGCGACCAGCGTGGCGAACATCCAGGAGGAGCCTCAGTGGCAAAGGCGAAGTTCGAGCGGACAAAGCCGCACGTCAACATTGGCACCATCGGGCACATCGACCACGGAAAGACCACCCTGACCGCGGCGATCACCAAGGTGCTGCACGACAAGTTCCCGACCCTCAACCAAGTGTCGGCGTTCGAGCAGATCGACAAGGCGCCCGAGGAGCGTCAGCGCGGAATCACGATCTCGATCGCGCATGTGGAGTACCAGACCGAGAAGCGGCATTACGCGCACGTTGACTGCCCCGGCCACGCTGACTACATCAAGAACATGATCACCGGCGCGGCGCAGATGGACGGTGCCATCCTGGTCGTCGCCGCAACTGACGGTCCCATGCCGCAGACTCGCGAGCACGTCTTGCTGGCTCGCCAGGTCGGCGTCCCTGCGATCGTGGTGGCGCTGAACAAGTGCGACATGGTTGACGATGATGAGATCTTGGAGCTCGTCGAGCTCGAGGTTCGCGAGCTGCTCACCGAGTACGAGTTCCCGGGCGACGACCTCCCAGTCGTCAGAGTCGCAGCGCTGCCAGCACTGAATGGTGACGCCACGTGGAGCGAGTCCGTCATGGAGCTGATGAATGAGGTGGACACCTACATCCCCCAGCCAATACGCGAGGTTGACAAGCCGTTCCTGATGCCGGTCGAAGATGTCTTCACGATCACCGGTCGCGGCACTGTGGTCACTGGCCGTATCGAGCGCGGAGTGATCAAGGTCATGGAGACTGTCGACATCATCGGCATCCGCGATACCAAGCAGACCACCACGGTCACCGGTGTGGAGATGTTTCGCAAGCTGCTTGACGAGGGTCAGGCGGGCGAGAACGTCGGCCTGCTGCTGCGTGGTACGAAGCGTGAAGACGTGGAACGCGGCATGGTCGTGATCAAGCCCGGCACCACGACTCCACACACCGACTTCGAGGCTCGGGTCTACATCCTCTCCAAGGAGGAGGGCGGCCGCCATACACCGTTCTTCAACAACTACCGTCCGCAGTTCTACTTCCGTACGACTGACGTGACTGGTGTTGTGAACCTTCCGGAGGGCACCGACATGGTGATGCCGGGTGACAACACGGACATGTCCGTGCAGCTCATCCAGCCGATCGCCATGGAGGAGGAGCTGAAGTTCGCCATCCGTGAGGGCGGCCGTACGGTCGGCGCCGGCCGCGTGACGAAGATCATCAAGTAGTCGTCGCCAGCGGTCTGAATCAGATCAAGGGATTGACCCCGGACTTCTATTGAAGTCCGGGGTCTCTTCGCACTACGAGGGTTCCCTCACCTGTCGCGGCAGGAGTTAGATGGTGACAGCTGGGATCATCCGATCCAGCCTCGACTCAAGGAGGTCATCGTGGCAGGCACCGTCGCTCGCGTCACCGAGATCAGCGCCAGGTCCGACACCAGTTTCGAAGACGCCGTGAAGGTTGGCCTCGAGCGGGCCAATGCGACGCTGCGTGGTGTCACCTCGGGTTGGGTCAAGGAGCAATCGATCGACGTGGAGAACGGCGCCATTGTTGGCTATCGCGTCAACTTGCTGGTCACGTTCGTCCTCGAATAACGGCCCCCTCTTCTGATTGCTCGCGCAATCGGTTCAGACGAAGGCGCGCGATGTGCCGACGCTCCCAGTCGGGCTTAATCGAGCGCGAGCAGCGCAACCGGGTATGAGGCCAGCAAATCCCCGACCGCCGCAGTCCCGTTCCAATGGTGACCGGTCAGCAGGTCGATGTGTGGCGCCGAGATCTCAACGGCGGTATCACGCCAGCCGCCCGTGGCAGCGAGTCCGACGGGCAGTCGAGTGGCTAGTGTGATCACTCCGCCACGGTCGAAGCCAATGAGGTGGTGCTGCGCCGGACCGCTGGCCTCGACTGCCCGGTAGCTATCGAACCAGTCGGGCCGGGTGCGACGCAGCAACAGCGCCTGTCGGGTAATCCACAGTTTGGCCGCGCCGCTTTCGTCGACGCCCGGTGTAGCGTCGCCGACCGATTCGAGCAGTCGAAGGCGTTCAGCGAAGTCGACCGGGCGCCGGTTGTCTGGATCGACCAGTGAGTCGTCCCAGAGCTCACTGCCTTGGTAGACGTCCGGGACGCCGGGCATGGTGAGCTGAACGAGCTTTTGGCCTAGCGAGTTGGACCATCCGCGGGGCGTGATGAGCACGTCGAGCTCCTCCCATGCACGACGCAAGCGCGGATCGTCGTATCCGGCGTCCACGGCCTCATGAACGGCGGCTTCGTACGCGGCGTCTGGCGCAGTCCAGGTGGTGCCATCGCTTGCCTCACGCATCGCCTTCTCGGCGTACGCGTGCATGCGCGCACGCGCGATCGGTCCGGTGCCCACCAGCGTCTGCGCGAGGAAGTACCCGAAGAGACGATTGGGGATGCTGGTCAGGCTTAGGAACAGCTCCGCGAAGCCAGCCCAGGCCTCGGGAATCTCCGACAGCACCGCCAGCCGGGCACGCACGTCCTCCCCACGCTTGGTGTCGTGGGTCGACAATCCGGTCATGGAGACGGGCTGTCGACTCAGCCTCGCTGCTTGGAGCGCGTGGAAATCCCGCGACGGAATGCCGAACTGATCCGGATCACCACCGACCTCGTTGAGCGCGATAAAGCGCGAGTATCGGTAGTACGCGGTGTCCTCGACGCCCTTGGCCATCGCCGCGCTGCTCAACTGTTGCATGCGTAGCGCAAGGTCGTCGCCATGATCATGGAGTCGAGGACTGAGTTGATCAAGGGTGTCGGTCAGGTCGGGCCGCCGCCGCGCGGCCGTCGCAAGGGCGTGATCAAGATCAGCAACACCTTCCGGCAAATATGAGCGGTAAACCTCGAATGCAATCGCCACCTCGGCCAGTGCCGGCCCGGCATTGGGAATCTCCGGGGCCAATGCGGCCATGCGGCGCACTTCGGCAAGGAGCAGCGTGTTCACAACCAGGCGCTTGCCGGCCTCGATGTGATCACCGATTGTGCGCTGGTCCCCGGTCAACCCCTGATAGAGGGCCGTGAACTCTGGCCCATGATCATGATCGATGAAGACTCCATTCACCTCGCGCATGGCGTCGTACCCGGTGGTACCGGCGACAGGCCAGGTCTTGGGCAGCTCTTCGCCCGACTCAAGGATCTTCTCCACGGTGATCCATTGCTGCGAGGCAAACGATCGCAGCCAGTGCAAGTAGCCGAGTGGATCGCGCAGGCCGTCGGGGTGGTCGATACGCAGCCCGGCAATTCCCGCCTCACACCAACCTCGGATGAGTGCATGCGTGGCCGAGAAGACCTGAGGATCCTCGACGCGCACCCCTGCGAGCGTGGTGATCGCAAAGAATCGGCGGTAGTTGATCTCACTGTTGCCACCTGAGTGGTGGATGAGCTGGTAATGCTGCCGGTCGTGCACGACGTTGGCATCCTCGCCTTCGGACCAGCTCCCCGGGGCCAGCGGAAGGCGGTGTTCGAAGTAGCGCAACTCACCATCGACTACGGTCAACTGCGCATCATCACCCAGGATCGGGACAACGATCCTGCCTCGGCTCCAGTCAATGTCGAACCAGGAGGCGTACGGCGACTCTGGGCCGAGCCTCAGCACGTCCCACCAGGCTGGATTCTCGATTGGACGCTCAATGCCGAGATGGTTCGGCACGATGTCGATGATCACGCCCAACCCAGCTGACCGGGCACTAGTCATGAGCCGGTCCAGCGCCTCCGCCCCGCCTCGGTTCTGATCAACACGGGAGACATCGGTGGTGTCGTAACCATGATCAGAGCCGATCGTGGACTGCAGTATCGGTGACAGGTACACCGCGCCGACGCCGAGCTCGCTGAGGTAGCCGATGAGCTGGGCCGCATCGTCCAATGTGAAACTGCGATTGACCTGCAGGCGGTAGGTCGATGATGGGATGGTCACGTGCTGGACCCTAATCCACCTCAGAGCGAGGTCTCTCTCGGTGCCAATGTCAGGAAGCTGGGTTAACCCAGCTTCCTTGCGCTTCGCACATGTTGCAACCTATGCAGAGCGCCAGGAACGTAGGTTAACTTAGGTTTCTAACAAGCGAGCGGGGGGACCAGGCCCGGCGGAGCAATGACTCTCCGCGCGGAGCGGTGCGGAGCACTAGTTACAGCATGATGACCACCCCGCTGCGGCGGGGATCGGCTCCTCCGCCGAGGGGGCTGAGTGCGGAGACGCCCCCGAAGTAGGGGTCTCGGTGATCAGCGATCGCGGTCTGGTAGCCCTCCGCCTCCAGTGAGCCGATCACGTGTGAGAAGAAGCCCGGCTCCAGTCTGACCAGATCGGGCAGCGCAGCGAGCCGAGGTGCGTCGATGGCCTCCTGGGGCGCAGCGCCATGGAGCATCCGCAGGACGCACTGCACCAGGGCAGGACGGATCCGGCTACCGCCTGCCGCGCCGGCGATGGCGGCCAGCTGTCCATGATCATCGAGTGCGATCAAGGGTGACATCATCGAGCCCATCCGGAGCCCAGGGTGCACAAGTCCGCGAACCAGTTCCCCTTCACCCATCATCGAATTGAGGTGGACGCCGTAGCCGGGCACCCACACTCCAGAGCCCAGACCGAGGCTAGTGGTGATCACGCAGCCGTTGCCGTGCTCGTCGACGGCGACGATGTTGGTCGTCTCGGCACGCTTGCTCGGTGCGCGTAAGGCGTCGATCAGCGCTGCCGCACAGTGTGCGTCAGTTGTCGGATCCCCGTGTACCACCGGCGCCACCCGCTCCATCGTGCCGAGTAGATCATCAAGATCATTACCGCGGGCGTGCACGGTGAAGTCGTTCACCCGAACCGATCGCGGAGTCGACTCGATCACGTGGTAGGCGTCTAGGTCCTCCTGGCTCAGAGCGCCGCCGTCGGAGACGGCGACGACCAGTGCATCGGCGTACGCGCCGTGATAGAAGGCGCGGGGATCTCGCAGCATGAGCTCGTACGCTCGGTGATGATCAGGATGGCGCAACGGGTCACCGGCTTGCAGGTAGGAGCCGTCTGGACGTTGGTAGACCTCGACACCCTCCCCGACACACATCGCCGCGGCAACTCGGGGAAGCACCTGCGCATGCATCGCTGGAAAAGGTGTCCCGTAGGACGCCTCTCGCCCTGGTGCGGTGACGGTGGACCAGGAAAGCCGACCCCACCTTTGCCACAAGTAGTGCGCTCCGGCAGGGACTCCGGGCACGGCAACCGTGGCCGGCCCGATCTCGTACGGCACGTGCTGGCCGACGAAGATCACTTCGATCGACGTGGCTGGACTCGGCTGCTTGCCGCCGAGGCCAGGAACGCTGACGAAGAAGTCCAGACAGCGCACTTGGGTGGTCGCGGCATCGTAAACCGTCGCGAAACCACCGCCACCGAGTCCAGTGAAGATCGTTTCCGCAGCACAGCTGACCAACATCATCGCGACCGCAGCGTCGACGGCGCTTCCGCCGCGGGAGAGTATGTCAGCGCCCGCCTGCGCAGTCGATGGGTGCCCGGCGGCGACGCCAGCCCGCATCCTCATCGCAGCCCGCTTCTCACGCCTGCGAGCCTAATGGTCGCTGGCCGCCGAGACCGATGATTGCGCATCGCCGGGGGCATCCATGGCTGTCATCGGCTTCGACTGAGAGGCTGAACCCATCGGGCTCGTGGGTCGTCTGAGTGGGTGATGAAGACGTTGGTGACGCCGCTGCTCTGGACGAGCAGGCGAGACACTTCGGAGTACTGGCTGCTTGCAGCGAGTGGGCCGGTGCTGCTCGGGTCCGCGCTGTTGGGCTGGCAGCTCAGCTGGCTGTCCGCATCAACCGCAACGTTCTGCTTCCTTGTGCTGGCCACCTTGGTCGCGAGGTATTCCCGGGCCAGGAGCTTCGGCATCGCGGATGTGGTGACGCTGGTACGCGGGCTGGGCGTCTGTTTTCTCGCGGGCCTCGCGCTGCAGGCGCTGGCCGGCGGCCTGGCGAGGGATGGGGTGCTGACCATGATCATCATGGGAACGCTGTGCCTGACACTCGACGGTGTGGACGGCCGAGTCGCGCGAGCCAGGGGAGAGGCCAGTGCCTTTGGAGCGAGGTTCGACGTGGAGACTGACACCGCAATGCTGGTGGTGCTCTGTGTTGCCGTCGCAGCACTCGGCATCGCGGGCTGGTGGGTGATAGCGATCGGCGCGCTGCGATACGGCTACGTCGCCACCTCCCTTGTCGTTCGGGCCCTACGCACTCCGCTGCCGTACCGGTATTCCGGGAAGGTGATCGCGGTTGTCCAGGCGGTCGCTCTGCTTGCCGCCTTGACATTCAGACTGACGCATGGCGAGCACTGGCTGTCGACCGCATTCCTGCTGGCTGCGCTCGCATCGTTGTGCTGGTCCTTCGGCCGTGACGTGATCTGGCAACTCCGCCAGTCGTCGTAGAGAGCATTCCAGGCTCTGCTCACCCTCCGGATCCATCGTCAAGAGCGGTAGCGTGTCCGGCGTCTCGAATTCACGAAGGAGAAACCAATGAAGGTCCTGAAGATTCTTGGCATCGTATTCGGGATCTTGCTCTTGCTGAGCGGCGGTGGGCTGGCTGTCGGCTCGGTCGCGGCCAACAAGGGCCAAGCCGCAGTTAATGAGGAGCTGGCCAAGTCGGGCTACGCCGGTCCGGTCGACGGGACGGTGCAGTCTGTTGATCAGACCAGCCCGGTGATCGTCACGGTGACCTATACCGACACTCAGGGCAAATCCCAGACTGGTCATGGCGCGGTCGCCGGTGGCAAGCCACCGCAAGTCGGCGACACCGTGTCGACCTACTACAGCACGAGCGACCCGAGCCAGGTTGTCGTTGTCGATGTGCCCGGCATCGGGAATCTGAGCGGGATCGGGAACACCTTGAGGACCGCCGCGATCATCTGCCTGATCGTCGGCAGTGTGCTACTGCTGGTCGGCATTCTCGGGTTGGCGCTGGGCAAGAAGCAGCCAGCACCCCTTGGGCCAGGGCCGATGTACCCGCCTGGCCCGCAGCAGCCGCCAGCCGGATATCCAGCCCAGCCGTATCCGCCGCAGTACCCGCCAGGTCAGCAGTACCCGCCCCAGCCGCCGCCAGGTCAGCAGTACCCACCGCAGCCGCCGCCAGGTCAGCAGTACCCACCGCAGCCGCCGCCAGGTCAGCAGTACCCACCGCAGCCGCCGCCAGGTCAGCAGTACCCACCGCAGCCGCCGCCAGGTCAGCAGTACCCACCTGAGCAATAGCCAGTCCAGGACGAGGCAATCGGGCCAGATTTGATCTGGCCAAGGGAACCTGACAGAATCGTCAGGTTGCTCCGACGGGGTTGCCGGGGTGAGCCATGCCGATCGGGCCTGAATTTGAGCCTGGTCGCGAGGTCGCCGAACCGCGAGACCCTTGAATTGCTCGGTTGCCTGGACGCCCGGTCCAGGGCCGGGCCACCTCCTCAGCACGCAAGTGACGGGTGTGGTGTGCCGAACGCTGGTCGACACGCCCGACCACGGGGGTCGAAGCGAGCGGGTTGCTGGCCCGTGAGCAAGCAACAGCCAAGCGGGCGTACGCGACCCGCGACACGACAGCAGAACACCATGCCGGCGGTCACGGGTGGCACATCAGCTATCCGCGGCCTAATGGACGAGAAGAAGGATGAACGGTGGCGGGACAAAAGATCCGCATCAGGCTCAAGGCCTACGACCACGAGGTCATCGACTCGTCGGCGCGCAAGATCGTCGACACGGTGACGCGTACAGGCGCGAAGGTTGCTGGCCCGGTGCCACTTCCTACGGAGAAGAACGTGTTCTGCGTCATCCGCTCCCCGCACAAGTACAAGGACAGCCGGGAGCACTTTGAGATGCGGACGCACAAACGTCTCATCGACATCATCGACCCAACTCCCAAGACCGTCGACTCCTTGATGCGGCTCGACCTGCCGGCGGGTGTCGACATCGAGATCAAGCTCTGAGGACATTAACGATGAGCGCCACCAAGACAGAACGCACCGTCAAGGGCATGCTGGGCACCAAGCTCGGCATGACCCAGCTCTGGGACGCCAACAACCGCATCGTCCCGGTGACCGTGGTCCAGGCAGGCCCCTGCGTCGTGACTCAGGTCAGAACGCCTGAGGCGGACGGCTACTCATCGGTCCAGCTCGGCTTTGGCGCCGTGAAGCCCAAGCAGCTGACCAAGCCGAGCGCTGGTCACTTCGAGAAGGCTGGGGTCACGCCGCGTAAGCATCTTGTCGAGATCCGGACCAGCGACGCCAGCGAGTACACCCTCGGTCAGGAGCTCAGCGCCGACATCTTCGCCGAGGGCGAGGTCATTGATGTGACGGGTGTCGGCAAGGGCAAGGGCACTGCCGGTGTCATGAAGCGGCACGGTTTCTCCGGCCTTCGCGCCTCGCACGGTGTGCACCGCAAGCACCGCTCGCCGGGATCCATCGGCGGCTGCGCCACTCCAGGCCGGGTTTTCAAAGGATTACGGATGGCGGGCCGGATGGGTGTCGATCGCGTCACCGTTCAGAACCTCACCGTGCATGCCGTCGACGCCGAGCGCGGCCTGATCTTGGTCAGAGGCGCCATCCCGGGCAATAAGGGCGGCTTGGTCGTCTTGCGCAGCGCTGCCAAGAAGGGAGATAAGGCATGAGCGAGACCCGTACGGTCGATGTGCTCGACGTCAAGGGCGCCAAATCCGGCACTGCCGAGCTGCCTCCCGAGCTCTTCGACGTGTCCGCGAACATCCCGCTGATCCATCAGGTCGTCACGGCGCAGCTCGCGGCAGCGCGCCAGGGGACTCATGCCACCAAGAGCCGTGGCGAGGTACGCGGCGGGGGCGCTAAGCCATACCGCCAGAAAGGCACCGGCCGCGCTCGGCAGGGCTCGAAGCGTGCCCCGCAGTTCGTCGGCGGCGGCATCGTTCACGGACCGCAGCCGCGCAGCTACGCACAACGCACGCCCAAGAAAATGATCACCGCGGCACTGCGGGGTGCATTGTCCGATCGGGCGCGCGACGGCCGGATCCGCGTGGTTTCGGAACTGGCGTCAGGCGATGCCCCGTCCACCAAGGCCGCCCTCGCGGCATTGGACGCCGTCACGACCTCGAACAAGGTGCTCGTGGTGATCCACCGGGACGAGGATCTCGCCTGGTTGAGCCTGCGCAACGTGGTGAGCGTGCACGTGATCGCTGTGGACCAGCTCAATGCTTACGACGTGCTCGTCAACGACGAGGTGGTCTTTACCTCAGCCGCACTGCAGGCCTTCGTGGCTGGCCCGGCTACGGGAAAGTCCGCGAAGGCTGTGGCGAGCGAGAGCGAGATCGCTGAGGAGGGTGAGAAATGAGCAGCGTCAAGATCCGTGACCCTCGCGACATCCTGCTTGCGCCTGTGGTGAGCGAGAAGAGCTATGGGCTGCTGGACGAGGGCAAGTACACGTTCCTGGTAGCCCCGGAGGCGAACAAGACCGAGATCAAGATCGCAGTGGAGACGGTTTTCAAGGTTCGGGTCACCAATGTGAACACCCTGAACCGGCCGGGCAAGACGCGGCGCACCAGGTACGGCTTCGGCAAGCGTCCCGACACCAAGCGGGCGATTGTCACTGTCGCCCCCGGTGAGCGCATCGACATCTTCTCCTCGCCAGGCAGCTGACAAGCAGCGAAGACAAGGAAGATCTATGGGTATCCGTAAGTACAAGCCGATGACGCCTGGTCGGCGCGGTAGCAGCGTCGCCGACTTCGTCGAGCTGACCCGATCCACGCCGGAGAAGTCGCTGCTCGTCCCGAGTCCCAAGACGGGCGGTCGGAACAACTCCGGCAAGATCACGACTCGGCACATCGGGGGCGGCCACAAGCAGGCGTACCGGCTGATCGACTTCAAGCGCTACGACAAGGACGGCGTACCGGCCAAGGTCGCACACATCGAGTACGACCCGAACCGCACCGCACGCATCGCGCTGCTGCACTTCGCCGATGGCGAGAAGCGATACATCATCGCGCCGGAGGGTCTTCGTCAGGGTAGCCAGATCGAGGCCGGCGAGGGCGCCGACATCAAACCAGGCAACAATCTGCCGTTGCGCAACATCCCGGTCGGGACCACGATCCACGCTGTCGAACTTCGGCCAGGCGGTGGCGCCAAGCTCGCCCGCTCGGCTGGCGCCAGCATCCAACTGGTCGCCCGGGAGGGTAAGAACGCCACGCTGCGGATGCCATCCGGGGAAATGCGGATGGTCGACGTACGCTGTCGTGCCACGGTGGGCGAGGTCGGCAATGCCGAGCAGTCCAACATCAGCTGGGGCAAGGCCGGCCGCAACCGTTGGAGGGGCAAGCGGCCGAGCGTTCGTGGCGTGGCCATGAACCCCGTCGACCACCCGCACGGTGGTGGTGAAGGCAAGACTTCCGGTGGCCGTCACCCGGTCTCGCCGTGGGGTCGGCCCGAGGGCCGGACCCGTGACAAGAACAAGGCGAGTTCTCGCTTGATCATCCGTCGCCGCAAGACCGGCAAGAAGCGCTGAGCAGGAGACAGAAGAGATGCCACGCAGTCTGAAGAAGGGGCCCTTCGTCGACGATCACCTCGCCAAGAAGGTCGAGGTGCAGAACGCACGCGGGACCAAGAACGTGATCAAGACCTGGTCGCGACGCTCCATGATCGTGCCGGACATGATCGGCCACACGATCGCGGTGCACGACGGCCGCAAGCATGTGCCGGTGTTCATCACCGACTCGATGGTGGGTCACAAGCTGGGGGAGTTCGCGCCGACGCGAACCTTCCGTGGCCATGTCAAGGACGACCGGAAGGCTCGCCGGCGCTGACGCGCGGTGAGTCGGTTAAAAGAAGGAATTTGAACAGATGAGCAAGGACGCACGTCCCAGCCGCCGCGAGGCGTTGCTCGGCGACCGCCCCGGTTCGTACGCCATCGCGCGTCAGGTCCGGATGTCCCCGACCAAGATTCGCCGCGTCGTTGACCAGATCAGGGGCATGGATGTCGAGGATGCGCTGAACACGTGTACCTTCGCGCCCCAAGCGGCGAGCGAACCGGTCTACAAGGTGATCGCGAGCGCAGCTTCCAACGCCGAGCAGACCGAGAACCTCAAGCGATCAGACCTGTATGTGTCGCAGGCATTCGTGGACCAGGGGATCACCATCCGACGGATTCGCCCGCGGGCGAGGGGCAGTGCGAGTCGCATCCTGAAGCGGTCCAGTCACATCACCGTTGTTGTCGAACCCAGAACTGAAGCTGCAAGCCGCGGGCAGGTAACCACCCGCTCGAAGGAGAAGTGAGCATGGGTCAAAAGATCAACCCGTATGGTTTCCGCCTTGGTATCAGCACTGATCACAAGAGCCGCTGGTACGCAGACAAGCTGTACTCCAACTACATCGGCGAGGACGTCAAGATCCGCAGGTTGCTGACCAAGGGCTTGGAGCGGGCCGGCATTTCCTCGGTGGAGATCGAGCGCACTCGGGACCGCGTCCGGGTGGACATCTACACCGCGCGGCCCGGCATTGTCATCGGTCGCAACGGAGCTGAGGCCGAGCGCGTCCGCAGCGACCTGGAGAAGCTCACCGGTAAGCAGGTTCAGTTGAACATCCTCGAGGTCAAGAACCCCGAGACCGATGCCCAACTGGTGGCTCAAGGCGTGGCCGAGCAGCTTGCTTCCCGGGTGCAGTTCCGGCGGGCGATGCGTAAGGCGCAGCAGAGCGCGATGCGCTCCGGCGCCCGGGGTATCCGGATTCAGTGCTCCGGTCGTCTGGGCGGTGCTGAGATGAGTCGCTCGGAGTTCTACCGCGAGGGCCAGGTGCCGCTGCACACTCTGCGAGCCGACATCGACTACGGCTTCCACGAAGCCAAGACCACCTTCGGTCGGATCGGGGTCAAGGTCTGGATCTATAAGGGTGATGTCTCCGGGACGCGTGCCGAGCGCGCGACTCAGAAGGCGGCGCGCAACGCGGCCGGCGGCCGCAGCCGCCCGGGTCGTCCGAGTCGTGGTGAGCGGCCGGCCCGCAGTGACCGTACGGATCGCGGCGGCAGGCGTCGCACCGAAGGTGCGCCTGAAATTACTCGCACCGAAGGTGCGCCTGAAATTACTGCGCCGGAATTGACTCGCGCCGAAGGTGCGCCCGAATCTGCGCCGAGCGAGGTTGCCGTTGCTGTCGCGCCAGCCGAGACGTCGGGACAGGAGGGCTGAACCATGTTGGTTCCGCGCAAGATCAAGTTCCGCAAGCAGCACCACCCCAAGCGGACTGGTGCGGCCAAGGGCGGCACCAGGCTAGCCTTCGGTGACTACGGCATCCAGGCGCTGGAGGGGGCCTACCTCACCAACCGCCAGATCGAGTCAGCGCGTATCGCCATGACACGTCACATCCGGCGCGGCGGCAAGGTTTGGATCAACGTTTATCCCGACCGTCCGTTGACCAAGAAGCCGGCCGAGACCCGAATGGGTTCCGGCAAGGGCTCACCTGAGTGGTGGATCGCCAATATCAAGCCAGGGCGGGTGTTGTTCGAGCTTTCGGGTGTCAACGAAGACGTGGCCCGCGAGGCGATGCGCTTAGCGATCCACAAGCTGCCGATGAAGGCGCGTTTCATCAAGCGTGAGGCAGGTGAGATCTGATGGCCAAGGTGGTGACAGCAGGGGAGTTGCGCGGGCTGAGTCGCAGTGAGCTGGACACCAAGGTGACCGAGCTGAAGGAGGAGCTGTTCACGCTCCGGTTTCAGGCGGCCACTGGCCAGCTCGAGTCGCACGGCCGGCTCCGCGCGGTACGCAAGGACATCGCCCGGATCTACACCGTGTTGACCGAGCGCGAACTCGGCATCATCGATGACCCGGACGCTGAGGAGGTTCAGGAATGAGCGAGAAGGTGACCGAAAAGCGGTCTGAGTCAGCCGAAGAAGGCTCCGAAAACATCGCAGAGAACGGGCGTGTTGATGCGCCTGCCGCAGAGCGCGGGCGTGCTGATGCGCCTGCAGAGCGGGGGCGACGCAAGGTCCGCGAGGGCTATGTAGTCGGCGACAAGATGGACAAGACGGTTGTCGTCGCGGTCGAAGACCGCGTCAAGCACCGCCTCTACGGCAAGGTGATTCGTCATACGAGCCGGCTCAAGGCGCACGACGAACAGAACAGTGCCGCGGTTGGTGACCGGGTACGTGTGATGGAGACCCGGCCGATCAGCGCCACCAAGCGCTGGCGCCTCGTCGAGATCCTCGAGAAGGCCAAGTAACACACACCGGGGCGCTGCCCCTGTGAACCCCCGCTGGGGCTCCGCCCCAGACCCCGAGGTCACGGCAAAGCTGCGGTAGCCCCGGCGGAACGAAAGAGATCTGAGAGAGAGAAAGAGCAGAGATGATCCAGCAGGAGTCGCGGCTCAAGGTCGCCGACAACACTGGTGCCAAGGAGATCTTGTGCATCCGCGTGCTCGGCGGATCCGGTCGCCGTTACGCGGGGATCGGCGACATCATCGTGGCCACCGTCAAGGACGCCATTCCGGGCGGAAACGTCAAGAAGGGCGAGATCGTCAAGGCGGTGGTCGTACGGACCGCGAAGGAGCGGCGTCGAGCCGACGGCTCGTACATCAAGTTCGATGAGAATGCCGCAGTGATCTTGAGAGCCGACGGCGAGCCTCGCGGCACCCGGATCTTCGGCCCTGTTGGACGCGAGCTGCGTGAGAAGCGCTTCATGCGCATCATCTCGCTTGCACCGGAGGTGATCTGAACCATGCCCGGAAAGAACACTGTCAAGAAGAGCCAAGCCAAATTGCACATCCGCAAAGGCGATCGCGTGAAGGTGATCAGCGGTAAGGATCGCGGTCTGGTTGGTGAGGTGATCGCGGTGTATCCGGAGCGGAACCGGGTGACCGTGGCTGGCGTGAACATCGTCAAGCGGCATTTACGCGATACCTCCGCTCAGCCGCAGGCGCGGCAAACCACGAAGGGCGGCATCGTCTCCTCCGAGGCGCCGATCCACGCCTCGAACGTGCAGCTGGTCGTCAAGAACTCCGAAGGTGACGAGGTCGTTACGCGGCTCAGCTACGACCGGGTCGAGGTAACCAAGCATCGCCCCGACGGCTCTGAGTACAAGTCGACCCGCAGCGTACGAATCGCTCGGGCGACCGGTGAGGAAATCTGATGACGACTCCGACTACTGAACGCCCACCGGCGAGCGCCGGGCGCAGCCTGCCCAGGCTCCAGCAGCGCTACCGTAACGAGATCGTTCCGGCCCTGCGCGATGAGTTCAAGATCGCGAACGTGATGCAGACTCCCAATCTGGTCAAGATCGTGGTGAACATGGGCGTCGGCGAAGCGGCTCGCGACTCCAAGCTGATCGAAGGCGCGGTCCGCGATCTGGCGACGATCACCGGCCAGAAGCCGGTCGTCACCCGGGCGCGCAAATCCATCGCGCAGTTCAAGCTGCGGGAAGGCATGACGATCGGGGCCCATGTCACCCTGCGGGGGACCCGGATGTGGGAGTTCGCCGACCGCCTGCTGACGCTCGCGCTGCCACGCATTCGTGACTTCCGCGGCCTGTCGCCGAAGCAGTTCGACGGTAAGGGCAACTACACCTTTGGTCTCAACGAGCAAGTCATGTTCCACGAGATCAACCAAGACAGGATCGACCGGACCCGCGGCATGGACATCACGTTCGTCACCACGGCCACCAACGACGACGAGGGCCGGGCGCTGCTGCGTCATTTGGGCTTTCCGTTCCGGGCGAACTGAGAGGAAGGAAGACCATGGCCAAGACAGCGCTTCGAGTGAAGCAGGCTCGCAAGCCGAAGTTCGGCGTACGCGCCTATACCCGATGCCAGCGATGCGGCCGGCCGAAGGCGGTCTACCGCAAGTTCGGCCTGTGTCGCATCTGTCTGCGCGAGATGGCACACAAGGGCGAGTTGCCCGGTATCACGAAATCGTCGTGGTGATTTAGATGCTGGATTCGTCTCTCATCGTTGCTGCGCTCGGCGCAAGTCGTCGGACTCAACGGAGTCGCGGCGACGGGCAGGCTCGCCCCTGGGCTGCACCCACAGGGAGGAACAGGCGAGGCGCCGCGACTCCCCAGGAGGCGCGCACCGAAGCGCCAGACCTCGATAACGCCTTAGCGGAACAGGTCCTGACGGAAACCACTCCGAGAAAGTAGAGCACTCAACTCATGACCATGACAGACCCGATAGCGGACATGCTGACGCGCGTCCGGAACGCCAACCAGGCGTATCACGAGACCGCCACCATGCCGCACAGCAAGATCAAAGTGGAGATCGCCGAGATCTTGGCCAACGAGGGCTACATCGCCAGTTACACGGTGGACGACCCCGCCGAGGGCCATGTCGGCAAGACACTCTCGATCACGTTGAAGTACGGCCAAAACCGGGAGCGGTCGATCGCCGGGGTACGCCGGATCTCCAAGCCTGGGCTTCGGGTGTACGCCAAGTCGACCGGGCTGCCCAAAGTGCTGGGCGGGCTCGGCATTGCCATCATCTCGACGTCTCAGGGTCTGCTCACTGACAGGCAGGCGCACAACAACCGCGTGGGCGGCGAAGTCCTCGCGTACGTGTGGTGAGTGGCGGAACGAGGAGGTAGAGAAGTGTCACGCATTGGCAGGCTGCCGGTCTCGATTCCGGCCGGCGTCGAAGTGACCGTGGACGGCCAGCTGGTCAAGGTCCTCGGCCCGAAAGGCGCTCTTGAGCATCGGGTCAAGGAACCGATCAAGATCAACCGTGGTGAGAACGGCGAGCTGCAAGTTACCCGGCCCGACGACGAGCGGGTGAGCAAGTCGCTGCACGGCCTGACGCGCACCTTGGTCGCGAACATGGTCACCGGTGTCACCACTGGCTATGAGAAGAAGCTCGAGATTGTCGGCGTCGGCTACCGCGTTGTCTCACGGGGTCCGACGGAGCTGGAGTTTGCGCTCGGATACAGCCACCCGGTCAAGGTGATTGCGCCGGAGGGCATCACGTTCAACGTTGATACGCCGACCCGGTTTTCGGTGCTCGGCATTGATAAGCAGCAGGTCGGTGAGGTCGCAGCGAACATTCGTAAGCTCCGCAAGCCCGAGCCGTACAAGGGCAAAGGTGTTCGCTACGCGGGCGAGAGGGTTCGCCGCAAGGTTGGAAAGGCTGGTAAATGACGATGGCGGTTTCGCTATCTCAGCACAAGCACATGTCGCCCAGGAGCGCAGCGCGACTCCGCCGGCAGGTTCGGGTGCGCAAGAAGGTCTTTGGCGCTCCAGAGCGTCCGCGGCTGGTCGTGACTCGCTCGGCGCGTCACGTCTACGCCCAGGTCATCGACGACACCCAGGGCCGTACGCTCGCCTCGGCCTCTACCATGGAGGCGCCGCTGCGAGCGGCCACTGGCGACAAGTCCGACAAGGCAAAGCAGGTTGGAAGTCTCATCGCCGAGCGCGCCAAGGCTGTAGGCGTGGAGAGCGTGGTCTTCGACCGCGCGGGATACAAGTACCACGGACGAATTGCGGCGCTGGCGGACGGCGCCCGCGAGGGCGGCCTCGGATTTTGACGACGATATGGGCCGAGGCTGCAAGCACCTCGACCGCGACGATGATGGGTCGAGGCTGCAAGCACCTCGATCAAAACGGAAGGTAGAGCGAATTGACTGGAACCCAGCGCCGCACTGGCGGTGCCGGTGGGGAGCGTCGCGGCCGTGACGATCGTCGTGGCCAAGCCGCCGAGAAAAGCAACTACATCGAGCGCGTGGTCGCGATCAACCGGGTGGCCAAGGTCGTGAAGGGTGGTCGCCGGTTCAGCTTCACCGCGCTTGTCGTGGTGGGCGACGGCGATGGCACGGTCGGAGTGGGCTACGGCAAAGCCAAGGAGGTACCGGCGGCGATTGCCAAGGGTGTTGAGGAGGCGAAGAAGCACTTCTTCCGCGTACCGCGCATCCAGGGCACGATCCCGCACCCGGTGCAGGGCGAGAAGGCTGCCGGTGTTGTGCTGCTGCGGCCGGCTTCCCCGGGTACCGGGGTGATTGCCGGTGGTTCGGCTCGTGCGGTGCTGGAGTGCGCCGGTGTCCGCGATGTGCTCTCGAAGTCACTCGGTTCTTCCAACGCCATCAACGTGGTGCATGCGACGGTGGCTGCGTTGCAGAGTCTCGAGCAGCCGGAGGCGGTGGCCAAACGCCGTGGCAAGGCTGTCGAGGATGTTGCGCCGGCGGCTTTGCTGAGGGCGCGTGAGGCAGTGGGCTCATGATGACGCAGTTGAAGATCCGCCAGGTGCGTAGCGGGGTTGGAGGCAGGCAGAATCAGCGGGACACTCTGCGGACCTTGGGTTTGAAGCGGGTCGGCGACGAGTCGGTGCGCGAGGATCGGCCGGAGGTTCGCGGCATGATCAAGACGGTTGCCCATCTGGTGGCCGTAGAGGAGGTCGACTGACATGGCGTTGAAGGTTCATCACCTTCGGCCGGCACCGGGAGCCAAGACAGCGAAGACTCGGGTCGGTCGCGGCGAGGCCGGCAGGCGCGGCAAGACAGCCGGCCGCGGTACCAAGGGCTCCGGAGCCCGCAAGAATGTGCCGCAGAACTTCGAGGGCGGCCAGATGCCGCTGCACATGCGCTTGCCCAAGCTGCGTGGCTTCAAGAACCCCTTCCGGGTGGAGTACCAGGTCGTGAATCTGGATCGGCTGGGTCAGCTGTTTCCTGACGGGGGCACGGTCGGCGTAGCGGATCTGGTTGCGGCTGGGGCCGTACGCGCCGGCGCGCCTGTCAAGATCCTCGGCGCCGGAGACATCTCCGTCGTACTGCAGGTGAGTGCGCACGCCTTCTCCGCATCAGCCAAGGAGAAGATCGCCGACGCGGGTGGCACCACAACCGAGCTCTAGGTGTGACCAAATTGCTGCTCGCGCGCAGCAAAGATAAGCCAATCAGTGGGAGCCACTGATTGGCTTGGTCTTTGGCCCGAAGGCGGTCAGGAATCGATCGCGGAAGGCATCCATCCCCCAGACTGGCGCCTGGGCATTGGGCTTGAGGCCTTCCTGCCAACTCCACGGTGCGATCCGATTCAAGACCGATCGGTCGCGCGCAACGATCGTGATCGGTACGTCGCGGCTGGCGCCCTGACCGGTGACGATCGGGGAGGGCTGATGATCACCGAGAAAGATCAGTACGAGATTGTCGTCGCCGTAGGTCTCCACGTAGGAGATCAGGCTGCTGAGCGAGTATTCGATGGACGCTCGGTAGTCGGCGCGTACCCGCGCCGGAATCCTCGTCAAGATGGCTTCCGGTGGATCGTTGGCTGCGGCCATCGTGTCAAAGACCGAGCCATCACCAACATTTCGCCAGTCGATGAGTTGTGGGATGGGTTCCCAGGGAGCGTGACTTGAGACAAGCGTGATCTCTGCCATCACAGGTTCGCGCTTTCGACGGGTGTGCTCGGTGCGTTCGAACCTCGCCAGTGTGTATTGGTCGGGCATGGTCGCCCAGCTGAATCGAGGGCCTTTGTACCCCATCTCTTTTGCCTCGTAGATCTGGTCGTAGCCCAGGGACTCACTCTCCGGCCAGGCCGAGTCATTGCCTGGCATGACGCCGACCGTGCGCCAGTTCGCGCGCCGGAAGGCGCTGGTGAGGGTCATGCGGTGACTGGAGGCGAGGTCGTTGTATCGCTGTTGGTTGTCTATCCACAAACCGGAAAGCAAGGTGGCGTGGGCGAGCCAGCTACTGCCGCCCGCGGTCGGTGAGGTGAGAAAGGCGCTCCGGGAAGCGAATCCAGCAGCGCGAAGCCGATGATCACCCGCGTCGAGCACCGCACCGACCTGGGATGCAAATTCTGGATCCTCGACGGCGTCGCGCCCGTAGCTTTCGACGAAGGCAAGGACGACGTCCTTGCCACGCAGTGCCGTCAGTAGGTCCTCTCCCGGTGTGTTGCCAAAGGCATCAGCACCGCCATCCGCGGGAACTGTTGGCCGATCCTGTAGCGCAGGCCCGACCGGGCGGTGATGGTGTTGGAGGTAGACGGCTGAGCCCTCAGCTGCGACGGGTACGCCGGGGACGATCTGACTGCCGAGCATGGCGCAGGTGAGCCAAAGGCTGGCGAGAACGACAACTGCGCGCGCCGCAGCTGCGTTGTGCCGCACCACCAGGCCGGCCAGGTGTTGCACTGATCGCGCCATGGAGATGACCAGCGCGGTGCTCAGAACTACCGCAGTAGCGAGGGAGCCGATCGCCGGCAGTGGCCCGATGGATCCGGCGAGGAACCTCATGGCGTCATCGAGCAGCCTCCAGTCGAGTACGGGGTCGAACGGCCGGCCGAGGACTGCGAAGAAACCCGTGTCGAGCAGCTTCATGATGGCCAACAGGCCGAGCGCCACTCCAAAAAGCGTCGCGGCCGCCGGCCTCGCCCTCGCCGGGAGGAAAAGCAGCAGAGCGACGCCGAGAACTCCCTCCAGCGGGATGCTGACGAATGCGGCAGGAGTAAGACGGCCGAACTCATCCGGAGCAAGCAGAGCGAGCAGCACCAGTACGCCGGCCAGCGTTGTGGTCAGCAATGCTGCGATCCGACGCGCGGGGTGCACGTCAACCTCGCCGGCTCGGTGCAGAGCCCGGTGAGCACGTGACACGACTGCACCTGCCTTCCGGTCGAGTGCAGGGGTCGGCGGCGGTGATCCGTCAGGCCCGCTGGCGGTGAGGCCGACCAGGCTCACATCATGGCAAGACTGTCGTCCTCGACACCACACACGTTTTCGTTAGTAAGACGTTGTCGATCGGCGAAAAGCTCACGTCGTCTGGGCTCGCCGATTGTGACAGCTGCAACGTAGGGCTGGGCCCAAAACCCCGTGATTTGCCGGATGTTGACCCGCAGCCGAACTCCTATCGTGCGGGGTAGAGCTACGGGCATAAGCCCCCGCACACCAGGGAGAACGCGATGATTGTCGACGATAGCAAGCTGCATGAGTTCCTCGGCCGATTTGTGGGGGACCTAGGTGCCACCGTCCACGCCGCGAACGTCGGCATTGGCGACAAGCTTGGGTTGTACAAGACGAGACGCCGTTCAACTACGTCTATGAGGTGCGGCGCTGAGGCGCCCTGGGCGTAAGAGGGAGGCTTGTGCGATGAGTGCGATCACCGTTGATCCGCCGGATTGGAAGGCCCCGCTCGGCGAGGCCTTCGATCGAGCATTGATGTACCTCGAAGGCTTGCCGGACCGTCCGGTACGCAGCACCGCGAGCCTCGCCGAACTGCGCGCGACGCTCGGTGGCCCGCTTCCGGAGGAGCCCGCCGAGTCGCGCGAGGTCATTGCGGCGCTGGCCGCGGCGGCCGAGCCCGGCGTCGTTCCGTCATCGAGCGGCCGCTTCTTCGGCTTCGTGGTCGGTGGTGCGACACCGGCAGCAGTTGCGGCCGACTGGCTGACCTCGGTGTGGGACCAAAATGCCGGCCTATATGTCCTCGGGCCGGCTGCCAGCGTCGTAGAGGAGGTAGCCGGCGCATGGCTGGCCGAATTGCTCGGCCTGCCGAGGCAGGTTTCGGTGGGTTTCGTGACCGGTGCCCAGCTTGCCAACACCACTGGATTGGCGGCTGCCCGCTACGAGATGCTGCGCCGGGTCGGCTGGGACACGGAAGTTGCCGGATTGTGCGGAGCACCCCGGCTGCAGGTCATCGCGGGGCAGGGTCGTCACGGCACGATTGACCGGGCGCTGCGGTTGCTTGGCCTTGGCACCGCCTCGATCGTCGAGGTCGAGATGGATGCTCAGGGTCGGATGCAGCTGGCAGCGCTGCGGCGTGCCTTGGAGCAAGACGATGGACCGGCCATCGTGTGCACCCAGGTGGGCAACGTGAACACCGGAGCAGTCGATCCGGTCGGTGAGATCTGCGACGTCGCTCATGGGCACGGTGCCTGGGTACATGTCGATGGCGCGTTCGGGCTGTGGGCCGCGGCCAGTCCGCGCTTGCGACGCTTGGTGGCCGGCGTGGAGCGTGCTGACTCGTGGGCCACCGACGCACACAAGTGGCTCAACGTGCCGTATGACTCCGGCCTGGTCTTCTGCGCCCACCCCGAGGCACATCGAGCCGCGATGGGCGTCCGAGCCAGCTACCTCGTGCACGGTTCGGACGGTCAGCGCGACGCGCTCGACTACAACCCCGAGCACTCCCGGCGCGCTCGCGGTTTCGCTGTCTACGCCGCGATCCGGGCGCTGGGTCGCAGCGGCATTGCCGAGATGGTCGAGCGCTGCTGCGCCATGGCGCAGCGCTTCGCCGAGCAACTCGCCGCTGCTGACGGCGTGGAGGTGCTCAATGAGGTGGTGCTCAACCAGGTGCTCGTACGCCTCCATGCGCCCGATGGGGACAATGACGGGCATACTTACCGAGTGCTGGAACGCCTGCAACACGACGGCACCTGCTGGATGAGCGGCACCGTGTGGAAGGGCCAGGCCGCCGTACGGATCTCGGTGTCGAACTGGTCGACTGGCCCCGATGACGTCGATCGCTCGGTCGCCGCCATGCTGCGTGCGCACACCGCCGGCTGACCCTCCTATGAGTGAGGACGAGCTCGTCGGCCGGGAGCGTGAGCGCGCGCTGCTGGCCTCGCCGGTCGCCGAAGCGCTCGCCGGTCACGGGTCGCTGATCCTGCTCGCCGGCGAGGCTGGGGTCGGCAAGACCACGCTGGCACGGCGTGTGCTCACCGGGTCCGGTCTCACCGTGCTGGAAGGCTTCGCGACACCGGGCGGCGCCTCAGCGTTCGGGCCGCTGGTCGAGGTATTGCGCGCATACCACCGCTCGACGGCCGGGGGACCGCTCATCGCGGGACCGCTTGCTGCTCATCTGGCGCTGCTGCTGCCCGAGCTCGGTCCAGCGGCCCGTGGAGGCGACCCGGCCACGCTCTTCGAAGCGATCCGCTCGGCATTGGCGGCGATCGCGGCGCGGCAGCCGACAGCGCTGTTCCTCGACGACCTGCAGTGGGCCGACGACGCGACCCTGGAACTGCTGCCCGCGCTGGCCCGAACACTGTCCGAGCAGCCGCTGCTCATGCTGGCTGCGTATCGCAGCGACGAGCTACCGCGAGCGCATCCGATCCGGCGGATGCGCAGCGAGCTGCGTCGCTCTGGTCACCTGCGACAAGTGTTGGTCGAACCGCTGGACGCGGTGTCCACCGCGGTACTGGTGGCCCGGACTCTGGGGTCAGCCGCGCCGACCCTGCGCCGAGCCGTCTTCGACCGGACCGACGGCATTCCCTTGTATGTAACCGAACTCGCGGCCGCGCTTGCTGCCAGTGGGCTCCTGCAGCCAGGGCCATCCGGCCTGGAGCTCCTCGACGGCGCGGACGTTCCGCTGCCTGACAGCGTGCGTGATGCCGTACTGCTGCGGGCGACCGGGCTTTCAGACGATGCGCGCGCCGCGGCCATGGCAGCGGCGGTGGCGGGCCAGGTCTTCGATCCGGAGCTGGTACGGGCAGTCGCCGGACTCGACGCATGGCCCGATGAACTGGTCCGCCAGGGCATCGTCACTGAAGAACCGGACGACAGAATGGCCTTTCGGCACGCGCTGGTCCGCGACGCGTTCTATAGCGACATCCCGTGGACGACGCGCATCAAACTGCACAGTGCGGTGGCGCAACGGTTGGCAGGCGACCGCGCCGCGCCTGCCGTCGTCGCCGAGCACTGGGTACTGGGCCGGCAACCCGAGCGGGCTCGAGAAGCGTTGCTCGCAGCCGCTGACGGGTTTTGCGCGCTGCACGCCTACCGCGATGCGGCACGCGCCTTCCGGCGCGCGCTGGAATTGTGGCCGGAAGGTGAGGACGACCGATCCCGGCTGGACAGCCTGGAGCGTCTTGCCCGATGCGCCGAGCTGGCGGGTGACCTCGGCCCTGCGGCCACCGTGTGGCGCGAGGTCGCTGACGGACGCGACCGGGACGGCGATCTGATTCGCCTGGGCGATGCGCAGCGCCGGCTCGCCGCCGTGCTGGAACTGCAGGGCCGTTGGCAGGAGGCGTTGGCCAGCCGGGAACGTGCCGCTACGGCATTTACGGCAGCCAATGCACTGGCGGACGCGGCCGCCGAACGCCTGGCGGCTGCAGCCCATCTGCGCTCGGCCGGCAGCTTCCGGGCAGCACTCAGCCTGCTGGAGACCGCGGCGCAGCAGGCGCGCGCAGCGCAGCGAGTGGACCTGCAAGCCCGCATCCTTGGGCAGGAGGGAAACGCCCGGGCCCGCATGGGCGAGGGTCACCAGGGGGTGCAGCTGGTGCGCGCCGGCTTGGCAATGGCGCTGGAGCACGGCCTCGCCGGACCGGCGGCCGAGATCTACCAGCGGCTGGCCGATGCGCTGGAACATGCCGGAGACTACGCGGGCGCAAGCGCAACCTACGACGAGGCATATAGCTTCTGCTCCGCCAACGGTCTCGAGCCCACCGCACAGCTGTGCCTGGCTTGCCTGACCGCTGTGCTGCGGCAGTCCGGGGACTGGGACCGTGCAGCCAAGCTGTGCCGGCAGGTCATTGGGTCCTCCGATGCGTCGGCTCACGCCCGCGCGGTCGCCACCGGCCAGCTCGGATCGATACTCGGCTTGCGCGGCCAAGCAAGACAGGCGCGGCCACTGCTACTGGAATCGGCGACCATCGCGCGGCGGATCGAACTCGCGGCTATGGAGCTGTTATCAGGCTGGGGACTAGCCATTGTGGACAGCGTGGAGGGCGACACGCAGTCTGCGGCGGGTCACTGCTGGACCTTGCTGGAACGGTGGAAGCAGACCGAAGAGCGACACTATGTGATCTCACCCCTGCGTTGGGCTACCACGTTCTTCGCCGAGTCCGGTGATGCCGCCGGTACCCGGGCCTGCGCTGCGGCCCTCGCTCAGATCGCGGCTGATGTTGGTCAGGATGAGGCGATGTCTGCGCTCTCGCACGCGTTGGGCGAGATTACGCTCATCGACGGAAGCGCTGAGCAGGCTGGCGACCAGTTCGCACGGGCGCTGGTGCTGCTGCAGGCCTACGATGCACCGTTCGAACGCGCGGAGTCGCAGCGCCGTGTGGCAGCCGTTCTTGCCGCCGCTGGTCGACATGAAGAGGCCGTGCAGCATCTTGTCGCCGCCTACCGGACGGCTCGACGGCTCGGAGCGAAGCCGCTGGCCAACCAGGTCGCTGCCGCGCTCAGCGCACTGGGGGAGCAGCCCGAACGGCGGCTGGGTAGGCGAACGGCCACGCAGCTGGAGAACGGCGGCCTGACCCGCCGCGAGGTGGAGATCGTCCGGATGGTGGCCAACGGACGGACCAATCGGGAGATCGCACGCGAGCTGTTTCTGAGCCCGCGCACCGTCGAGATGCATGTCAGCAGCATCTTGATGAAGTTGAATGGCCGATCCCGGGCGGACGCGGCCCGCCGCGCCAGCGAGCTCGGTTTGCTTGCGCAGGCTGCTCCGCCTGGCTGAGCACGCCCGGGCCTGGTATGGCCGACCTAGAGTGGGGTCTTTCAGGGAACGGCTCTGGGGGCCTCCGAGACGATGCGGGCTTCGGAGTCGGTTCTTGATAAAGTCGGTCGGTCCTGTTCGCGTGAGCTGCGTTTTGTGGCAAGGCGCAGGCAGTTCAGTGACGCGTCCAGGATTGTCGCGAGAAAGGGAGGGCACGGGTGCTCGCCGCGTTCGCCAACGCGTTCCGGACTCCGGACCTACGCAAGAAGATCTTCTTCACACTCACGATCCTTGCGATTTTCCGACTCGGTTCGATCGTCCCGACGCCGAACGTCAACGTCAAGCAGGTGAGCTTCTGCCTCAAGCAGGCGACCACCGGCGAGCAGCAAGGTCTGTACGCGTTGATCAACCTTTTTTCCGGCGGTGCATTACTCCAGCTCGCGATCTTCGCATTGGGCATCATGCCCTACATCACCGCCAGCATCATTCTGCAACTACTGACGGTGGTCATCCCGCGACTGGAAGCCCTGAAGAAAGAGGGCCAATCAGGGCAGACCAAGATCACTCAGTACACCCGCTACCTGACCCTGGTGTTGGCCGTGCTCAACTCCACCGCCTTCGTCACGGTGGCGGTGAACGACCGGCTCTTCACCGGATGCCCCGGCCTGGTCTACGACAAGAGCATCTTCCCTGTGGTCGTCATGATCCTGACGATGACGGCCGGCACCGGCGTGATCATGTGGCTAGGTGAGCTCATCACCGAACGCGGCGTCGGCAACGGCATGTCGGTACTGATCTTCACCCAGATCGCTGCCACTTTCCCGAGCGCGCTGTGGAGCCTGAAGGTCGCCCGGCCGGGCTCGCAGGGCTGGGTCATCTTCCTGGTGGTCATCGCGTTGGGCTTGCTCGTGATGGCCGGCGTCATCTTCGTCGAACTGTCACAGCGCCGCATCCCTGTGCAGTACGCCAAGCGGATGGTGGGCCGGCGGATGTTCGGTGGCACCACCACGTACATCCCCATCAAGGTCAACCAGGCCGGTGTCATCCCCGTCATCTTTGCGTCGTCACTGCTCTACCTGCCGGCTCTTTATGCCCAGTTCCGGCCAGACGACAAATTCTCGTCGTGGATCAGTGCGAACTTCGTCAAGGGCGACCATCCGATCTACATCGCCAGCTTCTTCCTGCTGATTGTGTTCTTCGCCTACTTCTACGTCGCGATCACGTTCAACCCCAACGAGGTCGCTGACAACATGAAGAAGTACGGCGGCTTCATCCCCGGCATCCGTGCCGGGAAGCCGACCGAGGACTACCTCAGCTTCGTACTGTCCCGCCTGACGTTCCCGGGCTCGCTCTATCTCGGACTGATCGCGCTGCTGCCCTCGATCGCGTTCATCCTCTTGAACGCCAATCAGAACTTCCCCTTCGGCGGCACCTCAATCCTGATCATCGTTGGTGTCGGGCTCGATACCGTGAAACAGATCGAGAGCCAGCTTCAGCAGCGCAACTACGAAGGGTTCCTCCGCTAATGCGACTCCTCATCATGGGCCCTCCCGGCGCAGGCAAAGGTACCCAGGCCAAGCGGATCGCTGAGCACTACAGGATCCCGGCAATTTCGACCGGTGACATCTTCCGCGCCATGAAAAACGCCGACACGCCGCTGGCCCGGCAGGTGCGGGCGATCATGGAGTCCGGAGGCTACGTGAGCGACGAGATCACCAATGAGATTGTGAAGGACCGGTTGGCGCAGCCTGACTGCCAGACGGGCTTTCTGCTCGACGGTTACCCGCGTACGTTGCAGCAAGTGCGGACTCTCGACGACTACCTCGCCGAGACGGACCGCCCGCTTGACGCGGTCATCTCGCTGCTGGCCGACACGGACGAAGTCGTCGCACGGTTACTCAGACGGGCGGCGATCGACGGCCGATCCGACGACAACGAGGAAACCATCCGGGTACGCCTGCAGGTTTACCTCGAGCAGACCGAGCCGTTGCTCGACGTCTACCGCTCACGCGGGTTGCTTGTCGAGGTGAACGGCCTCGGTGAGGTCGATGAGGTGTCCGAGCGGGTCTTCGCTGCATTGGATGCTCACCGCGAGCGCCGGACCTCTGAGCTGGTCGAGCCCACGTAAGCGTTAGCCGCGAGGGTTACCAGCCCAGCGGCCCCGTCCACGGTGATCAGTTGGCCCGTCTCGATCTTGTGCGTTGCCTCGGGCACACCAACGACGGCAGGAATCCCGTACTCGCGCGCGACGACCGCGCCATGGGAGTTCGAGCCGCCCATCTCCATCACCAGGCCGCCGGCTGTCAAGAACAGCGGAGTCCAGCCGGGATCGGTCGAGGGCGCGACCAAGATCTCACCGGGCTCGAGGTGAGCGCCCACCGGATCCAGCACCACCCGCGCCCGGCCCGTGACCGTGCCAGCCGAGGCTGGACTGCCGGCAAGCGCGCCGTCCGTCCGGACGGTCTCGACAGCCACGGCTTCTGGCTCCGTCCCGTCGGAGAGGAGCAGACGGGGAATGTGCCGCCGCTTCAGCTCCTGCTCGTACGCCTCACGTCGCTCGGCAACCAGCGCTCGCAGGTTTTCGCCAGCCAGGCCGCGGCGGGCGTCGCCCAAGTCGAGGAAAAAGACATCGTGTACGTGATCGATCGTCCCTGCGTCGGCGAGCTGGCGTCCGACTTCCTTCAGCTGCTGGCGCATGGCAGCGAGCGCCATGATCAGCAGGAACTTCGGCGCCTCACGCAAGCCGACGAGCTGGCGCACCCGCCGCAGCGTCCAGCCAGCCAGGCGCGCCCGGAGCCGGCTGCGCTCAGCGGCTCGCGTCATCAGGCTGGTGATCATGGACTCCGCTTTCGCCTCGCCAGCACGGAACTGCGAGACCGGGTCAAGATCGTCAGGATCGAGGCGCAGATAGTTGCTGATCACCCCGAGTAGGTAGCTCGGATCATCTGACCAGCGCGGCATGCCAAGGTCGATCTCGGCGACCGCCCGATGGCCGAATCGGCGCAGGAATCCCTGAAGGCCACGCTGTGCTACGGGAGGCAACGCTCGCTCCCGGTAACGCTGCAGCAGATCAGGTACTGCCAGGTCGGTGAAGACCGTACGCGAGGGCTCGTTGTTGCGAATCTCCTCGGTCAGCTTCCAGAGCTTGAGATCCATTTCGGTGGTGATGTTGTGCGGCAGTCCACGCAGCACCTCTTGCAGCTCGCCAGGTTGGGCCACGTCACGCAGCAAACGCCGAGACGCGGCCAGCATCAGCAGACCGCCCACCGCGTACGCGAAGGTGCGCGGCATGAGCAAGAACAAGTCACCGAGTCGCCGCTCGACGAAGTCCAGGCGCTGGGACGCTGTCGCGTTGGCGGGTAGGGTCAGCGCTCGGCGTAGCCGCCGCTCGGTGGCGGCAACGCCGCGATAGGCCAGTTCCGGATTGGCCAGCCCGGCAGCCACGCGCACCGGCACTTTGTTGCGGATCAGGGCGCCAGCAATGTGCCGGAGCGCAGTATGGTCTGACTTCTCGAGGATCGAGAACTCAGGGCGCTCGGCAAGAGTCTTCAAAACCGCTGACGCGCGCGCTTCCATGACTCCGAACACTCTGATCACTGCCCTGCGCCCGATCCGGTTGCGCAGCACGCTGGTCACGTCCAAGAAGACTCGCTGACCGGGGGCATGCATGGCGGGTGGGCCGGCCAATGGCTCGGCGGGGGGCATTTTGATCGCTGTGGCGACAGACGTGCCGATCAATCGAATGGCGGCAATGCCCATCGGGGTGATCGGTCGCGTCAGGCCTTGTGCCAACGAGAAGCACATCAAGACCCGCAGCCCGGGCCGGTGGGTCAGGGCCAACGGATACAGCGTCGTGATTGGTCGCGCCTGGGTCAGCCACAGGTTTCCCGCTGGGTCGAGCGCCCATTCAGTATCCTGGGGCGCTCCGTACAGCCGCTGTACCTGTTGGCCAAGATCAACGAGTCGCAACACCTGATCATCGTCCAAGCAGGCTTCCGAACTCTGATCGGCCAGCTCACGGTGCTCGGTGCCGCCACCTGGCGTGCTGGTGATCATTAGACGCTTGTCGCCGAGCCGCCGGCTGACAATCCTTCGGTCGACAGAGTTCACGACGAAATGGTCCGGGTTGACGGCGCCAGAGACTACGGCCTCCCCAAGTCCTGGGCTGGCGTCGATCACGGTTTCGTTCCTGCTGCCGGTGATCGGGTTCGCGGTAAACATCACGCCAGCAGCCGCCGAATCGATCATGCGCTGCACGACCACGGCCAGCGTCACGCTGCGGTGGTCGATTGCGTTGGCATTGCGGTAACTAACGGCTCGATCGGTCCACAGCGATGCCCAGCACCGCCGGACGGCATCGAGCAGCGCCGCGGAACCGACCACGTTGAGGTAGGTGTCTTGTTGCCCGGCGAAGCTGGCGTACGCCAGGTCCTCTGCCGTGGCAGAGGAGCGGACCGCCACCGGTTCATCGACACCAAGGGCGTCGTAATGATCAGTGGTTGCGGTTCGCAACTCGGGCGGAGGCTCGAGCGCCAGCACTCGCCGGCGGGCCTCTTTAGCCGCTTCGGCCACCCCGCCCGCGTCCGTCGCGCCCGCGAGCTTGTCCATCAAGTCATCCAGCTGCCTGTGCACCACCAACCGATACGCCTCAGTTGTGACGCAGAAACCACCTGGCACCGGCAGTTCAGCTGAGCTCAAGATTCCGAGATTGAGCGCCTTGCCGCCGACCGCACTGATCATGCTCGAGTCGATGTCGACAAGGTCCACGAGCAGCGCCATAGACAGACGATAGAACCAACCAGGCGCTAATTCAACAAGCGATGAATTAGCGCGCCCAAATCCCCACACCGGGGGGTCGAAACCTACGTGCACGTCGTTTTCTGACGGTCTACATGGCTTGCAAACCGTGCAGACCGTCAGCAAGCTGTGTAGACCCCATCGACTCAAGCTCACGGGGGGCGAGGCCGGTAGCCTTCTGGAGCGTGACTCGCTTTCCGGAAACGCGTCGGGATGACGTCGTCGAGGTGCTCCACGGACGGCCTATCGCCGACCCATACCGGTGGCTGGAAGATCCGGACTCGCCCGAAACCGCTGACTGGGTCAAGCGGCAGAACGAGCTCACTGCTCGCTACCTAGAGTCGCTGCCAGATCGGTCATGGTTTCTCGAGACGATGCAGCGAGTGATGAAACGGCCGCGGGCGGGTGTGCCATTCGAGCGTGCCGGGCATTACTTCGTATCGCGGAACGACGGCAGCCAGAACCAGGACGTGATCTTCGTCGCCTCGTCACTGCAGGAGTTACTGGCCGGCGGGCGAGTGTTGGTGGATCCCAATACGTTCTCACCAGACGGCACGAGCTCATTGGCCAGCTTGACAGTGAGCGGGGACGGTCAGCTGGTGGCGTACGGGGTCAGCGAAGCAGGCAGTGACTGGACGACGTTTCGGCTGCTGAGTCTGGCCGCCGCCGGAGACCAAGTGGACGATGCGCTGATCCAGACCAAGTTCTCCCAGGCGGAATGGTTGCCTGATCATCGCTCCTATGTCTACACCCATTTTGATCATGAGGGTCAAGCGGACGGTACGCAGACCGCCTCCTTGTCCGGACCCAAGCTGCGGGTCCATCGCATCGGTGACCCTCAAGATCAGGACGAGCTGATCATGGAATTTCCGGAAAATGATCAGTTGATGTTCTGGGGGGAAGTCACCGACGATGACCACTACCTGGTGGTCAGCATCGTCGAAGGAACTGAAAACAAGAACCGACTGTGGGTCTATCCGATCATCTCCGGTGAGCGCAGCGAGGTCGGCAGGCCGATCAAGATCATCGACGAGGCTGTTGCGGAATTCGTGTTGGCCGGTTCGGACGCCGCCACACTCTATCTGCGAACGGATCTTGAGGCCGAGGCCGGACGGCTGGTTGCTGTCGATCTTGACTCCTTCGAGGACACTGGACAGCTCCGCTGGCAGGAGGTGGTCGCCGAGTCCGAAGACACGCTGTTGGACGCGAGGGCCGCCGGCGACGGGTTCATCCTGGTCTACCTTGCCGATGCGCACCCTCAGGTCATCCGGATCAGCCGGGACGGTTCCATGGCTCAGGCTGTCGAGGCACTTGGGGGTGCGGTCGTCGGACTGAATGCCAAGCGCGGCGACGATGAGGCGTTCATCGGCCTCTCATCGATCACCTCGCCCACACACAGCTATCTGATCGAGACCGGTTCAGCCGCTGTGACCTCGCTCGCGGGTCTCATCCAGCCGGCCGACGATGCCTTCGCCGGCCCACAGATCGTGATGGAACGTCATGCCGCGATGAGCAAGGACGGTACGCCGGTGCCCTACTTCCTGATCACACCGGCTGATGCCGACCGGACTGGGCCGCAACCGACCCTGCTGTATGGCTACGGAGGGTTCAAGATCCCCGTGCTCGCGGACTATCGACCAGGCTGGTCAGGCTGGCTAGCTGGGGGTGGCCTGCTGGCGATCGCCAATCTGCGAGGCGGGGGAGAGTTCGGCACTGCCTGGTACGAGGCCGGCCGCCTGGCTCGCAAGCAGAACGTCTTCGATGACTACATCGCAGTGGCCGAACATCTCAAACAGACCGGGGTCACCACCACGCGACAACTCGCCCTGCACGGCCGCAGCAACGGTGGCTTGCTTGTCGGAGCCGTGCTGACGCAGCGTCCCGACCTGGCGGCGGTGGCGCTTCCGGCGGTCGGAGTCCTGGACCTGCTTCGCTTCCATCTGTTCACCATCGGCGCGGCCTGGATCTCCGATTACGGGAATCCGGACGACCCAGAGCAATTCACGCGAGCTCTGGCGTACTCGCCGCTGCACAACGTCCGCCTGGGAATCAGCTACCCAGCGACCTTGGTATTCACCAGCGATCATGACGATCGCGTTGTGCCGCTGCACAGTCACAAGTTCACGGCCACCTTGCAGCAGGCCCAAGCCGGTGACCAGCCGATCCTGACGCGGATCGAGGTCTCAACGGGCCACGGAATCGGAAAGCCAACCGCCCTCATCGCGGCGGAAGGGGCCGATCTGCTGGCTTTCGCAGCCCACCACACTGGCTTACAGCTGCGAGCGACGACGACGGCGGCGGACTCCAAGCGCGATGCGCGAGCAGCTCCAAATAAAGGGCGAGTAGGTTCCAAGACATGACTGTTGCCATTGACGACGATACTTTCGCGTCCTTGGTCGAGCCGCTGCGCCGGGAATTGACCGTGCACTGCTATCGGATGCTGGGCTCGGTTCATGACGCGGAGGATCTGGTCCAGGAGACCTACTTACGCGCCTGGCGGGGTTTTCACAACTTCGAGAACCGTTCGTCGGTGCGTACCTGGATGTATCGCATCGCGACCAACGTTTGCCTGACCGCGCTCAATGGCCGGGAGCGCCGGCCGATGCCCACTGGGCTTGGCCAGCCGAGTTCGGATCCGTACGGTCCGCTGGAATCCCGTCCCGAGGTGACTTGGCTGGAGCCGGCGCCCGACTCGGTGGTGTGGGGCGGTTCGGCAGATGATCCGGCTGCCGAAGTCGTGGATCGGGAAAGTGTCCGGCTGGCCTTCATTGCGGCCTTGCAGCATCTCACGCCGCCACAGCGAGCGATCTTGATCTTGCGCGACGTACTGGCCTGGCAGGCCAGCGAGGCTGCGGAGCTGCTGAACATGTCTACGGCCGCTGTGAACAGCAGCCTGCAGCGCGCCAGGGCGCAGATGCACAAGCTCGACCCGGAAGGTCCCGACAAGCCTCTCGACGACGAGCATGCGAAAGAGTTGCTTGCTGACTACGTGGCCGCCTTCGAGAACTATGACGTCAAGCGGATCGTCGAGCTTCTTGCTGATGATGCTGTCTGGGAGATGCCGCCCTACCTTGGCTGGTACGAAGGCCCGGTCGCGATTGGGCATCTCATCGAGACGCATTGTCCCGCCGAGGCGCCCGGGGACCAGATCATGGTGCCAACCTGGGCAAACGGCCAGCCTGCTTTCGCGCTGTACATGAAGCAGCCAGATGGATCACATCAGGCATTCCAGATCCAGGTGCTGACGCTGACAGACAAGGGCGTTTCGCATGTCAGCACCTTCTTCGATACCACGCTGTTCGCCCAATTCGGGATGCCTGAAATGGCGCCTCCGCATTGATTTGTGGCTGCTCGCGCATCGCGCGGTGTTGATTGCTCGCGAACATCGAGAATCCGCCTAGTTCGTCGTCGCTCGCGGAGGAAAAAGCGCCTCCGCTCCCTCCTCCTCACCACGGCGGCGCGCGATACCGACGCTCGCAGCCGGTTACTGCAGAGCGGACATTAAGCGCATCACATTGTCGATGTAGCGCTTTCGCAGCGGTCTGCGCGCCCACTCAACGAGGGTGAGCTCCCGGGACGAGCGGTAGTGATCTTCGACCTGACGCATGGCCGTAGTCAGCGACCGGCTGAGGCACATCACCGAGACCTCGAAGTCCAGGTTGAACGAACGGATGTCCATGTTGCTCGACCCGATGACGGCGACATCGTCGTCCACCGAGAAGTGCTTGGAGTGCAACACAAACGGAGCAGGGTAGAGGTAGATCTTCACCCCGGCCTTGAGGAGGGCTTTGTAGTAGGAACTCTGAGCATGATGGACCATGAACTGATCACCCTGCTCGCCAACGAATAGCTCAACATCGATGCCGCGCTGCGCGGCGGTCGTGATGTCGTACAGCAATGAGTCGTCGGGCACGAAGTAAGGGCTGGTGATCGAAAGCCGGCGTTGGGCGGAGTAGATCAGCGAGTTGAACAATCTCAGGTTGTTCTCGTCCGGAAAGCCCGGTCCGCTCGGCACGACTTGGCACAGCACCTCGCCGGGCTCCATCTCGGACGCGTACGGCTGCACGTCCTCACGAAGCACCTCGTCGGTCTCGAGGTACCAGTCGGTGGCAAAAATGATGTTGAGAGAGAAGACCACCGGTCCGCTGACTTGCATCAGCAGCTCGCGCCACTTACGGCCCGCTCGCTCGTGTTTGCGGTTGTGATAGCTGGCGTCGATCATGTTCAGTGAGCCGACGAAGGCCACGCGGCCGTCGATTATGACGATCTTGCGATGGTTCCTCAAGTCAGGCCGTCGCCATTTTCCTTTCAGCGGCTGGACCGGCAGCATTGGGTGCCACTCGATGGCGGTGTGCTTGAGCTTCTTGATCATGTTCCGATAGCCCGGAATGCGGGAAGTGCCAATGTGATCAAACATCAGCCGCACCTTCACTCCGCGAGGGCTGCCGATCAACCAGAATGCCACCAGGCCGATCACCGGAAGGAACAAGATCAGCAGCAGCCAGGCGGAGGCGGATGACGGGCGTCGTCCTTCGGGTACCAGGCCCAGTGCCACGACCTTGATCGCAAGATCCAGAAGGTAGAGCGCCACGGTCAGGAGGCTTACGTTGGTCGCCGTTACCGTGCGCACAGTCTGGTGTCTCCAGCAGGGCCATGTCAGCACATGCGCCGAGTAGCCTGGATGGGTGAGCAGCAACTTGCCGATCTCGTCGCCCTATCGGAGCACCCCCGACGCTCCGGTGACTGACGCGGAACGCGATCGGCTCAACGCCAGACTCAATGCGGCCTACACAGCGGGAACGCTGGCCCAGGAGGACTATCAGGCTCGGCTTGATCTGCTCTTCGCGGCCAAGCGGCTCGGTGAGCTGGTGCCGGTCGTTGAGGGGTTGCCACCACTGCCGACCTACTCGAGTCCGGCGATCGTTGCCAGTTCAAGTGGGCAGCCCGGCGAGTTGTCTGAGTCGCGACCGCCGGGCCGTTTGACCGCCGCCGTCGTCGGAGGTCTGGCCGCCGCCATCCTGATCATTGCCATCTTGCTCGTGCTCTTGATCTAGGGGAGTTAAGCGTGTCCAACCAGCCGACCTCTCCGGCCGGCGGGTCGTGGAGGGCCACCAAACACATCGGCTGAGCACTCCGAATACCGTTCGAGGTTGCCTACAACGATTTGGTATGGCAAACCTAACCTTGTTCCAACACCAACGATGGATCTCTAAAATGGCGACTGTGCCCCGGCAACACATCACCCAGAAGAAGATCGCTGAGCATGTTCAGCGGTTGGGTGAGCTGTACCCGCCGATCCCTCTGGACTCGGTCGATCGGACGATCAAACGGCCGGGACTTGTAGCCAGGAAGTTCGGGCACGTTATCGACTATCTGGCTCGAGTTGAGCTTGAAGTCGACCGCAATGTGCTGGAGTTGCTGATCCTGCTGCCCGATGTTGACGAGATCAACAAAACCTTCTACGCCGACGTGTGGCAACCGCAGGAGATCCAGCATGGGCTGATCTTGGACCGGCTCCAGCAAGATCTTGGCCGGACCGCTGCCAGACCGCACCTCGACGTGTCCTTCAAGATCAAGATCTTGGGAGCGTTGGCCCATCTGAAACCCATCCAAGACATTGCCAAGTTGATGTACTTCCTCACTGGTGCCAGTACCGAACGGCAAGCGGTGCTGGCGTACAACCAGATCAACCGCGGCCTGAAGGAACTCGACGAGACAGCCATCTCGGAAACGATCATCACGCCCATCAAGCAGCAGGAGCCGGGACACTTCGCTTTCTACCAGATGTCTGCGACCGCGATGATCCAGGACAAGGTGCTTCGGCCTTGGCAGCTGTTCCTGACGCGGGTGCTGCGGGAGAAGTCCTACCACCTGGTCGGCACCAACCAGATGAAGCAATACAAGGCCGACATGGGCGGAGTGATGATCGACCTCGGCCTCGATAGTGATCTTGAGGGGTACGCGCGCGAAGTCGGACGAGTTGAGAACAGGCTGTTGTGGGCCCACAGGCAGGGCATGGAGTTTCCGCCGTACATCCTGAAGGCACTCAAGGAGAGCGTCGACCTCTACCGAGAGCGACTCGAGCGCGGTCTCAAATTCGCCTAGCTCTACTGCCCCGGCTCCTTTTCGAACTACCCGCTGCTCTGCACACTTTCCCCACGCTCTACATACGCTGCAACGTGTGCAGAGTGACTGCAAGGTGGGTTAACCCAGTTTCTGACGAGGAGGCCGGGAGCGATGGAGCCAGGAATCTTCGGGCGACATTCGGCGATTTGGGTACGGCCGGGTCCTGGCGTAAACTTCTCGGCTGGCCATCTTTGGCCGGCCGATGAGGCGTACGCGGAAACAAGTTAGAGAGTTTATGGCGAAGAAAGAG